>NZ_JACBGN010000423.1 GCF_013401435.1 Streptomyces sp. BR123
GGGGGGTCGGCGGGGCGGCCATCAGTCGCGCACCAGCGGGGCGCCCGCGTCCCGCCAGGCGATGATGCCGCCCGCGAGGCTGCGCACGTCCGGATGCCCCATCCGGGTCAGCAGGGCCGCGTACCGCTGCGACTGCTCGCCGACCGGGCAGGCCAGCAGCACCGGCCGACTCGTGCTGAACGGCAGTCCGCCCCGCACGAGCTCCGCGAACAGCTCGTCCACGATGTTGACCGAGCCGTCGATGTGCAGCGCCCCGTACGCGAACGGTCCGCGCAGGTCGACCACCAGAGGCTGCCCCGACTCGACCCACTTGCGGGCCTCGGTCACGTCCATCGCGCGTACGGCAGCCAGTTCGGCCTCGGTGACGGTGGCGGCGGAGTTGCGCACGGCGGGCCGGCCCAGCAGCTCGGGCCGACGCTGCCGGACGTAGCCCAGATAGCTCTCGGCCCGGTCGCAGACGATGAACACGGCCGTCCGGCGCTCGGTCAGCCCGGCATCGAGGGCCTTCAGGTGGCGGACCGCGCCGTGGTAGGCGGCCCCGCCGGTCGGGCCGGACAGCAGCCCGCAACGGCGCAGCAGGACCAGCATCCCGTCGAGGGCCTCGTCCGCGCTCACCGCCTCGATCGCGTCGTAGGCGGCCGGGTCGAACAGGCCCACCTCCTGCACCTCGTCGGCGGTGCGGATGCCGGGGATGAAGTCCGACTTGGCGCCGACGAGCCCGACCACGCGCACGGCCGGGTCGTGCGCGCGCAGTGCACGGGCGACGCCGGTGGAGGAGCCGGCGGTGCCGACGCAGGCGATGAACCAGTCGGGGGCGCGGCCCTCCAGGTCGGCGATGATCTCCGGGCCGGTGCCCTGCGCGTGCGCCTGCGCGTTCAGCGGGTTGAAGTACTGGTCCGTGTGGAGGTGGGCGCTCCCGGGGACGCTGAGCTGCTGGTGGAAGAGGGTCAGCGGGTCGGCGGTGTCCGTCGGGTCCAGGCACTCGCTCTGCCCGGGCAGCTCCTCGATCTCCGCGCCCAGCAGGAGCAGCAGGTCCTTGATCTCCGGGACCCGCATGCGGTTGGTGACGCTCTTGAACCGCAGCCCGTGCAGGCCCGCGATCAGGGCCAGGGCCTTGGCGGTGTTGCCGCTGGACAGCTCTACCACCGTCTCGTCGCCGGCCGCGGCACCGGCCAGGCGTTCGCGGACCATGTTCCAGGCGGGCCGGTCCTTGAGCGAGCCGAAGGGGTTGAGCATCTCCAGCTTGGCGTAGAGATCGATGTTCCGCAGTCCGTGCACGTCCGGATCGATGCGCACCAGCGGGGTGTTGCCGATGGCGTCGGTGATGCTGTCGTACCTCATGTGCCTCATCCCCCCGTTTCCGTGACCGGCCAGTACTGCTCGTCGAGGCACCAGCGCCAGGCTCCGCCCTCCTCTCCGGCGTCGGCCGCGGTGCCGCCCCCGGCGGCTCTGACGGCCACCTTGCGGGCCACGGGCTGGCGTTGGGCCCGGGTGGCGGTGAAGTCCATGCAGTACCCCGCCGTGTTGGGGAAGGCCAGCAGGTCGCCCGGCCGGGGCAGGCGGGGCAGGAAGACGGTCCGGCGGGTGATCAGGTCGGCCTCCAGGCAGAGGCTGCCCATCAGGTGCACGCCGACGGCGCCGGCGGCCGGGTCGACCGATGCCGCGCCGCCTTCGCGGGGGACGAGGACCGGGTCCACGAGCACGCCGTGCTCTTCCAGGCCCACGTCGTCGGCGTTCAGCGCGAGCCGCACCCGCGGCGGGCCCCCGGCGTCGTCGCGGACCTCCATGACCCGGCCGAGGGTCAGCCCGCACTGGTCCACGAGGGCGCGGCCCGGTTCGGCGTACAGGTCGCACAGGCTCTCCAGCAGCAGCGTGCCCAGCGGGCGCCCCAGCCCGGGCGCCGGCCGGGAGAGCAGCTCGTCGAGGTAGGCGGCCCCGGCGGCCGGCCGGTACGCGGGGTACAGGGCGGGCGCGCCCCTGAGGACGCCGTTCTCCACGCGCAGGCCGTATCCGTGGCCGCCCCAGGCCAGTGGGCCGCGGCGGCCGAGCACGGCTTCGGTGAGGGCGGTCGTCCAGCGCTCCCACTGGCCGGCGTGCGCGAGGTAGCTGATGCCGAAGCCGCCGCCGACATCGATGGCCCGCGGCTGGAAGCCCCGCAGGCGCAGCTCGTCGACGGCCCGCAGGCAGCCCTCCAGGGCGACGGCCTTCTCGTCCGCACTGGTGGTGTCCAGGTGGTAGCCGACGCCGACGGGCTCCAGGGCGTCCCGGAGGGTGTCGAGCAGGTCGAGCAGCCGGGCCAGGTTCCGTTCGGGGGTGCCGAAGCGGGTGGGCCGGGACAGGGTGCGGGGCCCGGCCGCACCGAACTCCGACAGGCGCAGCACGACGCGCAGCCGGGGCAGGCCGCGGGTGCGCACCAGCCGGGCGGCCTCGGCGAGCTCGCCCGGCCCGTCGGCGTTCACGACGGCCCCGCAGCGGGCGGCGAGCCACAGGAAGGCGGGGTCCTTCGGCCCGGTCGCCATGACGCGGTCGCCGGTGAAGCCCGCGCCGAGGGCGTGCTGGAGCTCCTCCACGGAGGCGGCGTCCAGCCCGGCGCCGGTGGCTGCCGCATGGCGGACCAGGGCGCTGGATCCGGTGGCCTTGTGGGCGAACCAGATCCGGCCGGGCAGCCGGTGCCGGCGCAGGACCGCGGCGAACGCCTCCGCGTTGCGCTCGAACTCGTCGGGCAGGACCACGTTCAGGGGCGACCCCAGCGCGTCCACGAGGCCGTGCAGGAACGGGCCGGAACGCAGCAGGGCCGCAGGGCCCGAAGTGAGCCGCGGTTCCAGGTACAAAGGGGCGTCGCTCATCCCGGCCGTCCCTCCCCGACGACGCATGCGGACCCGCATCCGCGATCACTCGTACGGCTCCGCCCATCATCGCTCCCCGCCTGCCGCAGCTGAAGGGGGCGTGGGAGCATGCGGGGGCGGTTGGCCGGATCGGTACGGCCGTTTCAGAGGGTGAGGCTCATCAGGACGTCGTCCCGGTCGTCCCCGGGCGCCACACGCAGCGCACCCGGCCACCGGCCCACCTCCGCCCAGCCCAGCCGGCGGTAGAACTCCTCCAGCCCGCACCCGGAGCGGGCGCTGAGCTGCAGCCGTTCCAGGCCGAGCTCGTCGCGGGCGATGCCGGCCACGCCGGTCATCAGGGCGCTGCCGATGCCGCGGCCGCGCAGCCCGGGGAGGGTCTGAAGGTGGTTGACCACCCCGCAGTGGGCCACCAGCGGGTGCGGGTCATGGCGCAGAACCAGCCAGCCGGACAGGGTTCCGCCGGTTCCGCCGTCGACGGCGAGGAGGATCCGGCACCGCACCGGATCGAGTGCGCGGACGAGCCGGTCCACGGCGGGCGCGACATCGGCCGCGGACACGGGCGGCATCGGCAGCTCGGGGGCGATCACCGCGCCGCCCGCGTTGACCACGGCCGTCCAGCAGTCCGCCAGCTGCCGGGCGGTGGCGGGCGGCACCCCCGCCGGGGTCGTCAGCTGCACCAGCTCGGGCACCACGGGCACCACACCTCGGGACGGCATGGCACCAGCCTCGCACGGAGGCCGTCAGTCGTGGGGTGCCTCTCCGCTCACCCGGTGGTCGGCGTGGCTCAGCGCCTCCAGGACCAGGCGGCGCAGATGGCCGTCGCGGAGCCGGTAGTGCACGTGGCGCCCCTCCCTGCGGGACTCCACCAGCCGGGCCAGCCGCAGCTTGGCCAGGTGCTGGCTGACCGCGGTGCGCGAGGCGGCGCACTGCTCGGCGAGGGTGCCGACGTCGGACTCGTCCTGGGCGAGCAGCCACAGCAGGTGCAGGCGCGTGGGGTCGGAGAGCAGCGCGAAGACCGATGCCGCCTCGGCCAGCCGGGCGCCGTCGGGGGCGCGCAGGTGCGAGGCGGTCGCAGGTGGCAGGGAATCGCTCAGGGCCATGGGAACAGCGTATGGCCGGGCGTGCGGGCCGCGGCCGGGGCGTGCGGGCGGCACATCCTCATGTGCGCATTCGTGCACATGAGGATACGGTGGGGGTGACCCTGCCGAGCGGAAGGCCGCCGCATGCTGTCCGTCCTGCGCAACCGCACCTACCGGCACCTGTTCGCAGCCCAGGCCGTCGCCCTGACCGGCACCGGCCTGGCCACCGTCGCCCTCGGCCTGCTCGCCTACGACATCGCGGGTCCCCGGGCCGGATCGGTCCTCGGCACCGCGCTGGCGATCAAAATGGTGGCGTACGTCGCCATCGCGCCCGCCGTCGGCGCCTTCGCCCACCGGCTGCCCCGCCGCACCCTCCTGATCGGCGCCGACCTGGGCCGCGCCGCGGTCGCCCTGTCCCTGCCGTTCGTCGACCGGGTCTGGCAGGTCTACGTCCTGATCTTCGTGCTGCAGGCCGCCTCCGCCGCGTTCACCCCGGCCTTCCAGGCCGTGATCCCCGACGTGCTGCCCGAGGAGCGCGACTACACCCGGGCGCTGTCCCTGTCCCGGCTGGCCTACGACCTGGAGAGCCTGTTCAGTCCGGCCCTGGCTGCCGCCCTGCTCGCCGTCACCGGCTACGACCGGCTCTTCCTCGGCACCGCCGCCGGCTTCCTCGGCTCGGCCGCCCTGATCTTCGTGCTGCAGGCCGCCTCCGCCGCGTTCACCCCGGCCTTCCAGGCCGTGATCCCCGACGTGCTGCC
>NZ_JACBGN010000424.1 GCF_013401435.1 Streptomyces sp. BR123
GTGTCCGAGCTGCTGCCCGTGATGACCCACCGGCTCACCCCGCCCGCCCCGCCGATGAGGCCGCCTCTGGCCGCTCCGGCCGCCTGATCAGGCCCTCCCCCGAACGGCCCATCCGGCCTAGTCCCGCCGGGCCACCCGTGAACCACCCAAAATGACAGGCGAGTTGGGCTGAACCGCCCGCACGGGTGATGCGTCATCAATCTGTGAGGACAGCTACCGGAAATCCCTGCGGACCGAGGTCCGGAGGGCAACACTGGGACTGACCACATCACGTCGTCGACCACGGGGGGCGGCCATGAACCAGGCATCGAGCCGCAGCACACAGACCACACCGCAGCGAAAGAACGCATCCATGTGTCAGCACCAGCCAGCGTGCCCGTCAGCAGACTCCGCCGACCGGGAGGCCGCCAAGCCCGTGGCCAACCACCCCGAACAGGGATGGAGCCTGCTGTGCAACGGTGTCCTGCTCTTCGAGGACACCGGTGAGCTGCTGCCGGACGGCCAGATCATCGCTCCGCACCGCCCGGTGGTGGCGGCGCAGGCGGCCTAGCCGACGCCGGCTCGGCGGAACGCCGGAACAGCCGAAGCCGAAGGGGCCGGTCCGGGAGCAATTCTCCCGGACCGGCCCCTTCAGCGTGCAGTCAGCTCATGCTTTTGTGTCAGGTCGCCGTACGCCTCAGCTGTCGTACTCGTCCAGCGGCGGGCAGGAGCAGACCAGGTTCCGGTCGCCGAAGGCGCCGTCGATCCGGCGCACCGGCGGCCAGTACTTCTCGGTCGCCGAGACGCCACCAGGGAAGACAGCGTCGTCCCGGGTGTACGCGTGCGCCCACTCGCCGCCGAGCATCGCCGCGGTGTGCGGGGCGTTGCGCAGCGGGTTGTCGTCGGCCGGCCACTCGCCGGACGCGACCCGCTCGATCTCGGCGCGGATGGCGATCATCGCGTCGCAGAACCGGTCGATCTCGACGAGGTCCTCGGACTCCGTCGGCTCGATCATCAGCGTTCCGGCCACCGGGAAGGACATGGTCGGGGCGTGGAAACCGTAGTCGATCAAGCGCTTGGCGATGTCGTCCACGCTGACGCCCGTCTCCTTCGACAGCGGGCGCAGGTCGATGATGCACTCGTGTGCGACCAGGTCGCCCGGGCCGGTGTAGAGCACGGGGTAGTGCGGCTCCAGGCGCTTGGCGATGTAGTTGGCGCCGAGCACGGCCACCTGGGTGGCGCGCTTGAGGCCCTCGCCGCCCATGAGGCGCACGTACGACCAGGAGATCGGCAGGATGCCGGCGGAGCCCCACGGCGCGGCCGAGATCGGGCCGACGCCCGTCTCCGGGCCGGCGGTCGGCTGCAGCGGGTGGTTCGGCAGGTAGGGGGCCAGGTGCGCCCGGACACCGACCGGGCCGACGCCCGGGCCGCCGCCGCCGTGGGGGATGCAGAAGGTCTTGTGCAGGTTCAGGTGCGAGACGTCGCCGCCGAAGTGGCCGGGCTTGGCGAGGCCGACCAGGGCGTTCAGGTTGGCTCCGTCGACGTAGACCTGGCCGCCGGCCTCGTGGACCTGGGCGCAGATGTCGGCGACGTGCTCCTCGAAGACACCGTGGGTGGACGGGTAGGTGATCATCAGCACGGCGAGCTCGTCGCGGTACTGCTCGATCTTGGCGCGCAGGTCGTCCGCGTCGACCTCGCCGTCGTCCGCCGTCTTGACGACGACGACCTTCATGCCGGCCATCACGGCGCTGGCGGCGTTGGTGCCGTGCGCGGAGGACGGGATGAGGCAGACGGTTCGCTGCTCGTCGCCGTTCGCGCGGTGGTAGGCGCGGACGGCCAGCAGGCCGGCGAGCTCGCCCTGGGAGCCGGCGTTCGGCTGGATCGAGACCTTGTCGTAGCCGGTGACCTCGCAGAGACGTTCCTCCAGCTCGCTGATGAGCGTGAGGTACCCCTCGGCCTGCTCGACCGGGGCGAACGGGTGCAGCTGGCCGAACTCGGGCCAGGTCACCGGCTCCATCTCGGTGGTCGCGTTGAGCTTCATCGTGCAGGAGCCCAGCGGGATCATGCCGCGGTCGAGCGCGTAGTCCTTGTCCGCGAGCTTGCGCAGGTAGCGCAGCATCGCGGTCTCCGAGCGGTGCTGGTGGAAGACCGGGTGCGTCAGGTATGCGTCCGAGCGCAGCAGGCCCTCGGGCAGCGCGTCGGCGGTGGTCTCGTCGAGCGCCTCGATGCTCGCGGTGACGCCGAAGGCGGCCCAGACTGCCTCGATGTGGGCGCGCAGGGTGGTCTCGTCGACGGAGACGGAGACGTGGTCGGCGTCGACCTGGAACAGGTTGACCCCGCCCTCGCGGGCGGCGGCGACGACCTCGGCGGCCTTGCCGGGCACGCGGGCGGTCAGGGTGTCGAAGTACGAGCCGTGCACGAGCTCGACCCCGCCGGCCGTCAGACCGGCGGCGAGCAGCGCCGTGTAGCGGTGGGTGCGGCGGGCGATCGTCTTCAGGCCCTCGGGGCCGTGGTAGACGGCGTACATGCCGGCCATGACGGCGAGCAGCACCTGCGCGGTGCAGATGTTGCTGGTGGCCTTCTCGCGGCGGATGTGCTGCTCACGGGTCTGCAGGGCAAGGCGGTACGCCTTGTTGCCGTCCGCGTCCACGGAGACGCCGACGAGGCGGCCGGGCAGCGAGCGGGCGTGCTTGTCCTGGACGGCCATGTAGCCGGCGTGCGGGCCGCCGAAGCCCATCGGGACGCCGAAGCGCTGGGTGGTGCCGACGGCGATGTCCGCGCCCAGGGCGCCCGGGGAGGTCAGCAGGGTCAGCGCGAGCAGGTCGGCGGCGACGGCGACGATCGCGCCGAGCTCGTGCGCCTGGTCGATGACCGGCTTGATGTCGCGGACAGCACCGGAGGCACCCGGGTACTGGACGAGGACGCCGTAGATGCCGCGTTCGGCGATCTCGGCCGGGATGCCCTCGGACAGGTCGGCGACGACGACCTCGATGCCGATCGGCTCGGCACGGGTCTCGATCACGGCGATGGTCTGCGGCAGGGCGTCGGCGTCGACGAGGAACACGTTGCCCTTGGCCTTGCCGACGCGGCGGGCCAGGGTCATGGCCTCGGCGGCGGCGGTGCCCTCGTCGAGGAGGGAGGCGCCCGAGGTCGGCAGGCCGGTCAGGTCGGCGACGACGGTCTGGAAGTTCAGCAGGGCCTCGAGGCGACCCTGGGAGATCTCGGGCTGGTACGGCGTGTACGCGGTGTACCAGGCCGGGTTCTCCATCACGTTGCGCAGGATCACCGGCGGGGTGAAGGTCCCGTAGTAGCCGAGACCGATCATCGAGGTCATGACCTGGTTGCGGCCGGCCAGGCGGCGCAGCTCGGCCAGCACCTCGGCCTCGGTCCGCGCCTCGGGCAGGTTCAGCGCCTCGGCGGTCTTGATGACGTCCGGTACCGCGGCGGCGGTCAGTTCGTCGAGCGAGCCGTAGCCCACCTGGGCGAGCATCTTGGCCTGCGCCTCGGCGTCCGGGCCGATGTGGCGCTGCTCGAAGGGGATGCCTCGCTCCAGCTGGGAGAGCGGAATGCGGTTGGCGGTCATGTACGGAGGCCTCCTGGGTCGTACGACCTGCGAGGGGCACCACGGCGCGGGCGCCCGGACGGCCTCCCCCTCTGTCATCTCAACCTGAGAGCTTCACCGGCTCCTGCGGAGTTCGTCCGCGGGGTCCGGTTTTCACCGTCGGTGAGGGGTGGAACCGGCACTGCGGGCCCGGCACCGCCCCTGCTTTCCAGAGTGGCCTCGTCCGTGCGGTACGTATGCCTGAGAGATTCCGGGGAGGATTTGCTCCTTCGGCGCCTCCGTCGAACTCGGTGGAGGACTCTCCCGCACAGGGTCAGCAGCCATCACCCAGCCTACCAGCGAGGTTGCGGGATCTCCCTCGAGTGGCCCCCTCCGGGGAAATGGCCTTTTGTAGTCATTACGGAGGAGTTGCGACCACGTGGAGGGACCGTGCAGACAGATATCGATCCCCGCAGCCTGATCGGCCGCAAGGCGTTCGACCGCAACGGCACCAAGATCGGAACCGTTGACGAGGTCTACCTCGACGATGCCACCGGCGTCCCGGAATGGGCCGCCGTCCGGACCGGTTTGTTCAGCCGGGACGCCTTCATCCCCCTGGAGCCGAGCGAACTGGTCGGCGACACGCTGCGCGTCCCCTTCGAGCGCGCCCTGATCAAGGGCGCCCCGGACTTCGGTGTCGGCCGCCATCTTTCCCCCGAGCAGGAGCTGCAGCTCTACCACCACTACGGGCTGGACGTCTCCCTCCCGTCCGACTTCACGTTCAGGGGTGATTTCGGCCACGTGGCCAACGGCGAGCAGGGCAAGGAGTAGCCCCCGCCCGGCCCGGTCGCCCCGCCCTGGTCACCCGCCCCGGCCCACCAGGGGCAGCGGATCGGACGGCTCCAGGTCGGGGTCGTCCACCTGGAAGGTGCGGACCCGGCCGGGGGCCGATCCCGGCTGCTCGAACCGCACGGTGACCCGCCCGAGCCCGCTGCCCTGCACCCACCCCGGCCCGTGGACGGCATGCCGGACGTCCTTCCCGGCCGCCCAGTGCCGCTCACGGGCGCGCTGCGGCAGGCCGGCCGACCCATCGGCCGACCCGTCCCCCACAGCAGCCTCAGAAGCCCTCTGGGCCCCTTCCGAACC
>NZ_JACBGN010000425.1 GCF_013401435.1 Streptomyces sp. BR123
GTGGTGCGGGACAGCTCCCCGGTGCGGCCGGTGGCGGGGTCGGCGGTGAGCAGCAGGACGCACTGCTGGAGCCGGTCCTGGACGGTCAGCAGGATCTCCTCGGACGACTCCCAGGACGCGTCGGAGACGTACGGGAAGCGTTCGGCGTCCCAGTCGAGCCGGATCCGTCGGCCGCCCGGCCCGAGGACCCACAGCTGGACGTCCGCGTTGGGCCCGCCCGCCTCGGGGTAGGCGAAGTCCTCGGGCGGCAGCTCGGGGTGCGCGGGGTCGGCGAAGTGGCGCCGCTGGAGGGCGGTTTCGTCGACACGGGCGGCGAGGAGGGTGGCGCCGTCGGGGGACCACCAGTGGCCGCGGGAGCGGCCGAGCTCCTCGGCGGCGGCGAACTCGGCGACGCCCCAGCGGGCCCCGTCGTCGGGGCTGACCCGCCCGCCGGGGGCGGTGTACAGGGCGTCGTCGGTGACGTAGGCGATGCGGGAGCCGTCGGTGTCGGGGCGGGGGTCGAAGGCGGGGCCGGCGGCGGGCACCTCGACGACGGCCGGCCGGGCGCCGGGGGCGTACGCGACCGTGAACAGGCGGCCGTAGAGGGCGAAGGCCGCGCTCCGCCCGTCGCCGGAGAGCGCGTACGAGCCGATCCCGGCGGCGGTGAGCCGGGTCCGCTCGCGCAGCCGCCGCTCGGCGACGGGGAGCGGGCCGGGTGCGGGGGCGAGGGCGCGCGGGTCGGCGAGGAGGGTTTCGGAGCCGGTGGCGGTGTCCAGGACCCAGAGGGAGTCGTGGGGGTCGGCGGGGCCGGAGGAGCGGAGGAACCAGAGCAGCCGGCCGCCGTCGCCGAAGGCGAACGCGCGCGGGGCGCCGTACGTGAAGCGGGCCGTCCGGGCGGAGAGCCTGAGGAAATCGTCCATGGACGGCAGTGTGACATGTGAAATGGCACACTGCACAGGTCGTGCATGCTGGGCCATTCGAGTGGTGTGCCCCGGGGGGCAGGTTTAGCGTCGGGAGGGTGGACCCGAACGCATCGCCGACCGGCAAGGAGACCGACGGCAGCACGGGCGGGAACCGAAGGGGGCTCGCGCTCTTCGTCATCGGCTCGTCCCAGCTCATGGTCGTTCTCGACATCACCATCGTCAACATCGCGCTGCCGCACATCCAGACGTCGCTCGGCTTCTCCACCGAGAGCCTGTCGTGGGTCGTGAGCGCCTACACCCTCGCCTTCGGCGGGCTGCTGCTCCTCGGCGGACGCACGGGCGACATCCTCGGCCGCAAACGGGTCTTCATCTGCGGCGTCCTGCTCTTCGGCCTCGCCTCACTGCTCGGCGGACTCGCCCGTACGGAGGGCCAGTTGCTGGCCGCCCGGGCCCTCCAGGGCGTCGGCGGCGCCATCGCCTCCCCGACCTCCCTGGCCCTGATCACCACCACCTTCCGCGAAGGCCCTGCCCGCAACCGGGCGTTCGGCGTGTTCGCCGGGGTCTCCGCGGCCGGCGGCGCGACCGGACTGCTCCTCGGGGGCATCCTCGTCGAATGGCTCGACTGGCGCTGGGTGCTGTTCGTCAACGTACCGATCGCCGTGGTCGTCGCCGCCCTCGCCACCAGGGTCCTGCACGAGTCCGAGCGCCACCCCGGCCACTTCGACCTCGCCGGCGCCCTGCTGTCCACCGTCGGCATGGTCTCGCTCGTCTACGGGTTCATCCGCGCGGCCCAGGACGGCTGGCGCGACCCGTTCACCCTGGCCTCCTTCGGCGTGGCCGTGCTCCTGCTGACCCTGTTCGTCATCAACGAGCGCCGCTCGGTCCAGCCGATCACCCCGCTGCACATGTTCGCCGACCACAACCGCGCCGGCACCTACGGAACCATGCTGTTCCTCGCCTGCGCGATCTTCGGCATGTTCTTCTTCCTGACCCTGTTCGTGCAGAACGTGCTGGGATTCAGTCCGCTCCAGGCCGGCCTCGCCTTCCTGCCGGTCAGCGTGATCATCGCCATCGCCGCGGGCATCACCGCGCGGCTCCTGCCCACGTTCGGGCCCAAGCCCTTCATGGTGGGCGGCGCCCTGTCCTGCACGATCGGCCTGGGCTGGCTGACGCGGACCGGCATCGACTCCACCTACGTCGGCAGCATCCTCGGCCCGATGATCTTCTTCGGCCTCGGCATGGGCCTGCAGTTCGTGTCCCTGACCGTGATGGCGCTGTCCAACGTGGCCGAGCGCGAGTCCGGCGCCGCGTCCGGCCTGCTGAACACCACCCAGCAGGTCGGCGGCTCGCTCGGCCTTTCCGTCCTCGTGACCGTCTTCGGCACGGCCAGCCGCAACGAGGTCCCCGCCCAGGTCGCCGACTTCATGGCCACCGCCACCCCGGCACAGCAGATCGTGTTCCGGCGCACCGGCCGGCTCCCGGACCTGTGGGGCGACGTGGTCCTCACCGCGGGCGTCACCGCCGCCTTCGTGGCCGCGACGGCGTTCACCCTCGTGGGCGCGGCCGTCGCACTGCTCGCCGTCCAGGTCCGCCCGTCCGACCTCGACCGCCTGAAGGGCCACCACACGGCGACGGCTGCGTGAGCGCCGCGGAGCCGTTCCGCATGCGGCTCCGGGACGGGTTCGCCACACTGGGCGTGAAGTGAACGCTGACCCAGCCCCCGCACCGGCCGCCGCCCCCGGCCGGCCGGCGCGCCGCGACCGGCGGCACGCCCTGCTGCCCCCGCTCGCCGCATGGCTGCTCTCGAACCTCGTCACCTGGCTGGTCGCGCAGGCGTCCGTGGCCGGTGAGGGATCCCGGATCTCCTACTGGTCCACGGGGAGCCGCCGCCGCTGGGACTCCGAGCACTACCTGTCCATCGCCAGGACCGGCTACGAGATGTTCTGGTGCCGCGAACGCCACCCGGACTTCCCCGACGTCATGTGCGGGAACGTCGCCTGGTTCCCCGGATACCCCATGGCGGTCCGGGCGCTCACCGCCACCGGCCTCTCCTACGAGATCTCCGCCGTGGTCGTCACCGAAGCGGCGCTGTTCGGCGTGTTCGCGGTGCTGTGGTGGCTGCTCGGCGCACGGCTCACCTGGTCCACCGGCCTCACCCTCGCCATCGCCGCGGTGTTTCCCGGCGGCATCTACCTCCACGCGATGTTCCCGATCGCCCTCGGAACGCTGGCGCTGCTCGTCAGCATCGCCGGGGTGAAACGCGGATCCTGGGCCATGGCCGCCGCCGGAGGCTTCGTGGCCGCGGCCTGTCACATCGTCGGCGCGGCCGTCGTCGGCATGCTGCTGCTGAGCGCGCTCTTCGCCTGGCACGGGGACCGCCGGCCGGTGCGGTTCGCGAAGGCCGGGCTGTCGGCGGCCGTCGCGGCCTGCGGCGTGCTCTGGACCAAGTGGCTCATGTGGCAGGCCACGGGCCGCTGGGACGCGTACGAGACCATCCAGGCGGTCAGCTACGGGCAGGGCGGCCTGCGCCAGCCCTTCGCCGAGATGGGAAAGGCCTACGCCTTCCCGTTCCGGAACTGGCACGTGCCCGAGGGGCGGCTGACCTGGCTGGTGGAGCAGGGCCTCGCAGCCCACCGCCCGCAGTTCTGGCTGAACGCGGCCTTCGTCCTGCTCGTCGTCGCCGCGGCCGCGGTCCGGCTCGTCCGGGACCGCCGGCTCGACGCCGCCGAGTGGGCAGCCCTCACCCTGACGGTGACGATCTACATGCTGCCGTTCTTCGCCGGCGCGGAGATGTCGTGGTACCGCAACCACGCGCAGATGCTCGTCGGGCTCGTCATCGTCAAGGACCTGCCCCGGTGGGTCCAAGCGCTGCTGCTGCTCGGCTGCCTGGTCCAGTACGCCCTCCTGGGCGCGATGTTCTTCACCGGGGCGCTGGTGTAGCCGGACACCCGGCCGTTCGACGCGTCGACCGGCCGTCGCGCCGAACGGTCAGCCGGCGAGGTCCGCGCCGGACCGCCCCCGACCGGCCAGACTCCGGATCCGGCAGCGCATCGGGCCCTCGGTGCGCAGGGTGATCCCGGCGCTGACGGGGATGTCGGTGTCCACGGCCTCGACCTCGTACGCCCGCAGCAGCATCGCCAGCGCGATCACCGACTCCAGCATCGAGAAGTGCTGACCGATGCAGGCACGCGGGCCGCCGCCGAACGGGAACCAGGCGTACCGCGGCCGTCCGGCCTCCGCCTCCGGCGTGAAGCGGTCCGGGTCGAACCGCTCCGGGTCCGGCCAGTACCGCGGGTGGCGGTGCGTCACCCACGGGGCGAGGATCACGTCCGCGCCCGCCGGGACGGCGTGCCCCGCGACCTCGGTGGCGGCGACGGAGCCGCGGCCGATGACCGGGGCCGCCGGGTAGAGCCGCATCGCCTCCTTGAGCACCTGCGTCAGGTACGGGAGCCGCTCCAGGTCGGCGGCCTCGGGCGCACGGTCGCCCAGGACGCGGAGGACCTCCTCGCGGGCCCGCGCCTGGTGCTCGGGGTGCCGGCCCAGCAGGTGCAGGGAGAAGGCGAGCGAGGTCGCGGTCGTCTCGTGCCCCGCCAGCAGGAATATCAGCACCTGGTCGCGCAGCTCGGCCGCGTCGAACTCGCCGTCCTGCGTGCTGCCGGCGGCGGACAGCAGGCTCAGCAGGTCCCCGCCCGCCCCGGCGCCGCCGCCGTCG
>NZ_JACBGN010000426.1 GCF_013401435.1 Streptomyces sp. BR123
CCCCGCCCCCGGCCCGGGGCTGCTCGTGACCCGGCACCTCCCGGCGGGCCGGCTGGGCGGCATCCGCCCGCTGCACCGGCGCCCCGGCGGCGCCGAGCCGAACCTCGCGCCGGGCCTGCTGCCGCTGCTGGCCGAGCGCTACGGCTGCCCGGTCGCCCCACAGGACGTGCTGTGCTGGATTCTGGCGGTGGGCCGGCCCGGCCCGCGCGGCCACGAGGTGCCGCTCACCGCCGACCCCGAGCGCTGGCACGCCGGGCTGGACCTCGGCCGGCGACTGCTCGCGGTCCAGGTACGCGGGGTGGACGGCGGCGAGCCGCCCCGGCTGCCCGGCGGGCGCCGGCCGTACGTGCGCTCGGCGGTCCAGGCCTGGCCCGACGGGCTCGACTGGGATCCGGAGACCGAGACGCTGAGCCTCGGGTCCGGGACCGTCTCCCCGGTGCCGCGGGCCGCCTGGGAGTACGCGGTGCCGGGCACGCCCGCGGGGTCCGGGGGCCCGGGAGCGGGCACGCCGGTGCTGCGGGCCTGGTTCGCCGCCCGCTGCACGCACCGGGGACCCGGCGCCGAGGGGCTGGAGGCGCTCGGCCCGGCCGAGTGGCCGCAGGCCTGGACCTCGGAGCTGCCGGCCCTGGTGACCGCCCTGGCGCTGCTGGCCGATCTGGCCCCGGAGCGGGAGGCGTTCACCCCGGGGCCGCTGCTGTCCCGCGCCGGCCTGACGGCGGCGGGGGTGCTGCCGGTGCCGGTCTGGTCACGGCGGCCGGCGTCCGTCCTGGACCACAGGGAGGAGGGCCCGGGCGGGCAGTTCGCCCTGCTCTGACCGGGCCGGGACGGGTCGGGACGGCCCGGCCCGCGGACGCGCCGCGCCCGCGCCCGCGCCCCCTCAGGCGGTCTCCCAGCCCGCCAGCAGCCGGTTCACCGAGCGGTCGAACACCGCGCCCATGTCGGCGGCCGCCTCCGCCACCGGGTACGCGTCCGCGAGCGCGGCCCCCAGCAGCGGGTACCGGCCGGTCGCGAGCGCCGAGCCCAGCCAGGCCGTGCGGACCGCGGTCTCCTCGGCCTCGCCCCAGGGCAGCGCCCGGGCCCGCTCCGCCATGGCGAGCTCCCCCGCCACGAAGGTCGCCACCGAGCCGTTGACCGAGGCGACGAGCTCCAGCTTCTCCGCACCCGACCGCTTCAGCGGCGCCAGGCAGTCCAGGCTGTGCTCCAGGTAGCGCAAGGCGTTCGGGCTGAACCCGTAGACCGGGGTCAGCAGCCGGGGCAGCCACGGGTGGCGGTGCATCAGCTGCCGCGTCTGCCGGGCCAGCGCCAGCAGGTCGGCCCGCCAGTCGCCGGTCGGCGCGCTCAGCTCGTACTCCCCGCTGACGGCGTCGACCATCAGCTCGTACAGGTCCTCCTTGCGCGGCACGTAGTTGTACAGGGACATCGTCCCGGCGCCGACGCCCGCGGCCACGCGCCGCATGGAGACGGAGTCGATCCCCTCCGCGTCGGCGATCAGCACGGCCTCGGCCGCGATCGACTCGCGGGTGTGCGCGGGCCGGGGTCCGCGGCCGGCGCGCTGCGGGCGGGTCCAGATCACTTCCGGGTCGGCGGGACGCCCGCTGGATGCCATGGTTCATCACCTCGCCACCATCCTAGTTACGTGCACCGTACGCAGTGATGGGGTGTCTCGGCCGACGGGCTGGAGGAGGCGGGGCCGGGGCACCGCAAGGGCGGGAATCGGCCGTCCGGCCGGACGCCCCGGCGGTACGGGGGTGACAGGACCCGCCCCCACCCGGTAGGGATCGACCCCATGGAACACTCGCCCGAACCCCTGCCGCTGGACGGGATCACGGTCGTCGCCGTCGAGCAGGCCGTCTCCGCACCCTTCGCCACCCGCCAGCTCGCCGACCTCGGCGCCCGGGTGATCAAGGTGGAGCGCCCCGACGGAGGCGACTTCGCACGCGCCTACGACACGGCCGCGCACGGCCTCGCCTCGCACTTCGTGTGGGCCAACCGCGGCAAGGAGTCGATCGCACTGGACCTCAAGGACCCGCGCGGCCGGGAGATCCTGCACGGCCTGCTCGACGGGGCCGACGTGTTCGTCCAGAACCTCGCGCAGGGCGCAGCGGCCCGGCTCGGGCTGGACTCGGCGGCGCTGTGCGCACGGTACCCGCGGCTGATCGCGGTGGACGTCTCCGGATACGGCGCGGAGGGCCCGTACGCCCACAAGCGCGCCTACGACATGCTCGTGCAGTGCGAGGCGGGGCTCGTCTCGGTGACGGGCACGCCGGAGCATCCCGTCAAGGCGGGCATCCCGGCCGCGGACATCGCGGCGGCCATGTACGCCTTCTCGGGGGTGCTCGCGGCGCTGGTGCGGCGCGGGGTCACCGGCCGCGGGGGCCGGGTGGAGGTGTCCATGCTCGACGCCCTCGCCGAGTGGATGGGGCATCCGCTGCACCACACGATGCACGGCGGGCGGCAGCCCGTGCGGACGGGGCTGGCGCATGCGGTGATCGCCCCGTACGACGCCTACGCGACGGCGGACGGCGACCGGGTGCTGCTGTCGGTGCAGAACGACAGGGAGTGGCGCCGTCTCGCCGAACGGGTGCTGCGGCGGCCCGAGTTGGCGGACGATCCGGCGTACGCGACGAACGCGGCGCGCACCCGCGGCCGGGAGAAGACCGATGCCGTGGTGGCGGAGGCGCTGGCCCTGCTGGACGCCGGAGAGGCGATCGGGCGGCTGGAGGCGGCGGGTATCGCCTGCGCCCGGCTGAACTCGGTGGAACAGCTCGCCGGGCACCCGCAGTTGGCGGCACGGGACCGCTGGCGGGAGGTGGGTTCACCGGTGGGCCCGCTGCGGGCGCTGCTGCCGCCGATCGGCCTGCCGGGAAGTGCGGCACCGCACATGGGTGCGGTGCCCGCACTCGGCGAACACACCGAGGCCCTGCTGCGCGCCCTGGGGATGTCGGGCGCGCAGATCACGACACTGCGCCGGGATGGAGTGATTGCGTAGGGCCGGGGCGAAACTTCTCGGGTTCGGGGGCAGTTCTTACGAGCGGCGGCTGCCGAAGAGCGAGCGGCGCAGGCGGCGGAGCGGCGCGAAGAGCGAGACGCGCGCGCTGCGGCTGCGCAGCCGGTGCGTGTGGTCGCGGGCGGTGAGCTCGCGCATCAGCAGGGTGGCCTCGGCGACCTCCCGGCGGGGGACGGCGGGTCCGCCCAGCACGGCGAGGTGGCGGTCGAGGCGCGAGCTGGTCGCACTGCTGCCGCAGGTGATGGCAGGCACGCGGGGCGGCCTGCTGCGCATTGCTATCTGTTCCATCTTTTCTCTCCCCACCCGTACGAAGGCACCCGGCCCGGGCAGGTTAACCCTATCGCCCCCGGGATGCCCGCGGGTATCCCGGTGGTGTGAATTACCCCTATGCGTCGGGGAGTTGACGGTTACTCAGCGGAGTCGGCGGTTACTCTCCGCAAGGTGCGGGGGTTCGGGGAATCGCCGGAGGCGATTCCTGCCTGCACAACAGGGGTCAGGCGGCCCCCGCTGCGGTAACGTGGAGTGACCACCCGATGACGCATCGCCGCGACTCCGACGCAGGGGGTGCGCGGATGCATTGGACGCACAGGGGGCGCGCGTGACCGACAACCGGGGTGGGACGGACACGGACGGCGGACCGGGCGCGGCCGACGGCCGGGTCGTCGCGGGCCGGTACCGGCTGCTCGGTGTGCTGGGCCGGGGCGGCATGGGCATCGTGTGGCGGGCACGGGACGAGGTCCTGGCCCGCGAGGTGGCCGTCAAGGAGGTACGGGCCCCGGCGGGGCTGGACGGCGCCGAGGTCGGGCGGCTCTACCGGAGGCTCGAACGGGAGGCCTGGGCGGCGGCCCGGGTCGCGCACCGCGGGGTGGTCACCGTCTACGACGTGGTCACCGAGGAGGGCCGCCCCTGGATCGTGATGGAGCTCGTCCGGGGGCTCTCGCTGGCCGAGGTGCTGGAGG
Organism: Streptomyces sp. BR123; assembly: GCF_013401435.1. GTDB lineage: Bacteria > Actinomycetota > Actinomycetes > Streptomycetales > Streptomycetaceae > Streptomyces. Next base: position 3,967 of record NZ_JACBGN010000426.1, read on the forward strand.
CGGAGGGGCCGCTGCCCCCGCGGCGCACCGCGCACCTCGGGGAGCAGGTGCTGGCCGCGCTGCGCGCCGCGCACGAGGCGGGCGTGCTGCACCGCGACGTCAAACCCGCCAACGTGCTGCTGGCCAACGACGGCCGGGTGGTGCTGAGCGACTTCGGGATCGCCCGCCTGGAGGGCTCCACGGCGATCACCAGGACGGGCGAGGTGGTGGGCTCCCCCGAATTCCTCGCGCCCGAACGGGCGATGGGGCGCGAGCCGGGACCCGCCTCGGACCTGTGGTCGCTGGGGGTGATGCTGTACGCGGCCGTCGAGGGGGTCTCGCCGTTCCGCCAGGACACCCCGTTGACGACCCTGCGGGCGGTGGTGGACGGGGAGTTGCCGCCGCCGCGCCGGGCCGGGCCGCTGGCCCCCGTACTGGAGGGGCTCCTGCGCAAGGACCCGGACGAGCGGCTGCCGGCGGCGGAGGCCGCCCGGATGCTGCGGATCGTCGGCGCGGGCGGCTCCCTGAGGGACCCGGGCGGGCCGCGGTCCGGGCCGGACTCCTCCGCGGCGACGGCGCGCATCGGCGCGAACCAGTGGACGGGGGCGGGAGCTGGCTCTTATACACATCTACGAGCCCACGAGACCGGTCCGTATCTCGTATGC
>NZ_JACBGN010000427.1 GCF_013401435.1 Streptomyces sp. BR123
CTTCCCGGCCCTGCGCCACCTCGGCCCCAACTGGTACGCGTCGGTCATGGGCACGGCCATCGTCGCCAATGCCGGCGCCACGCTTCCGTACCAGGTGCCCGGCCAGCGCACGGCCTGCCAGATCGTCTGGGTGCTGTCCGCCGCCGCCCTCGCCGTCGTCCTGACCGCCCGCGCCGGCCACTGGCTGTACCACCGGGACCAGGCCCGCGCCCACCTCCTCGACCCCGCCGTCGCCCCCTTCTACGGCTGCCTCTCCATGGCCCTGCTCTCCGTCGGCGCCGGCACCCTCGTCGTCGGCAAGGACCTGATCGGGGAGCCGGCAGCGGTCGCCGCGGACGCCGCGCTGTTCACCGCCGGTACCGCGGTCGGCCTGGTCATGGCCGTGGCGGTGCCCTACCTGATGGTGGTCCGGCACGACCTCGACGCCGCCCAGGCCGGCCCCGTCTGGCTGCTGCCGCTGGTCGCCCCCATGGTCTCCGCGGCCACCGGCCCCCTGCTGGTGCCCCACCTGCCGGCCGGCCAGGCCCGCGAGGCGCTGCTGCTGGCCTGCTACGCGATGTTCGGGCTGAGCCTGCTGGCGACCCTGCTGCTGCTCCCGATGGTCTTCGGCCGGCTGCTCACCGGCGGCGCCCTGCCGCTCCTGATGACCCCGACCCTGTTCCTCGTCCTGGGCCCGCTCGGCCAGTCCACCACCGCCGTCAACCAGCTCGCCGACGTGGCCCCGCTCGTCGGCGGAGCCCCGTACGCCGGCGCGCTCGGCGCGTTCGCGGTCGTCTACGGGGTCCCGGTGACGGGCTTCGCACTGCTGTGGCTGGCACTGGCCGCCGCCCTGCTGGTCCGGGCGGCCCGCGCCGGGATGGGCTTCGCGATGACCTGGTGGGCACTGACCTTCCCCGTCGGCACCTGCGTCACCGGCGCCGCCGGCCTGGCCCGGCACACCGGTCTGACCGCCTTCGCCTGTCTGGCCGCCGCCCTGTACGCGGCCCTGCTCGCCGCCTGGCTGCTCGCCGCCGGGCACACCCTGCGCGGCCTGGCCACCGGCAGGCTACTGCCCCGCCGGCCGGCCGCCGGCTGAGCGGCCGTGCCGGGTCGGCGGCGCTTCGGCAGGGCCCCGACGGGGCACGGGGAACGGCGCGACCGGCCACAGCGTGCCCGCAGACGGCGGCCGGCCCGTCGCGACCCTTCCGGCAGGACGCTCAGCGGGCCGCGGCCAGCGCCGCCGCCAGCACCTGCGGGGCCTCGGCGAGCGAGGGCCCGTACCAGGTCAGGTGACGGCCGCTGACGAGGGCGGCCGGACGGCCCGGGAACGCCTCCGGGCCGTCCTCGCGCGTGAAGGCGTACGGCTCGTCCGGCAGCACCACCAGGTCGCAGTCGGCCGCGGCCAGCTCGGCCAGGGGCACCTTCGGGTAGCGCTCGGGATGCCCGGCGTACATGTGGTGCACGCCGAGCCGCGCCAGCAGGTCACCCGCGAAGGTGTCCCGGCCCAGCACCATCCAGGGCCGCCGCCACACCGGGACGACGGCCCGCAGCTCCCGCCCCGGTTCCACCCGGGCCCACGCGGCCTCGGCCTCGTCCAGCCAGCGCGGCCGGGCCAGTCCCAGGGCGCGCACGAGCAGCCGGTCCAGCTCGGCGAAGGCCTGCGGCAGCCCGCGGACCTCGGTGACCAGCACCTCCAGCCCGGCCGCGCGCAGCGCCGCCAGGTCGGGGGCCCGGTTCTCCTCCTCGTTGGCGACGACCAGGTCGGGGCGCAGCGCGGCGATGGCGGCGACGTCGGGGTTCTTGGTGCCCCCGACGCGCGCGGCGCCCTGCCGGCCGAGGTCCGCCGGGTGGGTGCACCAGTCGGTGACGCCGACGAGCAGGCCGGGGGCGGTGACGGCCACCGCCTCGGTCAGCGAGGGCACCAGGGAGACGACCCGCACGGCCGGTCAGCGCCCCGGCTCGGGCGGCTCGAACGTCGCATGGATGTGGTCGCCGACCGCGACGACCAGGATCCGGGTGTCCTCGGTGACGGCCCGCCAGCGGTGGCGCACACCGCCGGAGAGGAACAGGGCGTCGCCGCTCTCCAGCCGGTACGCCCGCCCCTCGGCCTCCACCTGGCAGGCACCCGAGACGACGTACATCAGCTCGTCGTTGCGGTGCTGGTACTCGCGGCCGGCGTCCTGGTCGCCCGTGAACTCCAGCGCGTGCAGCTGGTGGTGCCCGCGGACGAGGGGGCGCACCCCCGGGACCGGGGTGAGCCCGGAGTCGTCCCCGGCCCGTACGAGGTCGACGGTGCGCGCGGTGTCGGACGCGGCCAGCAGCTCGACGGCTGTGGTCTCCAGCGCGTCGGCGACCCGCTCCAGCGAGCGCATGCTGGGCCGGGCCCGCTCGTTCTCTATCTGGCTGAGGAAGGGCACCGAGAGACCGCTGCGCGCCGACACGGCGGCGAGGGTCAGGTGGAGCGCCCGGCGCCGCTTGCGCACGGCCACGCCCACCCGGAGCGGTTCCTTGGCGTCCTTGTCCCGTTCCTTGTCGTCCGAGCCGTCCCTGTCGTCCATGGCGGGGCTGCCCTCCCCTTGTCAGGTCTGTCGGCGTACATCGGCGTCCGTCGCACGGGGGTGTGCTGTAAGCACCTTACGCAGCAACCGCCCCCGGTTTCGCGCCCGCGGGCGGACCGGGCTACGCCCCGGGTGAACTCCTGCGCCATGTCCGATCACTTCTGCGGCCACTTTGCGTCCCCCTGGCCGTAACCCTTCGGGTTCGGCCGGGTGCGGCATCATCGTCGTCGTGACGACGACTCGACGGCTGATGCTGCTGGACACCGCCTCCCTCTACTTCCGCGCCTACTTCGGCGTACCGGACTCCGTGAAGGCCCCGGACGGCACCCCGGTCAACGCGGTGCGCGGGCTGCTCGACTTCATCGCCCGCCTGGTGCAGGACCACCGCCCCGACGACCTGGTGGCGTGCATGGACGCCGACTGGCGGCCGCACTGGCGGGTGGAGCTGATCCCCTCCTACAAGGCGCACCGGGTCGCGCAGGAGACGGCGGCCGGGCTGCCGGACGTGGAGGAGACCCCGGACACCCTCACCCCGCAGGTGCCGATCATCGAGGCGGCGCTGGACGCGTTCGGCATCGCCCGGGTGGGCGTGGCCGGATACGAGGCGGACGACGTGATCGGCACGCTGACGGCGCGGGCCGCCGGCCCGGTGGACATCGTCACCGGCGACCGGGACCTGTACCAGCTGGTCGACGACGCCCGGCAGCGGCGCGTGCTGTACCCGCTGAAGGGCGTCGGGACGCTCCAGGTCACCGACGAGGCCTGGCTGCACGCGAAGTACGGCGTCGACGGCCCCGGCTACGCGGACCTCGCCCTGCTGCGCGGCGACCCGAGCGACGGCCTCCCCGGGGTCCCCGGGATCGGCGAGAAGACGGCGGCGAAGCTGCTGGGGACGTACGGAGACCTGGCCGGAATCATCGCCGCGGTCGGCGACCCCGCGTCGAAGCTGACACCCGTTCAGCGCAAGCGGCTGGACGAGGCCCGGCCGTACCTGGCCGTGGCTCCCAAGGTGGTCCGGGTGGCCGCCGACGTGCCGCTGCCCGCGTTCGACCCGGCGCTGCCGACGGCTCCGGCACAGCCGGAACTCGTCGATGCACTTGCCCACCGGTGGGGTCTGGGCGGCGCGGTGGCGCGCCTGCGGAGCGCGCTGCTTCCCTGAGGTGCTAACTTAGGTAATCCTAAGTTTCAGGGGAGTCAGGGGAGACGCCGTGGCAGAAGGACGCGCCCGCAAGGTCGGCACCGCAGTCGTCGTGCGGACCGAGCGGCTGACGCCGCACATGGTGCGGGTGGTTCTCGGTGGCGCCGGACTGGCCCGGTTCAGTGCGGGCGAGTTCACGGACCACTACATCAAGCTGCTGTTCGCGCCGGAGGGCGTCGACTACCCCTCCCCGTGGGACCTGGACCGCATCCGCGCCCAGTACCCGCCCGCCGCGTGGCCGCGCCAGCGCGCGTACACGGTCCGCAGCTGGGACCCGGCCCACCTGGAGCTGACCCTCGACTTCGTCGTCCACGGCGACGAGGGGCTGGCCGGCCCGTGGGCCCTGCGCGCCCAGCCGGGCGAGCTCGTCCGCTTCCTCGGCCCGGGCGGCGCGTACGCCCCGGCCGCGGAGGCCGACTGGCACCTCCTCGCGGGCGACGAGAGCGCGCTGCCGGCGATCGCCGCGGCCATGGAACGGATGCCGGCCGGCGCCCGGGTCCACGCCCTGGTGGAGATCGACGGCCCCGCGGACGAGCAGAAGGTCGCGACGCCGGACGGCACCGTCCCCGTGTGGCTGCACCGCGGGAGCCGCCCGGTGGGCGAGGCCCTGGTGGAGGCGGTCAGGTCCCTCGACTTCCCCTCCCGCGACGTGCACGCGTTCGTCCACGGCGAGGCCGGCTTCGTCAAGGAGCTCCGCCGCCACCTGCGCCTGGAGCGGGGCATCCCGAAGGAGCGCCTGTCGATCTCGGGCTACTGGCGCCTCGGCGAGACGGACGAGGGCTGGCGGGCGATCAAGGGCGAATGGAACGCGCGAGTCCTCGCAGAACAGGAAGCCGCCGCCTGACACGGCCCCGAGCCACCCACCCGAGCC
>NZ_JACBGN010000428.1 GCF_013401435.1 Streptomyces sp. BR123
CCCGCCCGCGCCCCCGTTCACGCCCGGCGGCCTGACCACCGCCGAGGTGGCCGAGCGCGTCGCGCGCGGAGCCGTCAACGACGTCCCCGTCCGCTCGTCCCGCTCCACCGCCGACATCGTCCGCGCGAACGTCTTCACCCGCTTCAACGCGATCATCGGCGTCCTGTGGCTCGTCATGCTGATCGTCGCGCCGATCCAGGACAGCCTCTTCGGCTTCGTGATCCTCGCGAACACCGGCATCGGCATCATCCAGGAGCTCCGTGCCAAGAAGACCCTCGACAGCCTCGCCGTCATCGGCGAGGCCAGACCCAGCGTCCGCCGCGACGGGCGCACCGCCGAGGTCTCCACCTCCGAGATCGTCCTGGACGACGTCATCGAGCTCGGCCCGGGCGACAAGGTCGTCGTCGACGGGGTCGTCGGCGAGGCCGACGGCCTGGAGATCGACGAGTCCCTGCTCACCGGCGAGGCCGACCCGGTCCTCAAGAAGCCCGGCGACCCGGTGATGTCCGGGTCCTTCGTCGTCGCCGGCGGCGGCGCCTTCACCGCCACCAAGGTCGGCCGCGAGGCCTACGCCGCACAGCTCGCCGAGGAGGCCACCCGCTTCACGCTGGTCCACTCCGAGCTGCGCTCCGGCATCTCCACCATCCTCAAGTACGTCACCTGGATGATGATCCCGACCTCCATCGGCCTCATCGTCAGCCAGCTGGTCGTCAAGGACAACAACCTCAAGGACTCCATCGCCCGGACCGTGGGCGGCATCGTCCCCATGATCCCCGAGGGCCTGGTCCTGCTGACCTCCGTGGCCTTCGCGATCGGCGTCATCCGGCTCGGCCGCCAGCAGTGCCTGGTGCAGGAGCTGCCCGCCATCGAGGGCCTCGCCCGCGTGGACGTCGTCTGCCTCGACAAGACCGGCACCCTCACCGAGGGCGGCATGGACGTCACCGAGCTGCGCCCGCTCGGCGGCGCGGAGCCCCCGTACGTCCGGCAGGTCCTCGGCGCGCTCGGCGAGTCCGACCCGCGGCCCAACGCCAGCCTCCAGGCCATCATCGACGCCTACCCGGACAGCGCGGACTGGCGCTGCACCGAGTCGCTGCCGTTCTCCTCCGCCCGCAAGTACAGCGGGGCGAGCTTCAGCGAGGGCGACGGGGAGAGCTCCACCTGGCTGCTCGGCGCCCCCGACGTGCTGCTGCCGAACGGCGACCCGGCCCTCGGCGAGATCGACGAGCTGAACGAGCAGGGCCTGCGCGTGCTGCTGCTCGCCCGCGCCGCCCGCGAGCTCGACGACGACGCCGTCGTCGTCGGCGCCCGGCCGACCGCGCTGGTCGTCCTGGAACAGCGGTTGCGCGCCGACGCCTCGGACACCCTGCGCTACTTCGAGGAGCAGAACGTCCGCGCGAAGGTGATCTCCGGCGACAATGCGGTATCGGTCGGCGCGGTCGCCGGCAAGCTGGGCCTGCCCGGCGCGGACAACACCGTCGATGCGCGCCTGCTGCCCGCCGAGCAGGACGGGATGGCCGAGGAACTCGTCCGGAGCACGGTCTTCGGGCGGGTCACGCCGCAGCAGAAGCGGGACATGGTCGGCGCGCTGCAGTCCCGGGGCCACACGGTCGCGATGACCGGAGACGGCGTCAACGACGTGCTCGCCCTGAAGGACGCGGACATCGGCGTCGCCATGGGCTCGGGCTCCGAGGCCACCCGGGCCGTCGCCCAGATCGTCCTGCTCGACAACAGCTTCGCCACCCTGCCGTCGGTGGTGGCCGAGGGCCGCCGCGTCATCGGCAACATCACGCGCGTCGCGACCCTCTTCCTGACCAAGACCGTCTACTCGGTGCTGCTGGCGATCCTGGTGGTCTGCTGGCAGGTGGAGTACCCGTTCCTGCCGCGGCACCTGACGCTGCTGTCCACGCTCACCATCGGCGTCCCGGCGTTCTTCCTGGCCCTCGCCCCGAACAAGGAGCGGGCCAGGCCGCACTTCGTGCGGCGCGTGATGCGGTACGCGATCCCGGGCGGGGTGATCGCTGCGGTGGCCACCTTCGTCACGTACCTGGTCGCCCGCCACCACTACACGGGCGCGGACGCCCTGAACGCCGAGACGAGCGCGGCCACGCTGACGCTCTTCCTGACCTCCATGTGGGTCCTGGCGATCATCGCCCGCCCGTACACGTGGTGGCGGCTCGCCCTGGTCGGGACGATGGGCGGGGCGTTCCTGCTGGTCCTGGTCGTCCCCTGGCTGCAGGACTTCTTCCAGCTCAAGCTGGTGGGCGCGCAGATGCCGTGGGCGGCGGTCGGCATCGCCGTGGCGGCGGCCGTCCTGATCGAAGCCGCCTTCCGCTGGGTGGACCGCCGCTTCCCGGCGTGACCGCGGCCGGACCGGGGCCGACCTGCCCCGAACCGGCGTGACCGCGGCCGGACCGGGGCCGGACCGGGGGCCGCCCCGAACCGGCCTCCGGCCCTCAGCGCTCCGCCGGAGATCCGGGCACGGAACCGCGGGCCGGTGGGTGCGGGCGCCGGTGGCGCGGCTCCCCGCGCTCCTGCCGGGCCCGACCACCGCACCGGACTCCACCGGGCCCGCTCAGTCGAACCAGCGGTCCCGCGCGAGTTCCGCCGTGCGGGAGGGGTCCTCCAGGAGGGCCGCGACCTCGAAGCGGCGCGGCCACTGGCCCGCCGACCAGGCCAGGCCCGCCGCCACGCCCTCCAGCGTGGAGGCGTGCAGCACCCCGTCCCGGGTGAGCCGCCAGTCCAGCTCGACGCCGCCCGCCACCAGCTCCTCGTGCTCCAGGTACGTGTACGGGGTCGCCGGACCCAGCAGGATCCGTACCGCCTCCGGGACCTCGTGCTCCTCGCCCGGCGTGCTGACCTCCGCCGGGACCGTCTCCGACAGCCGGCGCACCTGCAGCAGGTCCGCCAGGTCGGCCGCGCGGGCCGGGGCCACCGGCAGCAGCGGCAGGCCGGCCGTCAGCGGCAGCAGGTCCGGGGCGTCGGCGATCACCGCGTCGGCGGCGTCCACGACGACGAGCTCCCCGTCCGCGACGGCCCGCAGCTCGTCCGGGAGCGTGACCTGCTCGGGCTCCAGGTCGGCCAGGGCCCCGTACAAGGCGTGCAGCTGCCGGTCGGTGACCGGCCGCTCGGGGTCCGCGAGCCGGCCCAGCAGCTCCGCGGCTCCGCCGGGCTCGTCGAGGAGCGCGGCCACGGAGGTGCGGACGCCGAGGGCCCGCAGGACCTGCTCGTCCTGGAAGCCGGTGGCGTCCGCCGAGGTGTACAGGCCGGCGAGCAGCGGGTCGGTGCCCGCCGCGCGCAGCCCGGCGGGGCGGCGGCCGTCGAGCACGGGGTGGTCGCGCAGCCACCAGGCGGTGTACGGGCGCACGGACCGGGTGGTGCCGTCGGGCAGCAGGATCCGCACCGGCTGGGTGAGGGCGTCCCGCAGAGGCGGCTGGGCCAGCATGGCCAGGGCCTGCGGCCAGCAGTCGTCGTCGACGAGGTCGAGGTCGCGGACGGCGACGATCTCGGTGGCGACGGGCGGCAGCGGGGTGTCGGGGAGCTGGTCCAGGACGTCCTCGCACCACACGTCGACGGCGTCGAGGAGGCCGACGTCGTCGGGCTCGGCGTAGTCGCTGTCGCGGGGTTCGAGCTCGTCCGGGTCGAGGACGACGTCGGTGGCGCGGACCAGCTGGAAGCCGGCGAGGACGCCGCAGGCGGTCAGCGGCTGGGCCCCCCACCGGGCGGCGAGGTCGGCGTCGACGTACGGCACCTCGTCCTCGCGGATGACCGCGGCCAGCGGGGAGCCGGGCAGCAGCAGCTCGCCGGCCGGCGCGAGCTCGCCGTCCTCGTCGGGCAGGGCCAGCGCGCCCAGCCACGGTTCGTCGCCGGGGGCCAGGTCGGCGTCGCGGACCAGGCCCAGGACGACCTCGGCGAGTTCGTCGGCGTCCAGGGCGGCCTCGTCCTCGTCCCAGACCTCGCCCGCGTCGAGGGAGGCCGCCACCGCGGTCCGTACCTGCGGGGTCGTCAGGATCGCGCGGGGCGTGGCCGGGAGGGCGCCGAGCTTCTCCAGGAGGGGGTGCGCCGCGTCGGGGTGGGCCACCTTCAGGCCCAGCCGGGCCAGGTCCTTCGGGGTGTCCGCCTCGGGCAGCAGCACGTGGCGGGGGCCGATGGTGGTGCGGCCGTCGGCGAGCGGCACGGGCAGGCCGGAGAGCCGGTCCGGGTCCACGCCGGCCAGGCTGTCGTAGAGCCGGTGCCACCACTCGGGGGTGCGCTCGATGCCGGCGATCCGCTCGATGGCGTCGCCCAGCGGCAGTCGCCCCACCCCGAGGGTGCGCAGCTCGGGGCGGCGCTCCAGCCCGGCGGGCAGCAGGGTCGGGAGCACCTCGGCGAGGACGCGTACGGTGTCGGCGCCCGCGCCCTCGACGACCTCGGCCTCGAAGGGGCGCAGCGCGGCCCGCTCCCCGGGCTCGGCGGTGTCCCCGGCAGGGGCGGCGGGGGCGAGGAAGGCGGTGCGGGGG
>NZ_JACBGN010000429.1 GCF_013401435.1 Streptomyces sp. BR123
GCCGGGTCGCCGGCGGCCGGGGCGGGGGCGTCGGCGAGCAGCGCGGCCTGCGCCTCCACGGTGGTGGCGGTGAACAGGGAGCGGAGGGCGACGCGGGTGCCGGCGGCGGCCGAGAGGGCCTCGGCGAGCCGACTGAGCATCAGGGAGGCCCCGCCGAGCTGGAAGAAGTCGTGGGTGGCGCCGATCCGTTCGGCGGGGATGCCCAGGATCTGCGCCCAGCTCTCGGCGACGACCCGCTCGGCCGCGGTGCGTACGGGCACGTGGGCGTCCTCGGCGGCGGCCGCGGCGGCGACCGGCTCGGGCAGCGCACTGCGGTCGATCTTGCCGTTGGCGGTGAGCGGGAACTCGGCGACGGGCACGTACACGGCGGGCACGAGCGGGTCGGGCAGGGAGCGGCGCAGGAAGGTCCGCAGTTCGTCGGGGCGCAGGCGCTCGCCGCGGGACTGCACCCAGGCGACGAGGCGGTGCCCGCCGGAGCCGTCGGGGACGGCGGCGGCGACCGCGGCCCGTACCCAGGGGTGGCCGGCCAGCGCGGCCTCGACCTCGCCGGTCTCGATGCGGACGCCGTTGACCTTGACCTGCTGGTCGAGGCGGCCCAGGTACTCCAGGGTGCCGTCGGCCAGCCAGCGGACCCGGTCGCCGGTGCGGTAGAGCCGCTCGCCGGGGGCGCCGTACGGGTCGGGCACGAAGCGCTCGGCGGTCTGGCCGGGGCGGCCGTGGTAGCCGAGGGCGAGTCCGACACCGCCGGCGTGGAGTTCGCCGGGGACGCCGACGGGCACGGGCCGGCCGGCCGGGTCGAGGACGAGGGCGCGCATGTGGGCGATGGGCCGGCCGATGGGGACGGCGCCGGTCTCCTGCGCCGGGTCCCAGCGGTGCTCGGTGATGTCGACGGAGGCTTCGGTCGGTCCGTACGTGTTCCAGATCTCGGCCCGCGGCGCGCGCTCGGCCAGGGCCCGGCACAGCTCGGCGTGGAGCGGCTCGCCGGCGCTGAAGACCAGCCGGAGGCGGGTGGCGGCCTCCCAGCCGGACTGCTCGACCAGGCGGCGGTAGACCGAGGGGACGCCCTGCAGGACGGTGACGCCGTGCTCGGCGACGGCGCGCAGCAGGGCGGCCGGGTCGCGCTCGGCGTCCTGCGGGGCGAGGGCGACGGCGCCGCCGCTGATCAGGGGGGCGAACAGTTCGAGTCCGGCGGCGTCGAAGCCGATGGTGGTCTTGAGCAGGAACCGGTCGGCGGGGCCGAGCTTGTGGCGGTGGGCCAGCCAGCGGACGCGGTTGGCGATGCCGGCGTGCGGGACGAGGACGCCCTTGGGGCGGCCGGTGGAGCCCGAGGTGTGCAGCAGGTACGCGGGGCGGGCGGGGTCGGCGGCGGCGAGGCCGGCGCCGCCCTCCCCCGCGGGCACGGCGTCGGTCGCCTCGGCGACGTCCACGACGGCCGTGCCGGCCGGGAGCCGGCCGGCGGTGGTGGCGGCCGCGAGGACGACGGCCGCGCCGGAGTCCTCCAGGACCAGGGCGAGGCGGGCCTGGGGGTAAGCGGGGTCGAGGGGGACGTAGGCGCCGCCGGCGAACCAGACGCCGAGCAGGGCGGCGACCAGCTCGGGGCCGCGGGGCAGGCAGACGCCGACGAAGTCGCCGGGTGCCACGCCGCGGGCGCGCAGGGCGGCGGCGTGGCGGAAGGCGAGCTGCTCCAACGCGGCGTAGGTGAGGACGGAGCCGTCGGCGCCCAGGACGGCGGGGGCCTCGGGGGTACGGGCGGCCTGGGCCCGGAACAGCCGGGGCAGCAGCAGACGGCCGGGCGCGGATCCCGACGGTGTGCGGTCGTTCACGTTCTCTCCATTCATCGGGATCCGGCGGCGCCGGTGGGTGCGGCCCGGTGCGCCTGTCGTGGGCGGGGCGGGGCGGAACGGGACGGGACGGGACGGGAGACGGTTCAGGCGTGGGTGGCGGTACCGGCGGCCATGCGGCGGCGCAGGCTCGCGGGGCGCAGGTCGGTCCACAGCTCGTTGATCTTCGCGAGGCACTCCTCGCGGGTGCCCTCGGTGCCCTCGGCGCGCCAGCCGGCGGGCAGTTCGCGGCCGGCCCACCAGAGGGAGTACTGCTCCTCGTCGTTGAGCACGATCCGGTAGACGGTGGTGTCGGCGGTGTCGTGCAGCTGTTCGCTCATCGCTGTTCCCTTCGCGTGGTCAGGTGCCGCCCATCCTTGGAGAGGGCCCTATCGACGCCCTATCGGGCGCATATACGGCCCCCGGGCACGGGGCGGGCCCCCGACGCGGTCGGCGTCGGGGGCCCGTGGGGTGCCATGCGGTGCTGCGCGCCTCGCGCGCGTGCTGCGTGCTGCGTGCTGCCCGGGGGTGGTGGGTCGGTCAGCGCGGGTGGAGGTCAGGCAGCGTTGTCGTTCAGGTTGTTGTTGTTGCTGTCGACGTTGTTGCGGTTGTTGTTGGCGTTGTTGTTGTTGAGGTTGGCCTCGACGTCGTTGTCGAGGATCCAGTTGACGTTGGCGGCAGCGTTGTTGATGTTGTTGCCGTTGTTGTTGGCCATGCTGTCCTTCTCCTCTTTCCCTGGGGGCTGGGCTGTCCGGGAACCGAGCTGCACACGGGTCGTGTGCGGCCGGCGGACCGATTCGTAGCGGCGCAGCGCGGCGGCGGTGCCGTCCGCTCCCGCATCCGCTTCACCGAGGCAGACGGCGAGCGCCACCCCGTCCTCGATGGCTTGGTTGGCTCCCTGCCCGTGGTGCGGGAGCATCGGGTGGGCGGCGTCGCCGAGCAGGGTCGTGCGGCGCGTGCTCCACCGCTCCAGCGGCGCCCGGTCGTACAGGGCCCAGCGGCGGACCTCGCCCGCCGCCGCCACGACCTCGCGGACCTGCGGCGCCCAGCCGGCCAGGACGGAGTCCAGGTCGGCCCGGTCCGTCGCGCTCGTCCACGACTCGGCGTCGCCCTCGGCGGCCGGCACGACCACCACGTAGGTGAACTGCCGCCCGCCGGAGACCGGATAGCACAGCGCCCGGGCCGCGGGGCCCGCGAACATGTACATCCGGGACGGGTCCAGTCCGGGCACGTCGGCGGCGTCGACCAGGCCGCGCAGGGCGCTGTTGCCGGAGTACACCGGCGCGTCCTCGCCGGCCACGGCGCGGCGCACCGCCGAGTGCACCCCGTCGGCGCCGATCAGCACGTCGGCCTCGGCCGTGGTGCCGTCCGCGAAGTCCAGCAGCACCCCGTCCGGGCCTTCCCGGAAGCCGGTGAGGTCCTTGCCGGTGTGCACCCGGGCGGCGGGCAGCAGCCCGGCCAGCATCCGGTGCAGGTCCCCGCGGTGGACGGTGAGGTAGGGGGCGCGGAACTGCCTCTCCCAGGCCTCCCCCATCTCCTGCACGGCGACCTGCGCCCCGTTGTGGAAGGCGCGGACTTCGAGGGCGTCGGGGCGGACCGCCGCCTCGGCCAGACGGGGGCCGAGACCGAGGCGGCGGAGCAGGCGGGTGCCGTTGGGGCCGAGGTGCATGCCCACGCCCTGTTCGCGCAGGGCCTCGCCCCGCTCGTACACGTGGACGTCCACGCCCCTGGCGTGCAGGGCGGCCGCGGCGGTCAGACCGCCCGGGCCGCCGCCGACGACGGCTGCGGTGAGGCTCATCGGTGGTCCCCGGCGTTCTCGAAGGAGTCGTACGGGTCGGAGGACTCGAAGCCGTCGAAGCCGTCGAAGCCGTCGAAGCCGTCGGGGGAGCCGAAGGCGGGGCCCCCGGTCCCGGCCCCGAGCGCGAGCAGTGCGGCGAGCTCGTCCTCCCCCGCCAGCTCGACGTCGGCGACGGGCGTGTCGGGCGCGGCGACCGCGGCCGCCAGCATCCGCTCCCAGCCGTCGGCGAACCGCTCGACCGTGGCCCGGTCCAGCACGTCGGTGTCGTGGCTGAAGACGGCGGTGATCCCGTCCGGGGTCTGCTCGATCCGCAGCAGCAGGTCCAGCTGCCCCTCCTGCTGGGGCACGTCGATCAGCGCGATGTCCAGCCCGGCGTACGGGACGGACGGCCCCTCGGCGGCACCCGGCGGGACGTTCGGCACAGGGGGCTCCATCCGGTCCATCTGGACCAGGAACAGCGCGGTCCGGAAGACCGTCGCCCGGGGGAAGGCCAGCGCGCACGGGTAGCGCACGTTGACCATGCCCCGCATGACCCGCTCGCCGGCCTGCACGGCCGCGCTGCGGAAGGTGGACTCCGGGGTGAAGTCGGCGCGGACCGGCATGGTGTTGAGGAAGCAGCCGATCACGTCCCGCAGCGCCCGGCCCATCCGGCTGGTGGCCGGCACGCCCAGCACGAAGGCGTCCTGGCCGGTCCAGCGGTGGGTCAGGGCCTGGAAGACCGCCAGGAGGTACGCGAACGGCGTGACTCCCGCCGCCCCGGCCGCCGCGCCGAGACCGTCCGCGGTGTCCCGCGGGAGCTGTCGTACGACGGTTCCGCCCCGGTAGGAGCGGACGGCGGGCCGGGGGCGGTCCAGGGGTGTCTCTTATACACAACT
>NZ_JACBGN010000042.1 GCF_013401435.1 Streptomyces sp. BR123
CCCACAGCCCCATCCCCATCCACATCCACATCCACTCCAGGAAACGAGCGATGACCGCACCCGCTGCCGGCCCGCCCGCCCGGATCCTCCTCGTCGACGACCACGCGCTCGTACGGAGCGGTGTGCGGCTGATCCTGAACGCGGAACCCGACCTGGAGGTGGTCGCGGAAGCAGGTGACGGCGCGGAGGCCATCGCGGCCGCCCGCGCGGACTCCGGCCTGGACCTCGCCGTCCTCGACATCGCCATGCCCCGCACCACCGGCCTCCAGGCGGCCCGGGAGCTGGCCCGTATCCGGCCCGGCCTGCGGATCCTGATGCTGACCATGTACGACAACGAGCAGTACTTCTTCGAAGCGCTGCGCGTCGGCGCCAACGGGTACGTCCCCAAGTCCGTCGCCGACCGCGACCTCGTGGAGGCCTGCCGGGCCGCCCTGCGCGACGAGCCCTTCATCTACCCGGGCGCGGAGTCGGCCCTGATCCGCAGCTACCTGGAACGGGCCCGCTCGGGGGCGTCGCTGCCCGACAGGCCGATCACCGACCGCGAGGAGGAGATCCTCAAGCTCGTCGCCGAGGGCCACACCTCCCGGCAGATCGCCGACCTCCTCGTCATCAGCCCGAAGACGGTCGAACGCCACCGCGCCAACATGCTCCAGAAACTGGGCCTGAACGACCGCCTGGAACTCACCCGCTACGCCATCCGCGTCGGCCTCATCGAACCCTGACCCCGGTCCTCGGCGGCCATCCCGGATGGGGCGGGGGGACCGGACCGCGGGAGGTGCGGGCGGCCGCAGCCGCGCCGGGCCCGCGGAGGCCGTCGGGCCGGTGCGGCCTGCGCCGCCATGGGGCGACCGGTGCGCGAGGCCGGTCCGCTGCGACCCGTTACGCCTGCGCGGGACCGCGGGCCGCCGCCGGGTCGAGGGAGTCGACGTCCGCCATGAAGCCCAGCATCCGGGCGTTGACCACGTCGGGGTGGTCGATCGACGGTCCGTGGCCCGTCTGGGCGATGATCTCGGCGCGAGCGCCGGAGATCAGCCGCGGTACGCGCTCCAGCTGCACCTTCGGCCGCAGGAGCAGGCTGCGCTTGCCCATGATCAGGTAGAACGGCGTCCGGATGGAGCGCAGCTCGTCCTCGGTCAGCGGCAGCGGCGCAGGCCGGCGGATCCGGAAGGCCTTCACGCCCGCGTGGATCCACGCGCGCAGCTCGGGAACGACGAGGACCGGCTGCTCCAGCCACTTGGCCAGAGCCGGGCGCAGCGCCTTCGGGGCGAAGGTGGCGAAGAGGCTGGCGAAGATCCACACGAAGAACCGCAGGCCGACCTTCTCCAGGCCGCCCGGGTCGAGGGCGGTGACCGAGGCGAGTCGGCCGGGCCTGAGATGCGCCTGGTTGATGACGAGCCAGCCGCCGTAGGAGGAGCCGACGAGGTGGACGCGGTCGAGGCCGAGCGCGTCGAGGGCTTCGTCGAGCCATTGGGCGGCGCGCTCGGGCTGCCACATCGGCTCGCGTTGCACGCTTCGGCCGGGATCGCCGGGGGTGTCGAGGGCGTAGACCGGGCGTTCGGCGCTGAGAGCGGGGGTGTTGGGGTACCACATCGCGGAGCAGCCGCCCGAGCCGTGTATCAGGACGACGGGAGTGCGCGCCTCGGCGGCGGGGTCCGCAGGACCGTACCGGTAGACGTGGGTGGTGCCGAAGCTGGTCTCGACGTCCGTCTCGGAGCGGATGGGGGCGCCCATCGCGAGGAGGACGTCCGAGGCGGCGAAGTAGCGGTCGCGCAAGGTGTCGTTGACATAGCGGCCGATGTCACGGCGGGCGCCGGGTCGCGTCGTGGTTCCGGTCACGGGTACCTCCTGGAATCCGTTCTTCGTAATACGAACGTACCACAAAGATGGTACGGCGGTATCATGAAAAGGTCCGGGGAGCCGGGCGCGAGATGCACCGAGGACGGGCGGAGACAACACATGCCGAAACGCGTGGACCACGAGGAACGCCGGACACAGATCGCCGAGGCCCTCATCCGCGTGGCCGGCCGCCGCGGACTGCACGCGGTCGGGATGCGCGACGTGGCCGCCGAGGCGGGGGTGTCACTGCGGCTCGTGCAGTACTACTTCCAGACCAAGGAGAACCTGCTCTTCCACGGGCTCCGGCACCTCACCGACCGCTACACCGCACGCGTCGGCGCGCGCCTGGCCGCCGCCCCCGATCGGGGCCCGCGCGCGACCGTCGAGGCGCTGCTGCTGGCCTCCCTGCCCACCGACGAGGAGAGCCGCACCTTCCACCTCCTGTACACCTCGTACGCGATCCTGTCGGTGACCGACGAAGGGCTGGCCGCCCAGCCGTTCATCGACAATCCCAACGCCGCCGAGGACGCCGTGACCGGCATGCTCCTCAAGGCGCAGGAAGCCGGGTTGGCGGACCCGGGCATCGACGCGCGCACGGAGGCGATCAGCCTGCTCGCCATGACCGCCACCATGGGGACGAGCGTCATCGTCGGCCAGCGCACGCCCGAGTCGGCCATCGCCGTCCTGCACCACCACCTGGACCGCATCTTCGAGGAGACACGTGACTGACCGCGGGTGAAAGCCCGACCACCGGACGTCCCGGCGCCCTCGACACGGCGCGTTTCCGGTCCCTTCGACGCGTGGTCAGGCGGGCGGCATCCGCCTGGCCACGCTCGCCGCGCTCGGCGACACCCCGGAACACCGCCGCGCGCTGTACGAGCTCGACAAGGGGTGCTCTGCGGCGTCCCGATCGCCATGAAGACGGCCGGCATGGAGTCAGGGATGCCCCGGGCATGCGGATCGCCTCGAGGTTCGGCTCGGCACGTAGCCCGGAGGCGTCCAATCCGCTGGTTTCGCCTCGGCGTCCTCCGCCCGCGGCGTAGCGTGGCCGCATGAGCGATGTCGCGGAGGGCACGGGCCCGGGGCCGGACGCGGAGCCGAAGCCGCCGTCCCGGGAGCGGGCGCGGCTGGCGGTGCGGAACCGGCAGACGGCCGCGCTGGTGTACCGGTCGGACGAGTGGGCGGTGAAGAAGGCCGCCGTGGAGGCCCTGGCCACGGTCCGCGGCTGGGGGTACGGCGAGTTGGACGCGGACGACCTGGACGAGGTGATGCGGCTGCTCGTGGGCACGGTCGTCGCGGACGGCGGGAAGCGGGTCAGCGTGCACCTCGCGGACCAGGACCGGTCCGTCCTCGTCCTCGTCCTCAGCCACCGCGTCGCCGGGGGCCGAGGTGAGCAGCACCTGCTCGGCGACCTCGCGACCGTGCCGAGCGTGCACACCTGCGGCAGCGACATCGGTGAGGACGGCCGGCGCGTGTGGGCGCTCCTGAACGCACACCCGCGGCCCCGGCGGACGGGCCGAGTGGCGTAACCCGCTCCACCGCTCACACCCCCGGCGGCTTCACCCGCTACCCGCTACCCGCTGCCGGCCGGCCTGCTCGTCGAGGCCCGGGTGGCGTACCGGCCGCAGGGGTCGACAGCGGGTGTCGGTGTTCAGCAGCTCATGGCCCAGGTGTGCGAGTCGCCGCTGTCGTTGGCCGCGCTGTTGTAGCCGACCTCCTGACCGGGGGTGAGGCAGATGGTCATGTGCCCACCCTGCTGTGCACTGGAGTACACCTTCACGTGGTCCTTGATGCCGGGGCCGGAGATGCCGTGGTTGGCCCAGGAGGAGTCCTCGTCGGCGATCCAGCTCTCCCACCAGCCGTCATCGCCGCTCCAGTTGGCGCGCTGCCCCTTGAAGTCGGCGTGTTCCCAGGCGCAGAACTCGCCGCTCGGGCAGTCCACCGCCCCGGCCGGTCCGGCCGCGGCCAGGCCGCCGGTGAGGACGAGGAATGCCGCGGCGGCGGCAGTGAGCAGCTTGCTCTTCTTCGTGGGGTTCATCAGGAGACGTTGCCTTTCCGGTGAGAGGTGGAGGGTTGGGCCAGCAGGCCGGCCGCGCGGTGCAGTGCGCGGTCGCGCAGCCGGTCGTAGGTGGTGAGTTCCTCGCGGTGCGCGGCGCGGACCTGGGCGAGCCGGGCGGGCTCGAGCCGGTTCCGCAGCTCCTCCAGGCCGCTCCTGCGGATGCAGTCGGCGTCCTGGTCTTCGCACGCCGCCCTGCGGGCGAGGGCCTCCCGGTAAGCGGGATCCTCGCGGAGGCGGGCCTGGGCCTCAGCGCGCAGGTTGTTGACGGTGACCTCGGCGCGGAACCAGCGGGCCTGGTCGCCGTAGAGGAAGCGGTGCGCCTCGGAGAGACAGCCGTCGGTGTGGGTACGGACGGTGTGGCCGGTGGCCAGGGTGATCGACAGTTCGGCAGGGTCGGTGCCGAACAGCGCCTCCTCCCGGGGAGGCGGGCCGACCGCGCCACGGGCGGTGAGGCAGCGGTCGACCAGCACCTGCTGAGCGGCTTTGATCAGGTCACTGCGGCCCTGCTCCGAGGTGGGCAGGGCAGGCCGGGGCGCTTCCCTGCAGCCCGAGGCGCACAGCACAGTGAGCACGAGGGCCACCGTTGCCCGGCCGATCGCCCGCACCCGGGCAGCGCTGCATTCCACACCCTCTCGAACGATCAAGGACGGCCGACGACACGGTGCGCGCCCCGCACATCCCCACGGCCGCCGGGAGCGATCCGGCCGCCCGGCGGACGGACGGCCGGCGGTGGGTCAGTCCTCGCCCAGGATGATGTGCTCCTCGACCGCGGGGTCCGGCCTGTTCTCGGCGCTGCGGCGGACGTTCTCGGCCGGCCCGGGACGAGGGGTGGTGCGCCTGGCCTCTTCGGGCTGGTCCGTGCTGGCGAAGTCGTTGCGCATCATGGTCTTCCTTTCATCCGACCGGGGCGGAGCTCGTGTGCGCTCCTTCCCGGCGACCGTGCAAAAAACAGGGCGCGACCACACTGTGACGGGCCGCACGACACGCCGCCCCCGGTGGGGCGCCGTCCGGGTGACGGGCCGGCGCCGGCCCGCGGCCGGGTGGGGCCGCCCGCATGCGGCGACCGCCAAGTAGCCTCGTCGGGCAAGGGCGATGCCGATGTCGATGTCGATGTCGATGAGGATGTCGATGAGGATGAGGAGACGGTGCGCTCGCTGTTGCGGGAGCAGCACCCGGACCTGGCCGGGGGCTGGCACTGGGCCAGGTGTCCGCGGGCCAGGAATGTGGCGCCTGGGGGACGACTTGGCCGTCCGGCTGCCGCGCAGCCGACCTCGTCCGCTCCGGCGCGCGCGGGCGGTCGGTCGGCGAGCCGCCGAGGCCGCGCGGGCCTCCCCTTCACGCCCCTGCCGACGGCGGGTCCGCCAGGATCCCCCGACCTCTCTGACGCGCACGTCGTGGTCCGGCACCGTGTCGCAAGGCGACTCCGCCCGCCGCTCCCGGCGCCGGTGCCCTGACATAGGGTCACGGTGAGACCCACCGCCGCACCGGAGGACCGACGCATGCCCGAACTGCCCGCGCCCGTCCGGCTCGGGACGGCGGTGAGGAGCCGACCTGGGCGGTTCCTGCTGTCGTCGTGGCCGTGGCGCTGCTGGCTCCACCTGGCCTCCGGGGCCCTGGTGGGGTACGCGGTGCTGGCCGTGCTCGCTGTGCTGCTCGTCGCCGGGGTGCTGCTGTCCTGGCTGGGCATCGGGCTGCTGCTGCTCACCGCCGCGGTCCTGACCGCCGTACCCGTCGGCGCGCTGGAGCGGCGGCGGCTGCGGCTGGTGGAGCCGGAGCGGGTCGCGGACCCGCACGCCCCGGCGGCCGGTGCCGGGCCGATGAGCCGGCTGCGGACCCGGCTGCGGGAACGGGCCACCTGGCGCGAGCTGGGGTACGCCGCCCTGCTCGCCGCGGTGTTCGGGCCGGCCGGACTCGGGGTGACCGCCCTGCTCGCCTTCTCCGCGGCGCTGGTCGCGAGCCCCGTCATCGTGTGGGTGCTGGCACCGGAAACGGTGATGCTGATCCCCGGGCGCGCCGTCTCCGGCCCCCTGGAGGCCCTGGGCGGCACCGCTGCCGGACTGCTCGGGCTGGTCCTCGCGGCGTACGCGGGCGGACTGATCACCGGCACGCAGGTGCGTCTGGCACGAGCCCTCCTCGGGCCGCGCGAGGAGGACGTCCGGGTGGTGGAGCTGACCCGCTCCCGGGTCCGGCTCGTCGACGCCTTCGAAGCCGAACGGCGTCGGATCGAACGGGACTTGCACGACGGCGCCCAGCAGCAGCTGGTGGCCCTGAGCATGACGCTGGGGCTGGCCGAACGGGAGCTGCGCGGGAGGCCGGAGGCGCAGGAGGCGGCCGAACTGGTCGCCCGGGGGCGGGCGGAGGCCAAGCAGGCCCTGGCCCAGCTCCGGGAGCTGGTGCGGGGCATCCATCCGCAGGTGCTGACCGATCACGGTCTGGCGGCGGCAGTCACGGAACTCGCGCTGCGGCACCCGGTTCCGGTGACGGCCGAACTGGACGGGCTGCCGCGGCTGCCCGATGCGGTCGAGGCCACCGCGTACTTCTGCGTGGCGGAGGCCCTGGCCAACGCGGCCAAACACAGCGGGGCCGGCCGAGTGGAGGTCGCGGGCCGGGTCGTGGACGGGAAACTGGCCCTCACGGTCACGGACGACGGCCGCGGCGGCGCCGAACCGGCCGCCGGCGCCGGCCTGGTGGGGCTGGCGGACCGGCTGGCCGTGCTGCGGGGCAGACTGGTGGTGTCGAGCCCGGTGGGCGGGCCGACCGTACTGCGGGTGGAGGTGCCGTGCTCCGGCTGATCCTGGCCGAGGATTCCGTGCTGCTGCGGGCCGGGCTGACCGAGGTGCTGTCCCGCAGCGGGCACGAGGTGGTCGCGGCCGTCGGCGACGCGGAGGCGCTGGTGCGGGCCGTGGCCGCGGAACGGCCCGACGTGGTGGTCACGGACGTACGGATGCCGCCCGACTTCCGGGACGAGGGTCTGCGAGCGGCCCTGGAACTGCGCGCCGCCGACCCGTCGTTGCCGGTGCTGGTGCTGTCCCAGTACGTGGCGACGGCGTACGCGGCGCGCCTGTTCGGCGGGAGAGCCGGCCGGACGGGCGGGACGGCCGCCCCGGGCGGGCTCGGCTACCTGCTGAAGGACCGCGTCGGCGAGGTCGACGAGTTCCTCGACGCGCTGCAACGGGTGGCCGGCGGGCAGACGGTACTGGATCCGGAGGTGATCCGCGTGCTGCTGAACCACCGACCGGCGGACCACCCGCTCGGCCGGCTCACCCCGCGGGAACGGGAGGTGCTGGCGCTGATGGCGGAGGGGCTCAACAACCAGGCCGTGGCGGCGCGGCTGTTCGTGACCGAGGCGGCCGTGGTGAAGCACGCGAGCAGCATCTTCATGAAGCTGGAGCTCGACCCGGCGGAGGGCAATCGGCGGGTCCTGGCCGTCCTCGCCCACCTGCGGGGCTCCGCCGGCTGACGGCCGCCGCGGGACGGCCTGCCCCGGGTGCTCAGCGGCCGGTCGGCGGGCGCGAGTACGGTCCGGCGGGCGCAACCCGCGCCGGTGCGGGCGAGGCGGCGACGACCCGGGACGGCAGCGGCACCGCGGCCGGAGCGGCCGACCGCGCCCACAGCACCAGCAGGACCGGCAGCGCCAGGTAGCCGAAGCGCCCCGCAGGGGCCAGCAGGAACGCCACCGTCAGGCCGACGGCCAGCCGGTCTGCGGCGGCGACCACGGTCCGCGGCGGCCGCAGCACCAGCGACACGGCCACCACTGCACCACCGAGGAGCAGCAGGGCCACCGTCACCCACCAGCCCCACGGTCCGAGTTCGCCGATCAGGCGGCCGGGCAGCGGGCTCCTCGCCGGAGTCGCCACCTCGGCCCGCCCGGTCGGGAACGCAAACACCTGCCGGACCAGTTCGGCGGGCTGCAGCAGGGCCGCCGGCAGCACCGCCACCGCCGTTCCCGCCGCCGCGACCGCCCCGCACCGCACGGCCGCCCGCCACCCGTACACCGCGGCCAGCAGCACCACCGCGACCGGGACGGCCGGCCAGGCCGTCCACTTCACCGCACACGCACCGGCCAGCGCGAAGCCGGCGAGCACCGGCCGTCCGGTCGCGGCCGCGGCCAGTGCCAGGCAGCACAGCCCCGCCAGCGGCAGGTCCACCCCGCTCACCGCCAGAGGGAGCGCCACCACCGGGGAGGCGACCAGCACCGGCATCAGGCCGCGGAGGCCGGCACCGCGTTCGCCGAGAACCCGTCGCCCGCCGCACATCCCGCCGAGCAGCGCGGCGGCACACCAGATCCGGGCGTCCCCGAGCAGCCGGGGCAGCCCGCCGGATTCCCCGAGCAGCGCCCGCGGTATCCCGAACAGCGCCATGCCCGGCAGGTACGGGGTGTATTCCTCGACCCGGCCGGGCCGGTCGACGTACGGGCTGCCGGAGTCCAGCAGCAGGCGGCCGGACCGCTCGATGACGGCGACCTCCGACTGGCCCTGCCCGGTCCACACCAGATACAGCAGCGGGACGGCGACCGCTCCGGCCAGCGCGAGCGCGAGGGCGGCGCGGGGCCGCCGCAGCCCGGTGGCGCAGGCGGCGCCGAGGTATCCGGCGGCCGCACACCACCCCCACAGCCGGTGCGTGGCCAGCGTGGACACCAGCGGGAACGACAGCGCCCAGGCGGCTGCACACAGCCAGCCGAAGGCCCACCAGGAGGGTCGGGAGGAGGTCATGCCCCCATTGCAGCCGCGGCCACCCCACCGGGTCTGCCCACCCACACGGACACTTCGGGGTCGGGTTTCCCCTACCCCGAGGTGCCGCGGGGCGGCCGTCCGCCTGCAGCCGGGGCTCTTCCAGGTACATGCGGCAGCCGGTGAGCATGGCGGCCCGGGCCGAGAGCCGTCGGCGCCTCGGCCCGGGCCGCCCACCGGTCGACGACCTGCCTGGCCGGATCGCGCGGGGTGTCAAGGCTTCGGCAGGAACGCCTGCTTGCTCGCGCAGGTCCACACCGTGGCCCGGCCGATCCCGTTCTCGTCGAGGACGCTGCCGCCGACCCGGTCGTCGTCGGTGACCGCGTGGGCGCTGCCGCGGCGCGGACCGGAGCCGCCGGGAAGGGCCAGCACCGGTCCCTTCCCGGGCCAGTACGCGGGCTGCGTGCTCTTCCGCCAGCCCTCCTCGAAGGAGACGGCGGCGCCGACCACCGCCCCGCCGGTGGGGCTGGTGGCCTCCAGGGACAGCTCCTCCTCTCCCGCCAGCCGGCCGGGCTCGGTGGGGAGCGCGTCGTACGGCTGCTTCCAGGTCGCCGGCCGGAAGTGCTGCAGTTCGCGCCAGGCCGTCCACTCGTGGCCGACCACGCGGCCGCGGTTGTCGATGGCGCTGCCGACCGTGGAGTACATCTGCGCCTCCTGGTTCCACGCCTGGAGGCTGTACGGCGGGTACCCGCTGGCCGGCCAGACCACCGGGTGGGAGCGCAGGACGATCTCGTCGGTCTCCTGGTTCCAGTACTCGCTGTACAGGTTGCCGAGGATGTCCCCCCGCTTGTTGACCGAGCTGACGGAGAGCCGGCTGTTCGGATAGGCGTCGGCGGGCGCCGGGAGTTCGCGGACCACCGAGCCGTTCGCCCACTCCTTCGCGACGCCGTTCTCGCTGGTGACCACCCGGCCGGTCGCGCTGACCGCGGCGGCCGCGCCGTAACGGCCCGGGGTGGTCAGCAGCCGGACGGCGGTGTCGCCCGGCCGGTAGCTGAACGCGGCCCTGGTGTCGAAGTCACGCGTCAGCGTGCCGGCCATCAGGCCGTTGTCACTGACGGAGGTGACCGTGCCCCCGGTCCAGCCGTCGGGCATCGGCACGGCGTGCGCGGTGGACCCGGTCCAGTAGACCGGCAGACCGTTGCTCGTGCCGACCGCGAGGTCGCCTCGGCCCAGGCCGTGGACCGTCCCGCTGCGCGTCGGCCCGTCGGCGGACAGTGCGTCCAGCGTCCGGAGTTCCGGTGTGCAGCCGGCGGCACCGGCCGGCCCCGCGGCTGTGATCAGTCCTGCCAGTGCGACGGCGGCAGCGGCCGCGGCCATGCTCTTCCGCATGCGGAGAACCCCCCTGGTTGTGGCATGTACGAGCCACATACTGCCGGGAAAGCGGGCGGAATGGTACAGACCGTTTGTGATCGTTCGCTTGGGCGGGCTCGCGCGTCGGCGGGGCGGCGTGTGCTTCGATGAGGGGGTGGAGAGCATCGCACGGCGGCTCCTGACCAAGGGGTTCGGCCGGCCGAGCGGCTTGCCGGGCCGTCTCGGCGGCCGGCTCATGGCCCACGGCAACGCCGCCACCGAGCGCCATGCGGTCGCCGTCGCCGCGCCCGCCGAACACGACGTCGTCATCGTCCTCGGCCCGGGACCGGGCGTCGGGCTCGAAGCCGCCGCCCGGCGCTCGGCCCATGTCGTCGGCATCGACCCCTCCGAACTCATGCTCGCCGCGGCCCGCCGCCGCTGCGCGGCCCCGATCGCCCGGGGCCGTCTCCGCCTCGTCCTCGGCACCGCCGCCCGTACCGGTGAACCCGACGCCTCCGCCGACGTCGTCATCTCCGTCAACAACCTCCACCTCTGGCCCGACGTACCCGGCGCCCTCGCCGAACTCCACCGCGTCCTGCGACCGGGTGGCCGTCTCGTCCTCTCCGCCCACGAGAAGTGGCTTCCCGCCGGCCTCCCCGCGCTCGCCGGCCTGGTCGTCGCGGCCAGATTCGGCTCCGTCCGCACGTGGACCTGGGAACCCCCGAGCCGCATGGCATCGACAGCGGCGCAACTGAGCGCGGTACGCACGTAGGTTCTCGGGCGGGGTGCCGCAGCGGTCAGCGCGTCTGCGCCCTCCACGCGGCGAACAGGTCGGACGTGTGGGCCTCGGGGGCCGCGCCCTTCCCGTCACTGACTCGGTGTCGTCCCCGGCACCCTACGCACCCCCGGCCGCGCACGCCGCGGTCCGCCTACGGGGCGCGGTCAGGGTCGGGCATCAGTCGCAGCGCGTGGAGTGCCACGGCGAGGTCGGCGACCGCGCGGGGGTCGCGCAGCGAGCGCCCCGTCAGCTCCTCCAGCCGGCGCAGGCGGTAGCGGACGGTGTTGCGGTGGCAGTACAGGAGCCGCGCCGCGTCTGCCGTCGAGCCTGCCGCAGCGAACCAGCACTCCAGGGTCTCCAGCAGGCGGTCCCGCTCGTCGGCCGGCAGCCGCAGGACCCCTTCGAGGACGGCGCGGGCTATCCGGCCGGCCTCGTCCGGGGCCGCGGCCACCAGCAGGGCGGCCGGACTGTCGTCGAAGCGTGCGACCCCCGCGGGTCGGCCGCGGACACCGGTGAGCGCCAGGCGGGCGAGCCTGAGGGCCCTGGGGGTGTCCCGCAGGTCCCGGTACGAGGGGCTGACGCCCACGCGGACGGCTGCCGCCGCCCGGTGCAGGACGTGCAGGACCGCGTCGTCGGCTCCCGGGCGGCGGACGGCCACCACGCCGACGTGGAGGTCCGGCAGCAGGCGCCAGGCCGACCGCAGGTGTTCGGCGAGGAGGCGCGCCTCGATCCCGGGCAGTGCCTCCCGGCCGGGGCCGGGCACCTCGGCGGCGACCACGACGTAGGGGCCGCCGGTCGGCAGGCCGAGTACGTCGGCGGCTTCCCAGAGGGTGGTGCGGTCGGTGAGCAGGCCCGTGAACAGGGCCTCGACCATCGCCGAACGCTCCCGTTCGCGCTGCAGCACCATCTCGGCTGCCTCCTCCCGGTACGCGTCGCTCGCCGACGCCGCGAGGCCCCCGTTCACCCACCAGGCGGCCAGCGACATGATCGTTTCGGTGGTGAGGCCCTGGGTGGAGCGGGCCTCGGCGGCAATGGCGGACCACAGCACCTCGGAGCCGACGCGGTAGGCGTGCAGCAGCTCGGCCAGCGGCGTTCCCCGGCGTGCCCGTTGGCGTCCGGTCTCCTGCGCCGGCGCCCCTTCCGCGCACCGGCCGTCGACGAGCTGCCGGAGCACCTGCTCGCAGTTGCCCCGGCACGATGCGGCCAGCTCCGCGAAGGGAACGTGCTCGTCGCCCCGGTAGTACGCCACCTCGGCACGGATGCGGCGGGCCATCCGGGTGCCGAGCTCCTCGGTGCGCGTGAGCAAGGCGGCCGCCACGGGCGCGATCTCGGCGGGTGCGTCGGGAGTGCGGCTCATGCCCGCAGGCTACAAACGGCCGCGTGCGGCGGAAGGTGCATTGTGCCCCGGGACAACGCGGGGCGGCGCGGGTGTGTGTGCCGGCACATGGCCCGGGCCCGGGTCCGGCCAGCACGATACGAGGACGTTACCGGCCGGTATCGGACCGCTCCGTCGTGCTGTCTCCTCAGGGGGAACCGTGTCCACAGCCGCAACACCCCACAGCGCCCGCCGTGCTGCCCGCCGTGTTTCCGTCCTGGCCGGTGCCGCGCTCGTCGGCTCCGCCCTCACCCTTGCCACCGCCACCGCCTCCGCGCAGGCCGCGGCCCCTGCCCCGCCCTCGGCGCCCGCCGGGACGGCCAGGTACGTGGCCCTCGGGGACTCGTACGCCGCCGGGGCGGGGGTCCCCGCCCAGTCCGCGGGCCTGTGCCTGCGCTCCGACCGCAACTACGGCCACCTCGTCGCCGCGGCCCTCGCCCCGTCCGCGTACGTGGACAGGACCTGCACCGGAGCCAAGGTGAGCGCCCTCACCACGCCCCAGACGGACGCCGGGACCGTCGTCAACGGCCCTCAGCTCGATGCCGTCACGTCCGACACGTCCCTGGTCACCCTCACGCTCGGCGGCAACGACATGGGCACCTCCGACGTCGGCTTCGTGGATGTCGTGGCCGTCTGCACGAGCCTCGCCCTGACCGATCCCCTCGGATCGCCCTGCCGGGACTTCTACGGCGACACGCTCGGCAGGCGGCTCGACTCGGCGGCGGCACGGCTGACCGACGGCCTGCGCACGCTGTCCGCCAGGGCGCCCCGCGCGAAGGTGGTCGTCGTCGGCTACCCGTCGGTGCTCCCCGACGATCCGTCGGCGTGCCTGGGCAAGCTGCCCGTCACGACCGGCGACCTCCGCTTCCTGCGCTCCGTCATCGGCGAACTCAACGAGAAGACGGCCGGGGCCGCCGCCGCGGCGGGCGCCGCGTACGCCGACACCCTCGGCCCGACCAGGGGCCACGACAGCTGCTCCCCGTCCCCCTGGATCGAGGGAGTCCTGCCCACGTCGCCCGCAGCGCCACTGCACCCCAACGCCCCCGGGCAGCGCGCCATGGCCGAGGCGGTGTTGCGGGCGCTGGGCCGCTGAACCCGCCCGCACGCCCGCCCCGTCAGGGACGCTGCGCTGCCGCACGCCCTGCTGCGCTCCGTCGAGCCAAGGGATCATGTGACTGGGTCCGCTCGCCGCGCCGCCGTTTCCTGAAGGGCACTCCCCCACGGAGCAGGAACCACAACGAGACCGTCCTGACCCGTGACCGAGCGCACCGGCATGGACACCGAACAGAAGGACGGCCCCGTCCGGCTCCACGCCTCGGCCGACGCCGAGGACGAGGCGCCGGTCGGGGCCCTGCTCGTCGAAGGCGGCCTGCACCGGGCGCGGGGCGACCTGGAACGGGCCGAGCACACCATGAGACCGCCGTCACCTGCCACAACCTGGCCTGCCCCGCCTACCGGCGGGGCCGCCTCGCCGAGGACGAGCAGCTCTGCCGCCGCGCGCCGGCCGCCTGCAGTCCTGCTGCGGCACGTGATCGACTGCAACGCGGCCGAGGAGGTCGAGGAGGAGTGCGCGGTCCCGGCGCCTGCCGGGGCAGGGCGGCGGGGCCGTGATCAAGGGGGGTCGCCGGCCGCGTAGGGTTTGCGCCATGGGATGGACAGCGGGGAGCGAAGGGGGTACTTCGCCCGGACTCCAGGGGTGGCAGGCGCCCAGCGCCGTCGAGCGCGGGCTGTACGAGGCGAGGGTGCGGGGCGACTGGCCGGCGTACTACGACCTCGTGGCCCAGGCGGACCTGTTCATGATGCAGTCCAAGGCCGCGGTGGACGCCAACCGCGGGACCAGCCGCTTCCACCGGTACTGGAACCCCCGGACCGGCACCTACTGCCTGGCCGTGTACACCGCCGGCATGCTCCCGCCGCCGGCACCCGACCCGGTCTACAACGCCTACTCCCTGGGCTGGTTCGCGGGCGTGTGGGAGGCCGGCGACCCGCCGTACCTCGTGGTGAACCCGGGCAGCCCCTGCGAGGGAGTACTGCCCGCCGGCCCCGAGGGCCGGGAGCTGTGGCAGCGGCACTACGCGAAGGTGGAGCGGCGCGGCCTCGCGCGGGACGCCGTCCACACCCTCGAGATCGGCGGCCCGCTCCACGGCCGGGTGGCTTTCGGCCTGGCCGTCGGCGCGCACCTCTCCGTCCGCAACGGCCGGTTCTGGAACGCGATGGCCTACCACGGCAGCGGCTACACCGCCGAGCGGGAGATCCTCGAAGAGTGGTGGGGCGTCACCACCCGGGAGGGCTGGCTGGAGATGCAGGAGCTGCTGCTGAGCGCCGGCATGGTCAGCAGCCTCTGGAAGTTCGTCCTGCGGCTGCGCCGTGAGATGGCCCTGGACTTCGCGGGTCCCGTCGACGCCGACCACTGGCGTACGGCTGCCGCCCACGTCGTACGCCGCCGGGCCGAGGAGGCAGCCGAACCGGTGCTGACTCCCGACGGCGTGGACCGGGGCCGGGTCGTGACCGCGTCCGAGGTCGAGTCCGACGTCGACCGCGTGCAGCGGCTGATCGGCCGGATCACCCGCTACGAGGCCCGGTTCCGCGCCGACGGGATCCTGCCGGAACGCGGCTACGTGCGCACCATCGAGGCGTGGGACCACGGCCGCGCCTCCGGCATGGCCCGCTGGGGCCTGGCCGCCCGTCTGTGCTCCCTGCAGGAGGCGGAGGCGGCGGTCGTCCGCGCCGGGCGCCTCGTCCACGCCAACTACCGCTCCTGGGAGGACTTCTCGGCGGCGTACGTGCTCGGCCGCTGCCTGCACTTCGACGAGGAGGAGTTCGGGCAGTGGTACGAGACGGCACTCCGCGGCCACCGCGTCCTCACCACCGACCCCGCCAGCCCCTGGCGCACGCTCCCCTGGGCCTGACGGGTCGTTCGCCGCCCGCGGCTCGGGCTCGGGCCCGGTCCGCCGCGGCACCGCCGGCCTGGGCGCCGGTGCGTCGTCGCCGTGCCGTGGGGAAATGACCGGTCTGCAGCGGCAGTTCGGCGGAGGTTCGAGGGAGGCGCGCGGGAAAGGGGGTGATCCCGCGCCTGTCCACTCTCAACGTATAGCCGACCGGGGGGCTTGCGGCAAGGCCCCGGGAGTGACGCAGAATCACCGACCGAAGCCGTGGTGCGAGGAAACGGGGAGTGGCGCAGTGCGAGTGGTGCTTTCGACGTATGGGTCGCGAGGGGACGTCGAGCCGCTGGTGGGGCTCGCGGAACAGTTGCGGGGGCTGGGCGCGGAGGTGCGGGTGTGCGCGCCGCCGGACGAGGACTTCGCACAGCGGTTGGCCTCGGTCGGGGTGCCGCTGGTGCCGGTCGGGCAGTCGGCGCGTGCGCTGACGGTCGCGGCGCCGCGGCCGTCGTCGCTGCCCGAGCGCGCGGCCGCGCTGATCGCCGGGCAGTTCGACGCGGTCATGGCGGCGGCCGAGGGGTGCGACGTGCTGATGGCGACTGGTGCGATGCCCGCCGCGGCGGGAGCGCGGTCGGTGGCCGAGAAGCTGGGCGTTCCGTCGGTGTCCGTGACGTTCCAGCAGCTCACCCTGCCGTCTCCGCACCGCCCGCCGCTGGCGTACCCGGGCCGGCCGTTTCCGCCGGAGGCGACCGACAACCGGGAGCTGTGGGAGCTGGACGCCCGGAGCATCGACGCGCTGTTCGGCGAGGCGCTCAACGCGAACCGGGCCTCGGTCGGCCTGCCGCCTGTGGACGGCGTCCGCGACTACGTCATCGGGGACCGGCCGTGGCTGGCGACGGACCCGGTCCTGGACCCGTGGCGGGGGGAGCCGGGCCTCGGCGTCGTCCAGACCGGCGCGTGGATCCACGCGGATCCCCGCCCGCTCCCGGCCGGGTTGGCGGCGTTCCTGGACGCCGGTGCGCCGCCGGTGTACGTGGGCTTCGGCAGCATGGCCCTGCACGCGTCGGGGGACGTCGCCCGGGTGGCCATCGAGGCGGTCCGGGCGCAGGGCCGTCGCGTGGTCGTGGCCGGCGGCTGGGCCGATCTGGCCCTGGTCGACGACCGGGACGACTGCTTCGCCGTCGGCGAGGTCAACCAGCAGGCGCTGTTCCGGCGGGTGGCCGCCGTCGTCCACCACGGCGGCGCGGGTACGACGACGGCGGCGACCCGGGCGGGAGCGCCCCAGGTGGTGGTGCCCCAGACGGCGGACCAGCCGTACTGGGCCGGGCGGGTGGCCGACCTGGGCATCGGCGCGGCCCACGACGGTCCGGCTCCGACGTTCGCTTCCCTGTCGGCGGGGCTGCGGACGGCCCTGGCGCCCGGGACCCGCGCGCGGGCGACCGTGATGGCCGGCAGGGTCCGCGCGGACGGAGCGGCGCTGGCGGCGAGGCTGCTGCTCGACACGGCCGGCCTGCATTGACGGACGGTCCGGCGAGCGCCGGCTTCGGCCCCGGCCGGCCCTGAGGAACGCCTCGCTCCCGGCCCGGGCGACGGTCTGTGCGGCGGCCCCGGCGGCAGTGCGCGGATGCGGAGGACTCGCGCACCCGGCGGCCCGCGATCCCGGTTGCGGCGAGGGCGCGGGCCACGTGTTCGCTGCGGGTCTGCGGGCACGGCGTTCCGGACGCGGATGCCAGGGGGCTTCTCCGGCTTCCGCTTCCGCTTCTGCACCAGGCGGTGCACGGTACGGATCAGGCGCGACGGGGATGCCGGGGGCCGGTTCCGGGCGTGGCGGGTGCGGGACGGGCCGTCCTGTCCGGTACAGGGAAGACGGGCTGAAGGCTGGCCTTCAGCCCGTCGGCCGCGCGGCACGAGGAGAAGGGGTGCCCACCGCGCGGCCCTTCGGGAAAGCCGTTGTCATCGGGTCCCCTGCCCCGGAGTGGGTGTTTCACACTCCTGCGCGGCCGTGGATCCGCAGGTGGATGTCCTTCTCCTGGTCGCCGGCGGCGGTCCCCACCGTGTCGATCACGAAGGCCGAGTCCAGCACGGCGACGACACGGTCCACCGCCCGGTAGCCACCCTGGGCCTCGACGCTCACCTGGTGTGCCAGAGGGGCCACTGCGGCCGGGGTCGCTTCGGTGGGGGCCGACACGTCGTAGGCGGACGCCCAGACCGTCGCCCCGCCGCCCGACCGCGGCCTGGTCGTCTTCTCCGCCGTGAAGGCCGCGTCCAGCGTCGCGAAGACGGCACGGGCGTCCTCCTCGGCGCAGTCGCTGACCACCACGGTCACCTCCGTGCTGCTCATGACGGGCTCCTCCCTGCGGCCGGAACGGGTTCGGTCCTCCTCCAGCATCCACCCGCACCCGCCACCGCGCGCTGCGGCCTGTCCGCGGCCGCACGGACACGGAGAGTTCCGAACGGCTGCTGCGGGCGCGGGGATCGTCCTGTTGTTCGACATGGCGCGGCACGGCTTTGGCGGGGGCGTCCGGGCTCCGGCGGCGGGCCGCGGGGCGCGGGGTTACGCTCCGCAAGATGGAACGCGCAGAGATACTCAAACGAGTGATCGGCATCCTCACCGAGGCACAGGACATCCGCCTGGCCGCGGAAGCCGGTCAGGAGATCGAGGCTCCGGCGGACGGCGTGGCCACGCTGCTCCTGAACGAGATGCTGCCGTCGATCCGAGTGCCGGCCGACGCGTCCGCGCAGCAGGTGGCGGCCCATGTGTCCAAGGCGCTCGGCCCCGCCCTGCACACGATGGTCTCGGGGTTCAGCCTGGCGTTCACGAGCCTGGCGATCGCGCACGACGGCGGGCGGACGGACGTCTCGTCGATCGAGGTCCTGCAGGAACTGGCCCTGGAGGTCGAGGCAGGAATGTACGACGAGGGGCCGTAGGCCTCCGCTCCGCCGGGTCCGAGGGCGGTCAGTCGGCGTCGTCGCTTCCCTCGGCCATCGTGCGTTCCTGCCGTCTTCTCAGTTCCTCGGGGCTCTTGCCGGCGACCGGCTTGCTGGCCTCGGGGTGGACCGGGTCCGGACCGGGATGCTTCTGCGGCTGCTCCTCGCGGCCCGTGTACGGCTTCCGCCGCTTGTCGTCGTTGCCCTTCACGGCTGTGCCTCCCGGAAGTCTCCGTCGTCCGGTGTCCCGACTGCCTGCGCCTGCCCCGCGAGCGGCCGGGGCAACCGTCCCCCGTCCGGCTTCCCCGGACCGTGAGTGCGCTGCGGGGAGGCGGGCAGGCGCTCAGGGAAGGGCGGCGGCTCCCCCGCCTGGCGGCTCCCCCGCCTGAAGGACGACTCGGCAAGGACACCCCGATGGACTCGGACTCCACGAAGGCGATGGCCCGCCGGATCCTGCGCGAGTACGGCGAGACGTACGTGCACGAGGCAGGCATCCGGCTGCGCGACACGCCGGCCCCGCTCTACCGGCTCCTGGTGCTGTGCGTCCTGCTGTCGGCACCCATCCGTGCGACGACGGCGGTCGCGGCGGCCCGGGAGCTGTTCGCGGACGGGCTCGGCACGCCACGGCGGATGGCGGATTCACAGTGGCAGGACCGCGTCGACGCGCTCGGGCGGGCGCACTACCGCAGGTACGACGAGAGCACGGCCACCGCCCTGGGCGAGGGGGCGCAGCTGCTGCTCGACCGCTGGAACGGCGACCTGCGCGCCCTGCGGGACGAGGCCGGCGGCAACCCCGCCCGCATGCGGGAACTCCTCCGGGACGTCCCGCGGATCGGGCCTGCCGGAGCCGACATCTTCTGCCGTGAGGCCCAGGCCGTCTGGCCGGAGCTGCGGCCCTTCGCCGATGCGCGGGTACGTGACGCGGCATCCGGGGTCGGCCTGCCCCGTGCCCCGGGCAAACTCGCGGAGCTGGTCCCGCGGCGCGAGTTCGCCCGCTTCGCCGACGGCTTGGTGCGCATGAGCCTCACGCGCGGCGCAGCCGACCGGCTGCGCGCCGCGTGACGGGCGCCCGTGACCTCGGTCAGGCCCCGGCAGCCCCTGCCCGCGCCAGGCGGCGCAGGGGCTCGCGCGGCGCAGGGCACGGTCAGCTGCCTTCGCCGCCCGGCAGGAACTCCTGGAGCTTCGCCTTGACCCCCTGCCGGACCATGGCCGCACGGTCGCTGTCCCCGCGCAGCACCGAGGCGGCGGCGGACTTGATCTGGTCCCAGGAAGCGTGCGGCGGGATCGGCGGCACGGCCGGGTCCGTCCGGAAGTCGATGACGTACGGCCGGTCAGCGGCCAGCGCCCGGCGCCAGGCCGGTGTCACCGTCCCGGCCGTCTCCACCCGCTCGCCGTCGAGGCCGAACAGGGCGGCGACCTCGGCGTAGGGCACGTCGGGGATGCTCTGCGAGGGTTCGAACTGCGGGGCGCCCTGCAGGGCTCGCATCTCCCAGGTGACCTGGTTGAGGTCCTGGTTGTTCAGCACCGCGACGACCAGCCGGGGATCGGACCACTGGTGGAAGTACTTCTCCGCGGTGAGGAGTTCGGCCAGGCCGTTCATCTGCATCGCGCCGTCCCCGACGAGCGCGATCGCCGGCCGGTCGGGGTGGGCGAACTTCGCGCCGATCGCGTACGGCACGCCCGGGCCCATCGTGGCGAGGGTGCCCGACAGGGAGCCGCGCATGCCGTTGCGCATCCGCAGGTGCCGCGCGTACCAGTTCGCGGCGGACCCGGAGTCCGCGGTGATGATCGCGTCGTCGGGCAGCAGCCCGTCCAGGGCGTGCACCACGTACTCGGGGTTGAGCGGTTCGGCCGGGACCTCGGCCCGCCGCTCCATGACCTCCCACCAGCGCGCGGTGCCCTCCTCGATCGTCTCGCGCCAGGCGCCGTGCGCACGCCGGTCCAGCAGCGGTGCGAGGCGACGCAGTGTCTGGGCCGCGTCACCGACGAGATTGAGTTCGAACGGGTAGCGCAGGCCGACCATGGCCGGCTCGATGTCGATCTGCACGGCGCGGGCCTGGTCGAACTCCGGCAGGAACTGCGTGTAGGGGAAGCTGGAGCCCACCACGAGCAGGGTGTCGCAGTCCCGCATCATCTCGTACGAGGGCCTGGTGCCGAGGAGCCCGATCGCGCCGGTGACGTACGGGAGGGTGTCGGGCAGTGCGTCCTTGCCGAGCAGCGCCTTGGCGACGCCCGCGCCGAGGAGGTCGGCGACCTGCTCGACCTCGGCCCGGGCGTGCCGGGCTCCCTGCCCGATGAGGAGCGCCGGCTTCTCGCCGGCGTTGAGGATGTCCGCTGCCCGGGCGAGGTCCTCGTCGGCGGGTACGGGCGCGTAGTGGCCGACGCCCAGGCTGGAGGGGACCTGCTTGAAGGCGTGGGCGGGCGGCTCGTAGTCCAGTTCCTGCACGTCCGCGGGGATGATCAGCGCGGTGGGGGTGCGGCTGGTGGCGGCGATGCGCATGGCCCGGTCCAGGACGTTGGGCAGCTGCTCGGGGACGGTGACCATCTCGCAGAAGGCGGAGGCGACGTCCTTGAACAGGGACAGCAGGTCGACTTCCTGCTGGTAGGAGCCGCCCATGGCGCTGCGGTCGGTCTGCCCGACGACGGCGACGACGGGCACGTGGTCGAGCTTCGCGTCGTACAGGCCGTTCAGGAGGTGGATCGCGCCGGGGCCGGAGGTGGCCGCGCAGACCCCGGTCCGGCCGGAGAACTTGGCGTAGCCGACGGCCTGCAGCGCGGACATCTCCTCGTGCCGTGCCTGGATGAACCGCGGGCGGTTCTCGGCCCGTCCCCAGGCCGCGAGGAGACCGTTGATGCCGTCCCCCGGGTAGGCGAAGACGTACTCCACGTGCCATTCCCGCAGCCGCTGCAGCACGTGGTCGGCAACCTTCATCATCCTGCTCCCTCAAGATCGTCCACTGGAGTCGCCCCCGTCGTTCCCCGTCCATCCCCCTGTCCATCCCCGTGCCCCCGTCGTCTGCCCGGCCGGGTCCGTCCCATGCGGAGGCGGTCCGCGCCGGATTCCGGAAGGGTGGTAAGGGGCGTCCAGCGCGGGTAGCCGCGGGGCAGGGAAAGAAGCAGCGGGCGCCCCGGCACGCTCCAGTGAAAGGCGCACACCATGAGCGACACCGATCCCACCGGCGACAACGTGTACCAGCTGCCGAATCCGGACCAGCCCGGCGAGATGCAGCCGGACCTGGAGAACACCCTTGCCGAGCCCGGACTCGACGAGCGGCTCGACGCCGGCGAATCCCCGCCCGAACGCCCCTACGCGGCCGCCAATCACGGCACGACCCGGCGGGAGCAGCGCACCGGGGAGAGCCTCGACCAGCGCCTCGCCCGGGAGGTCCCCGAACCGGATCCGACGCAACCCGGTGACGACGACGGGGTCGGCGACCTGCCCGGCGGCGAGGGCGAACCGATGGACCCGCAGGCCGGCACCGCGCGCGCAGGCCGCCTCGTCCCGGTGTACGACGCCGAGGCGGGGCGGCGCCTCGCCGTTCGCGCGAGCGACGTGGGCATAGACGGCGGTGCGGCAGCGGCCGAGGAAGCCGCGATCCACGTGATCGAGGAGGCCGAGGAGGCCGGGGAGACGGGGCCGGAGGAGGACGAGGGCACCGGGGTCGGGGAGTAGACACCGGGTGGCGGTGGCCCGCACGGCGACGGCGCAGCGACGGAGGCGAGCGACGATGCGGCAACGCACACGGGATGCGAACGGCGGACGGAATTCCGGCGCGACCGCCGCAGCATCGCACCACGACGCGGGACCCTACGTCCCGCACACGGACGACCTCGGTGAGCTGCGAGCGGCCGCGTCCTCCTGCCGCGGCTGCCCCTTGCACGCCGATGCGACGCAGACGGTGTTCGGGGCGGGTCCGCGCACAGCACGTGTCGTCCTCGTGGGCGAGCAGCCCGGGGACCGGGAGGACAGGGAGGGCGAACCGTTCGTCGGACCGGCGGGCACCCTGCTGCGCCGGGCACTGGACGCGGCCGGCCTCGACGAGTCCGCGGTCTATTTCACCAACGCGGTGAAGCACTTCAAGTTCACCGTTCCGGAAGGCAAGAAGCGGCGGATCCACAAGGCCCCGAGCCTGCGCGAGATGACCGCCTGCCGGCCCTGGCTGGTGGCGGAGCTGGCGGCGATCCAGCCACGCCTGGTGGTGGCGCTGGGCGCGACGGCGGGCAGGGCGCTGCTCGGCACGCCCTTCCGGCTCGGTGACCACCGGGGCACGCTGGAGCCCCTGCCGGGAGGTGACGCACGCGAAGGCGAGCCCGACATGCCGGCTGCCGAGGTGCTGGTGACCGTGCACCCGTCGGCCGTGCTCCGCGCACCGGACCGGGACGCCGCGTACCGCGGCCTTGTGGCGGATCTGCGGGTCGTCGCGCGCGCCGTGGCGCGGGCGTAGCCCCGGCAGGACGGCGCGCCTGTCCCGCGTTCCGGCCGCAGGGCGGCGACCCGGTCGAGTGCCCGTCGAGTGCCCGTCAAGTGCACCGGCGGCGAGTGCACCGTTCGTTCGGTCCCGCCCCGGCCGCCGCGTGGCACGGCACGGGCGGTCCGGGTCTCGGCCGTGTTGTGGCCGAACACTTCGATCACGTCGGCGTGGGCCCCCGGGGGTCCGCGATCCGGTCCACCGAGTTTCGACGGCCGACCTCGACAGGGTCCCGGGCGGAGCGGCGGACGGCTCACGCCGTGGACCCGCGGTCCCGCCGCCCGAGCGGTGCCGGACCGCCCCGGCGGCAGGCGCGCGGTGTGGTCCCCGGCAGGCAGGGAAGACGCGCGGCGGAACACGACACCCGCGGAGGAAGGACAGCACGGTGAACACCACGGCACCCGACCCCACCACCGCCCACCCCAGGCCCGACTTCCCTGCGCAGGAGCAGTCCCCGCCGGGAACCACGGCCGCCATGGACCCCGTACCGGACCACGGTGAGGAGTCCTACCGCGGCTGCGGACGCCTCGACGGGTTGCGGGCCCTGATCACCGGCGGCGACTCCGGCATCGGCCGCGCCGTCGCCCTCGCCTTCGCGCGGGAGGGGGCCGACGTCGCCTTCACCCACCTGCCCGAGGAGCAGTCGGATGCCGACGAGACGGAACGGCTGGTCCGCGAAGCCGGCCGCACGGTGCTGCCCCTGGTCGCCGACATCCGCGACGAGGCCGTCTGCCGCGAGGTGGTCGACCGGACCATCGGCGAGTTCGGCCGCATCGACGTCCTGGTGAACAACGCCGCGTACCAGATGGCGCAGCCGGACGGCATCCAGGACATCACCACCGAGCAGTTCGACCGGGTGCTGCGCACCAACCTGTACGGCATGTTCTGGCTCACCAAGATGTCGCTGCCGCACATCCCGTCCGGCGGCAGCATCATCAACACGGCCTCGGTCCAGGCGTACAAGCCGAGCCCTCCCCTGCTCGACTACGCCATGACGAAGGGTGCGATCGTCACCTTCACCCAGGGCCTGGCCGGCATGCTCGCCCCGCAGGGGATCAGGGCCAATGCCGTCGCTCCCGGTCCCGTGTGGACGCCCCTCATCGCGGCGACCATGCCCGACCCGTCAGGGTTCGGCAAGCAGTCCCCCCTCGGGCGGCCCGCCCAGCCGGCGGAGATGGCCCCCGCCTTCGTCTTCCTCGCGTCGCCCCAGGCGAGCTACATCACGGGCGAGATCGTCAACGCCACGGGCGGGACCCCCCTCCCGTGACCGGGCAGGAGACCACCCTGACGCTCCGCACGCCCCGGTCCACGGCGTCGGGGACGACCATGCCGGCCTCCACGCCGCTGCGCAGGTACTCCAGGACCGGGGCGGTGAGGCGTTCGCCGGGACGGCCACCGGGATGCCCGGCGGGTAGGGAGTGACCGTCTCCACGGCGATGCGGCCCTCCGCGCGCCCGATCGGGACCTGTTCGGTCGGGCCGAAGTACGCGTCCCTCGGCAGCATGACCTGGTCCAGGCGGAGCCGGGCGGGGTGGGGCACGGTGACCCGGGGCGCGGTCGTCCTCCGCGGGGCGCGGCGTGCCAGGTCTTCGAAGGCGGCGACGAGGGACCGAGTGGTACCGGGGTCGTCCGCATGGGTGAGCTGGACGCTGATGCGCCCGGTGCTTCCCCCTTGCGGAAGCGGGCAGGCGCAGGGACATGACCGGCGCAGAGACATCGGGAGGACGAAGTGAACCGTGCCAAGCTCTTCTACCGGCCGATCGGGCTGACGCTCGGATCCGTCAGCGGGCTGATCGCCGGGCTGGTGTTCAAACAGCTGTGGAAGACCGTGGGCGGCCGGGCCGACGCACCCGACGCGCTGGACGAGGAGCGCTCCTGGCCCGAGATCCTGCTCGCCTCGGCTTTGCAGGGGGCCGTCTTCGCCGGGACCAAGGCTGCTGTGGACCGGGCCGGAGCCACCGGCGTACGCAGGCTGACCGGCACGTGGCCCGCCTGAGCCCCCCTGAGCCCCCGCGGTGGCGGTTCAGGGTGGGGTGCGCAGGAGCCGCAGGACGGCGCGCTCGACGGTGCCCTGGGCCGCGGGGCAGCCGGACGTTCCCGCCCGGTCCGCCCGGTCCGCCCGGCCGCCGCTTGGCACTCGTCGGGCGGTGCACGAGCCCCGGGCGGACGGCGGCGGTCGGGACCAGCCCGCGGACAAGAACGACTCCTCGGCGGCAGGACGGGCCCAGGCCAGGTCGGGGGGCGGCCCGCGAGGGCGGTGGCGGCGATCTCTCCGTGGTGCGACCGCCACTGTCCGAAGCCGTCGCCGGCGTGGGTCGCCGGCCGGCCGAGGCCGCGGGTGCGGGCGGTGACCCCCCTCCGCTCGGCACCGGCGCGCAGTGCCGTTTCCCCGCGGGTGTCCGGGGCAGGGGCGGGCCATGGACGCATCACGAACCTCCACCGGCTTCCAGCTCGTGAACATGGCCCTGCTCACCGAAGGCCAGGAGTGCACGGGTACCGGCCCTCGCCCGGAGCGACCCGATCCGGTCGAGCTGCCCGAAGGGGCCCTGGTCACGCTGTGCCTCGTCTTCCGGCTGGGCCGGGACGTGGACGGGCTCACCTACACCGAGACACGGGTCCGGGACGGCACCGTCGAGGCGGCGCAGGAAACCCAGCTCGGCGGCTTCCGGGCCGGCGGCCCCTACGAGATCCACCTCCAGCCCGAGCGTCTTCCCATGGGGCACGCCGCATTCGGTATCTACGAGGTCCACGGGGTCTTCACCGACCGGCACCGGCGCCCGCTCGCCAGCGCGTACCGGCGCTACCGCATCACGCAGGCACCGGCACCCGGGTCCGAGGCCGCCGCACGCCCCGGCCCGGAGGCGTCGGCGGTCTGACCGCGGGCCCGGCACGAAGGCGCAGGTCCTGGTCCCCGACGCCGGCCCGGACGCCGTGGTGCTGATCGCTGCCCCGGTCGCGTGGCCCGGCCGTCTCGCTCCTCCCGGACGCCGTACGGCACGCGCGCCGCGCCTTGCCCGCCGCCGAATCCGACGCTCCGGTGCTTTCGCTGCTCGACGCGCCGGCCGGAGTGTCCGCGTCGGCGGGCCGAAGGGTCGGCGGGTCATGAACTCTATGAACGAAAGGATGACCGGGGTGGCCTCACGGGGCCATGGTCTGAGGGGACGTTACCGCCGGAACGCCGCGCGGTACGCCACCCGGTCGCGTCCGGGGCGGGCGGTCCGGGCTCTCCCCCACGGTGCCCGGATCCGGTCCGGGCGTGGGGCCGGAATTCGGCTGGGGCGTGCCGTCACGGATATTCCACCGCGTCCATGACAAGTTCCTCGCCTGTTTATCCGCGTTTTGCCTACGCGGCAGGCGCGCACGGCGCAGGAAAGGCGAACGGAAGTCCGGCGCAGAGAATGCGCCGATCGGACGGGGATACCGGAATCGGTCCCCGCCCGGAAGAATATGGCCGGAAACGGCCGGCGTACGGGGCGCCGACGGTTTCCGAACGGTAAATGGAAGCAACGAGGGCGCGGCCG
This sequence comes from Streptomyces sp. BR123, assembly GCF_013401435.1. GTDB lineage: Bacteria > Actinomycetota > Actinomycetes > Streptomycetales > Streptomycetaceae > Streptomyces. The sequence continues at coordinate 25,866 of NZ_JACBGN010000042.1, forward strand.
GCACCGCTCGTGCCGGCCGCGCCCTCCGCGGCGGTTATCCGCCCATCCCCCAGCGGACCGGGGCGATCTGCTTCGACATGATGGTGATGAGCTCGTAGGCGGCGTGCGATGCCGCGATCGAGGTGATGCCCGCATGGTCGTAAGCGGGCGCGACCTCCACGATGTCGGCGGAGACCAGTCGGCAGTCGGCCAGCCCGCGCAGGATCTCCAGCAGTTCGCGGGAGGTCATGCCGCCCGCCTCGGGGGTGCCGGTGCCGGGGGCGTGCGCCGGGTCCAGGACGTCGATGTCGATGGAGACGTAGAGGGGCCGGTCGCCGACCCGTTCGCGCAGCTGCTGGGCTATCTCGTCGACCCCGCGCCGCATCACGTCCGCCGAGGTGACGATGCCGAAGCCGAGCTTGGCGTCCTCGTCGAGGTCCTTCTTGCCGTAGATGGGGCCGCGGGTGCCGACGTGGCACAGGGCGGAGGTGTCGATGACGCCCTCCTCCACGGCCCGGCGGAAGGGCATCCCGTGGGTGTACTGCTGGCCGAAGTAGTCGTCCCAGGTGTCCAGGTGGGCGTCGAAGTGCAGGACGGCGACGGGCCCGTGCTTCTTGGCCACGGAGCGCAGCAGCGGCAGCGCGATCGTGTGGTCGCCGCCGAGCGTCATCAAGCGGGCTCCACCGGCGAGCAGTTCGTCGGCGGCGGCTTCGATCGTCTCCACCGCCTCGGCCGTGTTGAACGGGTTGGCGCTGATGTCGCCGGCGTCCGCGACCTGGCTGTAGTGGAAGGGGTAGACGTCCTGCGCCGGGTTGTAGGGGCGCAGGGTGCGGGACGCCTCGCGGATGGCGTTGCCGCCGAAGCGGGCGCCGGGGCGGTAGGTGACACCGCCGTCGAACGGGACGCCGACCACGGCGATGTCCGCCTTCTCCACCTGGTCGAGGCGGGGGATCCGGCCGAACGTGGCCTGACCGGCGAAGTGCAGCGTCCTGTCGGTCTCGGTCGGCGGCAGCGGCGGCGTCACGCCGTTGGGCTGGGCGGTCATGGTGCGATCTGTGCCTTTCCAGGGGTCACTGCGGCGGGTTGCCGTGCTTGCGGGACGGCAGATCGGCGTGCTTGCTGCGGAGCATGGCGAGGGCGCCGATCAGCGTCCCGCGGGTCTCGGCGGGGTCGATGACGTCGTCGACGAGGCCGCGTTCGGCCGCGTAGTACGGGTGCATCAGCTCGGCCTTGTACTCCTTGACCATGCGGGCCCGCATGGCCTCGGGGTCCTCGGCCTCCGCGATCTGCTTGCGGAAGATGACGTTGGCGGCGCCCTCGGCGCCCATGACCGCGATCTCGTTGGTCGGCCAGGCGTAGGTTAGGTCCGCGCCGATGGACTGGGAGTCCATGACGATGTACGCGCCGCCGTAGGCCTTGCGCAGGATCAGGGAGATCCGCGGGACGGTGGCGTTGCAGTACGCGTAGAGCAGCTTGGCGCCGTGGCGGATGATGCCGCCGTGCTCCTGGTCGACACCCGGGAGGAAGCCGGGCACGTCCAGCAGGGTGATGATCGGGATGTTGAAGGCGTCGCACATCTGGACGAAGCGCGCGGCCTTCTCGGAGGCCTCGATGTCGAGGACGCCGGCCAGGGTCTGCGGCTGGTTGGCGACGATGCCGACGACCTGCCCGTCGAGGCGGGCCAGGGCGCAGATGATGTTGCGGGCCCAGCGCTCGTGGATCTCCAGGACGTCGCCGTCGTCGACGAGCTCCTCGATCACCTTCAGCATGTCGTACGGGCGGTTGCCGTCGACCGGCACGAGCGTGAGCAGCGCCTCCGAACGCCGGTCCGCCGGGTCGCTGCCCGGCCAGTGCGGCGGGTTCTCGCGGTTGTTGGAGGGCAGCATCGAGATGAGGTAGCGCACCTCGGAGATGCAGGTCTCCTCGTCGTCGTACGCGAAGTGCGCCACGCCGGAGGTCTCGGCGTGGACGTCGGCGCCGCCCAGGCCGTTCTGGCTGATCTCCTCACCGGTGACGGCGCGCACGACGTCGGGGCCGGTGATGAACATCTGCGAGGTGTCGCGGACCATGAACACGAAGTCCGTCAGCGCCGGCGAGTACGCCGCGCCGCCCGCGCACGGGCCCAGCATCACCGAGATCTGCGGGATGACACCCGAGGCCCTGGTGTTGCGCTGGAAGATGCCGCCGTAGCCGGCGAGCGCCGAGACGCCCTCCTGGATGCGCGCGCCGGCGCCGTCGTTGAGGGAGACCAGTGGGGCACCCGCCGCGATGGCCATGTCCATGATCTTGTGGATCTTCGTGGCGTGGGCCTCGCCCAGCGCGCCGCCGAAGATCCGGAAGTCGTGCGCGTACACGAAGACCGTGCGGCCCTCGACCGTGCCCCAGCCGGTGATCACACCGTCGGTGTACGGCTTGCGGCCCTCCAGGCCGAAACCGGTCGCCCGGTGCCGGCGCAGCTGCTCGACCTCCCTGAAGGAACCCTCGTCGAGGAGCAGCGCGATGCGCTCCCGCGCCGTCAGCTTGCCCTTCGCGTGCTGGGCCTCGGTCGCCCGGTCACTCGGTCCACGCCGCGCCTGCTCGCGCAGGGAGTGCAGCTCGGCCACCTTCCCGGTGAGGTTCGTCGTCATGTGCCGCCCTCTCGGCCCCGGCCCCGCCCCGCGACACGGGCGGGGCCCATCGGTTCCCGCCGGGCTCCAAAGGCCCGCGCCGCACCATTAAACGAGCGGCCGCCACGACTCCTCCACCGTCTCCGACCCCTAATCTCCGCCCTGCCACCCCTAGCGCGGAAACAGTTCAATGCACGAGCACTTGAGGTTTCCTTGAGGTTTCCGGCGCACCGGGTGCGGCCGATTCGTTTGAAACGGGGGCGACTTGAGGGAGCGCCATTCCAAAGCAGCTCAGTTAGTCGACCCGTCGAGAGTTGGTACAGTTCAATCGAACCTGCGAACGGGAAGAACCGGGCCGCCGTTTGACCTGCGGCGAGCGCTGAATTCCATGCGCTCCCCGGGCACGTCTTCCTGCATGCGCGGGAACTCGCATGAATAGCCATGTCATGCCATGGAACCGACATGCGATATTTCGCATCTCATCGGGGAGGCTTCCACAGACATGTTGGTGGAGCGGGACGAACAGATCGGCAAGCTGACCTACTGGGTGTCCGGCGCCGTCCGGCCCCACGGCAGCCCCTGCGGAAGCAGGAACGGCACCGGGCAGGGCACGGCCCCCGACGATCCCCCCAGACCCGGCCGGACGGCCGTGATCAGCGGCCCGGTCGCGTCCGGCAAGACCGCCCTGTTGCACCGCGTGCTGGAGCGGACGGCCGACTCGGGCATCCGGCTCCTGAGCGCCGTCACCTCCGCCGCGGAACAGGACATCCCCTTCGGCGTGGTGGAGGAACTGCTCCGCGACACGCGGGACGGCGCGGGCGGCCCCCTCGCCCTCCACGGGCCGCGCCCCGGCACCGACGGCCTCATCCCCGCCGAGACCCTCGTGGCCTTCCACGCCCGGCTCGCCGGCCTCGCGGCGCGCGGGCCCGTCCTGATCGCCATCGACGACGTCCAGTACGCCGACCCGCAGTCCCTGCACTGCCTCCTGTACGCAATGGGCCGGGCGCGCACCGCGGGCGCGCGCCTCTCCCTGCTCCTCACCCACGGCCCCGACGCGGGCACCTCCCCGCCGCGCGTCCTGGAGGAACTCCTCCGCCAAGCCGAAGGACCCCGCCTCCGGTTGGGCCCGCTCAGCCGGCAGGGCGTGGAAGAACTGCTGGCCCGCCGGGCCGGCGACGCCGCCCTCCCGGCCGCAACCGCCGCCGCCCACGGGCGCGGCGGCAGGCTCGCCGCCTCCCTGTACACGGCCACCGGCGGCAACCCCCTGATGGTCCACAGCATCCTCGACGACCACCTGCCGCGGCTTCGGGCCGCCGAGGCCCCCGACGGCCCGCTCCACACCGGCGAGCAGTTCCTGCAGAACGCGCTGATCTGCGTCCACCGCACCGGCGCCGACGGCCTGCGGGTCGCGCAGGGCCTCGCCCTGCTGGGCGACGAGGCCCGCATCCCGCTGCTCGCCCGGCTGGTGGACGCCGAGGAGAGCACCGTGGAACAAGTGGTGGCCGCCCTCGACGACACGGGCATCCTGCAGGGAACCCGCTTCCGGCACGACGCCGTACGCACGGCCGTCCTGGAGAGCCTCGCCGACGACGACGTGGCCCTGCTGCGCCGGCGCGCGGCGCGGCTGCTGTACGAGGCCGGGGCGGCGCCGATGGCCGTCGCCACCCACCTGATCGGCCACGGGCCGGGCGTGCCGGACGAGGACTGGGTCCCGGCGGTGCTGGGCGACGCCGCGCACACGGCTCTGGCCTCCCAGCAGGTGGGGTTCGCGGTGCGCTGCCTGCGGCTGGCGGAGCAGTGCTCCCGGGACGAGCGGGAGAGGCTGCGGCTCCGCGCCAGCACGGCCAAGTTCATCTGGCGGGTGAACCCGTCCGCCTGGGCGCACGAACTGCACCCGCTGAACGTCGCCTCGCACAACGGCACCCTGCCGGTCAGCGAGTCCCTGCGGCTCGTCGGCGACCTGCTGTGGAACGGCTGGATCGACGACGCGGCAACGGCGATCCAGCACGCCGTCGAAGGCCTGCGCGACACGCCCGACCCGACCCTCGCCGCCGAACTGCGCGGTGTACAGGCCGTGCTGGCCTCCACATACCCCACCCTGCTGGAGCGGATGGACGGTGCGCTCGGCCCGGCCTGGGACAGCGCGGAGCGCCCCGCGGCCCCCGCCGCGGAGGACGGCGTCATCGCCGCGACGGGGATCCTGCACGGGGTGTTGAGCGCGGGTTCCGGCGCCGACGAGGGGTTCACCGAGCAGGCCGAGCGGATCCTGGCCGGCACCCGCCTCACGGAGGAGAGCCACGTCACCGTACGGGCCTGCCTGCTGGCCCTGCTGTACGCGGACCGGCTGGGCGCGGCAGCCCAGTGGACCGACCGGCTGCTGGAGGAGGCCGCCGAGCGCGGCGCCCCCGGGTGGACGGCCGTCATGCAGGCCATGCGCGCGCACATGGCGCTGCGCCGCGGCGAACTGGCCGGCGCCCGACACCTCGCCGAGCAGGCGTTGGAGCAACTCCCGCCGCACGGCTGGGGCGTGGGCATCGGCATGCCGCTGTCCGCCCTCATCGAGGCACGGACCGCCATGGGCGACCACGAGGCGGCCGCCGCCCTGGTGGACCACCCGGTGCCGGAGCAGATGCTGATGACGCGCTACGGCATCCACTACCTCTACGCGCGCGGCAGGCACCAGCTCGCCACCGGACGGCACCACGCGGCGCTCACGGACTTCATGCTCTGCGGGAAGCTCATGTGCGACTGGGACATGGACCGGCCGGGGCTGGCGCCCTGGCGGGTCGGGGTCGCGGAGGCCTCGCTGGCCCTCGGCAACCGGGACCAGGCGGAGCGGTACGCCCGGGAGCAGCTGGCCGAGCCCGCCGGGCCGAGGGTGCGCGGCATGGCCCTGCGGATCCTGGCGGGTGCACGGCCGCCGGCCGAGCGGCCGGCCCTGCTGGACCGGGCCGTGGCCCTGCTCCAGGACGAGGGCGACTCCCACGAGCTGGCCCGGGCCCTGACCGACCTCGGGTCGGCGTACGAGCTGCTCGGCGACGCGGCCCAGGGCAAGACCTGCACGCGCAGGGCCTGGCGGATCGCCGAGGGCTGCGGCGCCCGGGGCCTGTCGAACCGCCTCCGGTCCGACCCGCCGCCGCAGGGCGCGCCGCCGCAGCCGGAGACGGGCACGGCTCCGAGCCCCGTGCGGCCCCGGTCGTCCGCGGTGTCCAACCTGACGGACGCCGAACGGCGGGTGGCGGCGCTGGCCGCGCACGGGTACACCAACCGGGAGATCTCGGCGAAGCTGTTCATCACCGTCAGCACCGTGGAACAGCACCTGACCCGGGTCTACCGGAAGATCAACATCACGCGCCGGCAGGACCTGCCGGTCAGTTGGGACATCGATGTCGCACACACGGCCTGACCCCGCGGCCGGGCCCGGACCCCGGCTGCTCGCGGTGAGCGACCTGCACATCGGGATGGCGGACAACCGGCCCATCACCGAGTCCCTGCAGCCGACCCACCCGGACGACTGGCTGATCGTCGCCGGTGACGTCGGCGAGCTGACCGAGGACATCGAGTGGGCGCTGCGCCTGCTCGCCGGCCGCTTCGCCAAGGTGGTGTGGGCGCCGGGCAACCACGAGCTGTGGACGCCCCGCGAGGACCCGCTGCAGTCGCGCGGCGAGGAGCGCTACCGGTACCTGGTCGACCTGTGCCGCAGGCTGGGCGTGGCCACGCCCGAGGACCCCTGGCCCGTCTGGCGGGGGCCCGGCGGCCCGGTGGCCGTCGCCCCGCTGTTCCTGCTGTACGACTACACCTTCCGGGTGGCGGGGACCGCGACCAAGGAGGAGTCGCTGGCCCGGGCCCACGAGGCCGGGGTCGTCTGCACGGACGAGTACCTCCTGCACCCCGACCCCCACCCGAGCCGGGACGCCTGGTGCAGGGCCCGCGTCGAGCAGACCCTGCGCCGGCTGGAGGCCCACGACCCGGCGGTGCCGCTCGTCCTCGTCAACCACTTCCCGCTGGTCCGCGAGCCCACGGACGTGCTGTGGCACCCGGAGTTCGCCCAGTGGTGCGGGACCGTGCTCACCGCGGACTGGCACCGCCGGTTCCGTACGGCCGCCGTGGTCTACGGGCACCTCCACATCCCCCGGACCACCTGGTACGACGGGGTGCGCTTCGAGGAGGTGTCGATCGGCTACCCGCGCGAGTGGCGCCGGCGCGGCCATCCGAAGGGCCTTCTGCGGCAGATCCTGCCGTACGCCGGCCGTCCCGACGGCGAGGAGGCCCGGGCGTGATCGAGACGCTGATACCCGCGGAGGCCTGCGCGAGCGAGGCCTTCGGCCCGGACGGCTCGGCGGTCCTGTACCCGCAGGAGGCGGCCCTGGTAGCCGCCGCGACGAACGAGCGGCGCGAGGAGTTCACCACCGTACGGGGCTGCGCCCGGCGTGCGCTGGCGGCCCTCGGGCTGCCGCCGGCGCCCGTCCTGCCCGGAAAGCGCAACGTGCCCCGGTGGCCGGCCGGGGTCGTCGGGAGCATGACCCACTGTTCCGGCTACCGGGCCGCGGTCCTCGCCCGGGACACCGACCTGATGGCGGTCGGCATCGACGCCGAGCCGCACCGGCCGCTGCCCCGGGGGGTGCTGGAGGCGATCGCCCTCCGAGAGGAGCTCGCCTGGGCGCGCACGCCGGTCGCCGGCGCGGCGCCGTTCCACCGGGACCGGCTGCTGTTCAGCGCGAAGGAAGCCGTATACAAAACCTGGTACCCCCTGGTGGGAACCGAGCTGGAGTTCGAGGACGCGCTCATCTCCTTCCACGAGGACAGCCCCGGCGACACCCTGGAGGCCGACCCCGGGGGCACCCCGGCCGCCGGCACGCGGGCCGGCACCTTCCGGGCCCGTGTGCTGCGTCCGGGAACCGCTCCCGGCGGGCACCCGGTGACGGCGTTCACCGGCCGCTGGACCGTACACCGCGGCCTCGTCGCCACCGCGATCACCGTGCCCGCCCGCCCGCCGTCCGCGACGGCCGCGACGGCCGGCAGGGACGGCGACACGGCGGCCGGCACGGACGGCGGGGTCGGTCACCCGGGTCGATAGGGGTTGTCCGGCTCCGGCGCCGCTGCGTAGCGTGCGGGGACCGGACCGACTGTGCACGGCGTACGGCGCGTGGATCCCCCGCCGTCCGGGTCCGCTCCGGTGCCGTGCTCCCGGCTGCGGCCGGCTCGTCTGACGGTTCTCCCTGGTAGCGATGCCGCACCGGCCCGAGAGGTACTCGAGATGACATCAGCAAGCCCGGCCACCACCATGCTCGTGCCGGACTTCCCGTTCTCCTACGACGGCTGGCTGCGCCACCCGGCAGGCCTGGGATCGCTGCCACCGGGCCGCGCCGGGACGCCCGTGGCCGTGGTGGGCGGCGGGATGGCGGGGCTCACCGCCGCCTACGAGCTGATGCGACTGGGCCTGCGCCCGGTCGTGTACGAGCCCGGCGGGCTGGGCGGCCGGATGCGGTCGGTGCCCTTCCCCGGGGATTCCGGCTGTGTGGCGGAGATGGGCGCGATGCGCTTCCCGCGGTCGGCCCGCGCGCTGTTCCACTACATCGACCTGCTGGGGCTGCGGACCCGCCCCTTCCCCAACCCCCTGTCGGAGCACACCCCGAGCACCCTCATCGACCTGGGCGGGGTGCGCCACACGGCGCGGCGTGCCGAGCAACTGCCCGACGTCTACCAGGAGGTGGCCGCCGCCTGGGAGAAGGCACTGCAGGAGCGGGCCGAGCTGGCCACGATGCGCGACGCCGTGCGGCGGCGCGACGTGGAGACGCTCAAACACGTCTGGGACCGGCTGGTGCGGGAGTTCGACGACCAGTCCTTCTACGGCTTCCTCGCCACCAGCGCGTCGTTCCGCTCCTTCCGCCACCGAGAGGTCTTCGGACAGGTCGGGTTCGGCACCGGTGGCTGGGACACCGACTTCCCCAACTCGCTGCTGGAGATCCTGCGCGTGGTCTACACGGGGGCGGACGAGGACCAGGTGGCCATCGCCGGCGGCTCGCAGCAGGTGCCGCGCGGGCTGTGGGAGCACCGGCCGCGCAAGTGCGCGCACTGGCCGGCGGGGACGTCGCTGGCCTCGCTGCACGGCGGCGCCGCCCGGCCCGGGGTGCGTGCCGTCACGCGCGACGGCACGGGCTTCGCCGTCACCGACACCACCGGGCGCCGGGACCGGTATGCGGCCGTCGTCTACACCCCGCACGTGTGGACGCTGCTCAACCGCGTGGAGGCCGATCCCGGTCTGCTGAGCGCCCCCCTGTGGACGGCGGTGGAGCGGACCCACTACATGGGCGCGTCCAAGCTGTTCGTCCTGACCGACCGGCCGTTCTGGCACGACGTGGACCCGGACACGGGGCTGCCGGTGATGGGCATGACCCTCACCGACCGGATGCCGCGCGGCGTCTACCTGTTCGACGACGGACCGGACCGCCCGGGGGTGATGTGCCTGTCGTACACGTGGAACGACGACTCCCTGAAGATGGCGACGCTGAGCGCGGCGGAGCGGCTGGAGGTGCTGCTGGGCAAGCTCGCGGCGATCTACCCCGGTCTGGACATCCGGTCCCACGTGATCGGTGAGCCGCTGACCGTCACGTGGGAGACCGAACCTCATTTCATGGGCGCGTTCAAGTCGAACCTGCCGGGTCACTACCGCTACCAGCGGCGGCTGTTCACCCAGTTCATGCAGCGCGGGCTGCCCGCCGCCCGGCGCGGATTCTTCCTGTGCGGCGACGACGTGTCGTGGACGGCGGGCTTCGCGGAAGGCGCCGTGACGACCGCGTTGAACGCGGTGTGGGGCGTCGTGGAGCATCTGGGCGGGGCCACCCACCCGGACAACCCGGGCCCCGGCGACCTCTTCGAGGCGCTGGCTCCCGTCGAACTGCCCTACGACGGCTGACCGCAGGTGCAGGAGGACGAAGGCGCCCCCGCCGTTGCGGCGGGGGCGCCTTCGCAGTGCCGGACGGTCACGCCAGACCGGCGGCCATCTCCGCCAGCTTCTTCTTGTCGGGCTTGCCGTTGCGGTTGAGCGGGAACCGCTCCAGGACCACGACCTTGTTGGGCTGTTCGAAGGCGGGCAGCAGGGCGCACAGCCGCTCCCGCCAGTGGCCGGACTCGCGCAGTTCCTCGTCCTCGACGAAGAACACCAGCTGCGAGCCGCGCAGTTCGTCCGGGAGGGGCACGATCCGGGTGGGGCAGCCCTGCGCGGCCACCTTCCGCTCGATGAGCTCGGGGTACAGGGTGTAGCCCATGCGGTGCACCGCGAACTTGCGGCCCAGGACGTGCAGGTTGCCCCCGGCGTCGAGGTGGCCGAGGTCGCCGGTGGCCTGCCAGCCGCCGGTGGCGCGGGCCGGGACGATGGTGCCGTCGTCGGCCACCTGCCCTTCGAGGGCGTCGGGGGTGTCGACCTCGATCTCGCCCGTCTCCCCGGCGGGGAGCTCCCGGCCGTCCTCGCCGACGATCCGCAGCCGGATCCCCTCCATGGCGCGGCCGCAGGCCACAGGGTTGTCGGGGGTGGCGAACGAGATGTTGCCGAGCTCGGTGGAGCCGTAGCTGTCCAGCAGCGGCAGCCCGAACTCCGCCACGTACTGCGCCACGAGCGGCGCGTCGAGGGGGGCGGCGCCGACGCAGAGCATGCGGGCGTCGGCGAGGTGGTCGCGCAGCGCCGGCTTGCGGGTGACCAGGCTGAGGATGCTCCGGTAGCTGGAGGGCGTCGCGTCGACGACGGTGGCCCCCGCGTCGCGGGCCATGCGCAGGGCGCGGTCGAGCCGCCGGTAGGGGGCGATCACCAGGGAGCAGCGGGTGAGCCAGGCGATGAGCACCATCGACAGGCCGTACTGGTGGGCGAAGGGCAGCAGCGGCAGCAGGACGTCGTCGGCGCGGTGACCGACCTGGTCCGCGTTGCGCCGGAGGTTGCGCAGGAACGAACGGCCGGTCTTGACGACGCCCTTGGGCGATCCGGTGGAGCCGGAGGTCCACATGATGAGGCCGTCGGGAAGATCGCCCCAGGCGTCGAAGGAGAGGGCGGGGGCGGTGGGCTGGTGGTCGGCCAGGGCGACCATGAGTTCGTACAGGTGGACGGGGTCGGCGTCCGGGTAGACGGGGGTGTCGTCGTCGACGAAGGTGACCTTGACGCCGGTGCGGATGGCGATGCGGCGGGTCTCCTCCGCGGTCTCCTGCTGGTCGACGAGGACGATCGACGCGCCCACGTGCATGAGCGCGTACAGCACGCACACGTAGCTGGCCGAGTTGCCTGCTTTGAGCATGACCCGGTCGCCGAGGCCGACGCCGCGTTCGCGGATCGCCTCGGCCACCCGGAGGGCGTCCTGTTCGAATTCTTCGACGGGCCGTACCGAGTCGGCTGCAAATATCTTCGCGGTCATCGGTCGCACTATGTCCTTCCTCTGGGCCGTGACGCGGCCGGGCGGCGTAGGGTGCGCCGGGCCGGCGGTGGGTCGGGCCCGTTCAGGGGTGGATCGCGGGGTTCGCGGGCTTCACAAGGGATGGGGATGCGGCCGCTGCCGTCCCCGTGGTCCGTGCGGTCGGGCGTGTCGCGTGACGGGTGCCGCCGGCCGGGCCGCGGTGGTCGCCGTCGGCCCGGCCGTCGCCCGGGCGTGCCGTGGACACGGGCCCCCACCCCCGCACGCTAGGCAGCGGGCCGCGGCGCGGATACCCCTGACCGCCCCCTGTACACCCCTCATTCGGGGTCCGGTCCGCCGAGCGAGATCAGCTGGTCGTGGACGATGTTCACCACCTCCCGGCGGTACGACGTCAGGTATCCGCCGGCACCGGGGAAGACCTCCAGGTCGAAGCGGCCGGTGGTACACCGCCGCCAGGCCCGGACACCGGCCAGCGTCGCGCGCGGGTCGTGGCGGGCCGTCAGGGCGACGACCCGGCAGCCCAGCGCGGGCGGGCCGAGGCTGCCGCGGTGTCCGGGTGCCGCCCACCCGGAGGAGAACAGGGTCAGCGGCGCCCCGTAGGTCTCCCGCTCCAGGCGGCAGCCCACCTCGTAGGCCAGTTCGGCGCCCGCGCGGTGGCCGAAGAGGGCGAACGGTCGGTCGGTCCAGCCCCGGACCGACTCGAACACCTTGTCGGCGAGTTCCTCGCCGACCGCCGGGTCGGGGTCGTCCTCGAAGGGCAGGTACGACGGGTACTGGACGATCAGCAGCTCGACGGTGGGCAGCAGCAGTTCGGCCATGGCGAGGTAGCACAGCGGCGAGTTCCGTGAGCTCGGGAAGCAGATCATGCGGTAGCTGCTCGGGGCCGACGGCTGCCGGATCTGGATCAGGCCGACCTCGTCCGGGGTGGTCTCCCCGCCGTCGGGCCGGCTGTGTGCATGGGTCATGCCCCTGGAACTCCGCCTCGGATGGTGCCCTCTGACGCCTGGTCGGGCATGCGGCCGGCGCCTCCGCCGCGGAGGGCCTTCATAAACAAGTCCGTGCCGTGCCGTTGCCGCCGGCAGGGTCGGCCGCCGGGCGGGGGTGCTCGGCGGCAGCGGTGTGCAGGGGGCGCAGTCGGGTGCCGGATTCCGCCGACGGGACGAGTGTTTTCACGGGGTCTCCTCGCGGAATGGTGAGCGGGCCGGGATCATCCGGCCCGTTCACCGTGGGATGCTATGAGGTTATTCACCGGAGCCGCAATACATGATCACCCCTATTCCCCCCTAACCC
>NZ_JACBGN010000430.1 GCF_013401435.1 Streptomyces sp. BR123
GGCGCCGAGAGCGCCCTGGCGGCGCCCGGTAGCCACCGGCGGCCCCGGGCCGGACCCTCACGCACGGGCAGACGACGACCACGGTGCGCTGCCCCCGTCAGCCGGCCCTCGCGATCAAGTCGGAGACGCGCCGTCCGGGGAAGCAGCGAACGGCGACCGGAGTCGGGAGGCCGCGTAACGGGCGGATCGCAGCGGCTCGGCGAAAACCGCCGATACGGTGGTTGCCGGGGCGGGTGGGGGGCAGGCGCCCGGCGACCGAACACCCCGAACCGGGAGGTGGCTGTAATGGCCACGAGTCCGAAGTCGCACGTTCCCCACGGTGAGGGCCCCAGCAGGCACGAAGGCACCGAGCAGCACGGCTGGTCACCCGATGTCGACTCGACGCACACCCAGGAGAACCCCAGCGCCCGGCGTTCCTTCGACCCGCCGGAGAAGCATGAGGACGGCCCCCGCAAGTCCCGCAAGAGCACGCAGACCGGCAAGGCCGACGAAGGCGTCCCGGTCAAGAGCAGCACGCGCAGCGGCGAGGAGCTGGCCGAGCGCGGCGGCCAGAAGGGCCACCATGACCTGGGACCCCGTGGACGCTCCCAGCGCCCCAGCGGCGGCAAGGACGAGTCCGCCTTCACGGGCATCGAGAAGAAGGACGGCCCCAAGCGGCGGCGCCCTGGCTGAGCCCCGGCTCCACCGGCGAGGGTGGAGGTGTGCGACCTCGCCCGGCTCGGCGACGGCCTCGTTCAGCCTTGCGTGAAGTGACCGGGGGCCGCGGCCCGGACGCCGTCCCCGCCCGCATCTCCCTCGCCTACGAGGAGGCCCCGACCGAGGAGGCCCCGGCCCGACGCGCCTGAGAGGACGAGACGTGTGCTGCTCCGCGGCTGCGCCGAGCCCGGCGCAGCCGCTGAGCAGCGGCCGAGGAGGCTCGGCGAAACGCATCCTCACACCCTGCCTCCGACGCCTCCGACGCCTCCGACGCCTCCGACGCCTCCGACCCGCGACCGCCGCCTTCATGCGGGCCGGAGCAGAAGACCGCGTGGTTGCGAAGCGTCACGCTTGCGGAGTGTGCCTTTCGGAGGCCTGCTGCGCGGTGGCGCCGGCGACGAAGGTGTTGTGCGCTTCCACCGGGGACATGCCGTCGTTCTTCTCGCGGGGGACTCCGCTCCGCGTCCCGTCCCGGGGAGCGGCGGGCCCCTGCCCGATCTCGATCCTGCGGCGCCGTTGCCGTGCGGGCTTGGGCACGGTCACGGTCAGGACACCGTTGTCGAGGGTGGCCTGGCAGCGCTCGGGGTCGGCCCCGGCGGGCAGGCCGGCGCGGAACACGAAACGGCCCTGCCGACGGCTGAGTACCTTGGCGCGATTCTCTTCGGGCAGGTCGCCACGGATGATCAGCGTGCCGTCCTCGACCTCGATGTCGATGCTGTCGGCGGGGTAGCCGGGGAGTTCGAGCTTGAGGATGAAGGAGCCGTCGCGCTCGTCCTCCTCGGAGGCAGGAAGCCAGGCTCCACCACTTCCGGGGGGCGCGGCCCGTTCCAGGAACCGGCCCGTCTGCTCTCGCACCCTGTCGAAGTCACCGAACGGGGCCAGTGCTCTGAGCACCTTGCCAGGACTGCTTGCGCAGCGTCGGATGAGCCGTGCCATCTCCTTCACCTCCGTCTGGATCCCGGGGCGGGAGCGCCTTCCGGTACAGGGCGACTAACCGCGCCACCAGCGGCCAAACCAGCCGGACGCCGCGGCCTCCGCCACAGCGCGCGGCGGCACCAGCGGCGCAGCATGCCGGCCGGCCCCGAGGTCGGACCAGGCCCAGGTGGAGCTCTCCGAGCGCCCGCTGGGTGTGTTCTCCCGGCAGATCGCGCTGGCCGACACCCTCGACACCGAGCACATCGACGCCGACTACGAAGCCGGCGTGCTGACCCTGCGCATCCCGATCGCCGAGCGCGCCAAGCCCCGCAAGATCGCGATCGGTGACGGCGGCCGCAAGCAGCTCAGCAGCTGACCGCCCGGCCCCGCCGGGCCTGGCCTCCTCGCACGGTGCGGCGAAGGACGGCGGAACGAGGACGTGAGGGACCCGTGCCCCGCCCTTCCCCTGCCACCCTTCGCCGCCTCGCAGGGACCGCCCAGGGCACGTGCGGGACCCCCGGCTCGCCGCAAGGCGATGTCCTCGCCCTCCTGGGCGCCCACCTCGTCGGCGAGGACCGCGCCCGCACCGCCGCCTGCCTCCCCGAGACGTACGCGCTGCTCCTCTTGCAACTCCCTGCCGGCCACGGCCTGCTGTCCGGCGGCCGACCCCGCGCCCTCTGCCCGGGGGCTGCCGGGCGACCGGTTCGACGGCTCTCTCCTCCCCACCGGAAGCATCGGGGGGCGGGACACTCCCTCAGGGGCCAGGAGGGTTCCGGTGGGGTACGACGACGAGCTCGCCCACCACCCTGCCGGAGGCGGATCCGGGCCGCCGCGTACCTCCGTGCCCCAAGCCGCCGGGGAGGCGTACAGCCGCGGCCCCCTGCGCAGGCCGCCGCCTGCGCAGGGCTTCGTCGAGGGCTGCCGGCCCCTGCTCCCGGACGACTTCAGGCGCGGTCCTTCGACCCGTCTGCCGATTCCCGGCAGCCTGATCGAGGGAAGCGCAGGTGCTCAGGCACCCTCGGTAAGGACCGCATCGATCAACTGCCGCTGTTCGTCCGTCAGATGGGGATCGTGTAACTCCACTACCTTGCCGTCGACGTGGATGACGTAGCTGAAGCCGTCGGGCACGGAGCCCGATTGCGGAACCTCGTCGCTCAGCAAGCGCTCGGCCAAACGCTCCAACTCGGCCCCGTCACAACGGCAGCTCGTGTCGAGGGCACCTGTACGTTCCCTGCCTGCGAAGCCGCCGGTTCGCCTGATGGTGATCAGCATTGCGAGACCTCCTGGGACAGAGCGTCGCCTTTCCGCCCGGCCGGCGGTTCCTTCGACCTGGGGAGGGAAGAGGCGGCGCATCGGATGGGGACACCCATCGCTTGCCCCCGAAAGTCACGCACGTGCATCCGCCACGCAGCCTCGACTCAACACGTCCGAAATCGGCCCGCCGTTACCCGCGATGCCGCACCGCCCACGCCGTGGCCGTGCTGCCGGATCCGGCACGACCCCGCAGCGCAATTCCGGCGCGGCAGGTCGGACGGGCACCTGGCGAACCAACCCTCGGCGATCGGCCGTCCGTGGCCTGAACTTGCCTGCAGGACAACCGAAAAGGAAGCCCTGGAGCGTAAGGGCGAGGATGCGGGGCAGGGGCGCGGAAAGCCGTCCGCCGTCAGCAGAAGGGTCCTCACCATGCTTCGCTCCGCAGTAGTTGCCGCGTCCGTACACCCGGCCGGCCTCGCCGAGGCGGTGCCGGGAGCGGACTCCGGAGCCCGGGAAGGAGCAGGCGCCCTCGACGCGTTGGCGCTGAACACCCCGCCGCGGGAGTTGGCCCCGGCCGACGCCAGGGAGTTGTCGAAGCTCTTCCTCGTGCGGCTCCGCTCGCTGGAGGAGGGCACCCGCGAGTACCAGTACGTGCGCGGCACGCTGATCGAGATGAACATCTCCCTGGTCCGCTACGCCGCGCGGCGCTTCCGCAACCGGACCGCCCAGGCCCGGGGGGAGCTGGACGACATCGTGCAGGTCGGCACGATCGGGCTGATCAAGGCCATCGACCGGTTCGACCCGGACCGGGGCGTCGAATTCACCACGCTCGCCCTGCCGTTCATCGTAGGCGAGATCAAACGGTACTTCCGCGACACCACTTGGGCGGTCCACGTGCCGCGGCGGCTCCAGGAGCTGCGCGCGGACATCGCCAGGAGCCAGGAGGCGCTGTCCGACCTCCTCGGCCGGGCCCCGACCGTGGCCGAAATCGCCGAGGACCTCGGCATCGGGGAGGAAGAAGTGGTCGAGGGCATGGTCGCGGCGAACGGCTATGCGTCGGAGTCCCTCGACGCCGCAGTGGACGCCGACGCGCAGGCCGGCTCCGTCCGCCCGGGCCGTCGGACGCTCGCCGACACGCTCGGCGAGACCGACCCCGCCATGGAGCTCTTCGAGGACTTCGCCACCCTGGCCCCGCTGCTCGCCCGCCTCGACGAACGCGATCGGCGGATACTGGCCATGCGGTTCGGCAGGGAGATGACCCAGGCCGAGATCGGCGCCGAGCTCGGCATATCGCAGATGCAGGTCTCCCGCCTGCTGTCGCGGACCCTGGCCCGCCTCCGCGAGGGCATGCTCGCATCATGAACGCCGCGCACGGCCGTCCGGCGTGGCGCAGGCGCGCGGCGGCGCGATCGAGGCCGCCGGCCCGCCCCGTGGCAGCCGGCGGCCGGGAGACCTGCCGACCGTGGGCAGATCTATCGGCCGGGTACCGGCCCGGCGATGTCGAACTCCGCCCAGACGGTCTTGCCCTGCCCGTGCCGCTCGGCGCCCCAGCGGTCGGAGGTCCGCCGGACGACGAACAGGCCGTGCCCGCCGGGCTGGGCCTGCTGGTGGGCTGTC
>NZ_JACBGN010000431.1 GCF_013401435.1 Streptomyces sp. BR123
GGCGGGGGAGCGGGGGCGCGCCGACTGGCGAAACGATTCCCCTCCCCTGGGGCGGGCGTTGCTCTCGGCTCCCGGGAGCCCGGTGCGTCGGGTGAATCCACCCGTACGGCCGGTGCCGCCGCCCGGGGGCGCACTCCGGGGCGTGCTCCCGGAGGCCGCCGCCGCGCCGCCGGACGTCGTTGACCCGGGCCGGGCGGGCGTGATCGCCTCGCACCATGCGCACCAGCCTCGGGCGTGCCCTCCCGGCGGCGTTCGCCGCCGCCCTGGCCGCCGTAGTCGCCCTGCCCGCCACCTCCACCGCCGCCGGCGCCCCGGCGGACCCCGCAACCCGCGAGGTCCGCGAAGTCCGCGAGGTCCGCGAGGACCCGGCCGACTGGCCCACGTACATCGTCACCGTCGACCGGGCGCTCGACCCGGCCGACGTCGCGAGCCGGGTCGACGGCGTCCACCCGCTCCACGTCTACCGCGACACCCTGAACGGCTTCGCCGCCCGCCTCGACCCGGACCAGCTGGAATCCCTGGAGTCCATGCCGGACGTCGAATCCATCGAGGAGGACGGCACCGTCTCGGCGGACGGCCCCGGGGTGTCCTGGGTGTAGTGACCTCCGGCATTGCCGGGCGGCTCCTGATCAACTCGTGGGCGTGTCAAGTCGGTTCAGGCCAAGCCGCCGGAATCGCGCCAATCCGCGTCTTGCATGCACACGAAAAGAGGTTCGATGAGACGCGCGCGCATGCTCCGACGCGCCACGGTGGCCCTGGCCGCAGCAGTCAACCTGGCGCTCGGCGCGGCGGCGGCCCACGCGGACCCCGGAATCCCGGACGTCGGCTACGGCTACCCCAACGACGGCCGATCGGTCCAATGCGTGCAGTTCTTCGTGAACAACCACCTCAACCTGCACCTCGTGGAGGACGGCAAGTTCGGGCCCCGGACCGAGCGCGGAGTCGGGGAACTCCAGCGCCACTCCAACCGCAACTGGGCCACCCAGGAGCTGGTGGTCGACGGGATCTTCGGCAAGGCCACGGGTGAGGTCGTGCTCAAGCACGTCAAGCGGCACCCCTGGACGATCGACTACGAGAAGGCCTCCCGCTGCGCCCACTACGTGCCCTCCTGCGCGGTCGTCCTCGGCTGACGCCTACCGCTGGACCCCCGCCGACAGCTCGGTCAGGTCCAGCGGCATATCGGCACTGGAGCCATGGCCGAGGCCGCCGGCGGACGGTGTCCGGTGACGGCCTCGGCTTCGGTGCGGCAGGGCGACGGTCGGGGTTCGGCGTGTGAAGGCCGCCGCAGTCCGACGCGGGGGCGGCCCGAACGCCTCGACCGCGCCCCCTCCCTGGCCCCGGGGTGTCGTCCCGTCCCATCGTTCCTGGATCTTCCGGGCCGCGCCCACGTGCTCATACCGTCTGCTCTTTCCGTTTTCTCTTGCGGTTGGCACGGGTCATGCCGAGCACGGCGGACATGACCAGGCAGGCTGCGGACACTGCGGCCAGGCCCGTAACGGTCGGGTTGACCCAGGAGGGGACGAGGTCGTGCTCGGAGTTGCACCAGTTGTGCAAGGGGAACGGTGGATCGTTGAGGTGCTCGGCCCGGAACGCCTCGTCGAAGGAATCGCCGCAGGTCTCGCCGATGTCGAGACCTCCCCATCCGGCCAACGCCCCGACCAGGAGCGCCGCGGTCATGAGCACTGCAGTCACGATGGACAGCAGCAGCCACGTCACGGGGTGGGACGACAGCTTTCCCCGGACCTCGTGCCACACCATCTGGATCATGTTTGCTCTTTTCTGCTCTGCGGAGTGCGCTCAGCGTGCCCGCGCCGACGCGTCCTCCTGACCCGCGACTGTCACCGTCTTCACTGGCACGGCCCGTCCGCCTGCGGTGCACCGCAGCATGCCGAGAGGGTGAGGAGGGCGACGGCGACGGTGGCCGCCTCGCTGATGCGGGCGCGTCCCACGGGAATTTGTGTGTGATGCATTTGAAGGCCCCCGGCACTCGTGGCGCCTGTGCCGACAGTTGACACAAAGCGGCTGTCGCAGTGGCCACGGTAGGCACATGACGTCCCATCCGCATGCAGCGACTCGAACGCTTGGCTGAAATGGGCGCGAACGGGAAGGGGACCCAAGGGGCGGCCAACTGGCCGCCCAAGCGGAAATGTCGGCTCCGGTGGGGTGGGGACCCCCGTGCGCGTGCCCAAGATCATCGCGTGCAGAATGACCGGTATGTCGAATGCGAACACCCCGCGGGCGGCTACGCCCGACGATGCGTCAACCGTCAGCACCACCCTCGCCCGTGCCTTCGGCGACGACCCGATGATGCGCTGGTTCTTCCCCGACGACGCCTCCCGCGAGGACGGGATGCGCCGCTACTTCGCCACCCTCTTCACCCGCCAGTACGGCCGCCACGGCGTCTGCGAGCTCACCGACGCGGCCGCCGCATTCTGGGTGCCGCCGCACGCCCTCGACAAGGCCGTCCCCGACGCGGAGACCGTCGAGGAGCTCCAGGGCATCCTCGGCGACCGGGCCTCCCTCTTCCGCGAAGCCGTCGAGGCGGCCGCCGCCGCCCCGCCCAAGGACCCCCACTGGTACCTGGCCGTCGTCGGAGCCGACCCGGCCGCCCAGGGCCAGGGCCACGGGGCCGCGCTGCTCCGCTCCGGCCTGGCCAAGGCCGACGCGGAGGGCATGCCCGTCGCCCTGGAGTCCTCCAAGCCGGAGAACATCCCGTTCTACGAGCACTTCGGCTTCGCCGTGGTCGCCGAGATGGAGCTGCCGGGCGGCGGCCCCCGGGTCTGGGCGATGTGGCGCGCCCCGCGGCCCGCCGCCGACTAGCCTCCGCGGGCGGGCGGCGGCCGGGGTCCATCCGGGCGGGGCGCCGCGCAGCCTGGTCGCGTACGCGCTGGTCGCCGGTCTGTGCGTGGCGATCGCGCTCGTCCCCGAGCTGCAGCGCCGGGCCCGGCTGTTCCCGATGCCGGGTACGCGCGGCAGCTGCGCCCTGGCGGGCCGGTACGCGGCCCTCCAGTCGGAGGCCGCGCTGGGCGGCCCGGCCGGCAGCGACCCCGCGCCCTGGCCTTCGCCCGGCAGGACCGGAGCCGCGAGGCCGTCGCCGACTGCCTCGCGGCCGCCACGACCCTGTGGCTGCCCGTGTACGCGGTGGCGGTGGCCGTGCTCGTGGGCGTGGTGGCGTGGACCCGAGACCGGGCCCGGGCGGCCGGTGGGGGCTAGTGCCGGGGGCCGGGGACCGGGTCCAGGATGACCAGGGGGATCACGCGGTCGGTGTGCTCCTGGTAGTCGTCGAACGCGGGCCACAGGGCCGCCAGGGCCGGCCAGTACACCTCGCGCTCCTCGGCCGTCGCCCGGCGGGCCGAGGCGGGGCGGACCACCGGACCCACCTGGACCCTGACCTCCGCGTGCGAGGTCAGGTTCCGGTACCAGGCCGGGTGCCGCCGGGCGCCCCAGCCGGCCGCCACGACGACGAGGCGGTCCCCGTCCTCGGCGTAGATCAGCGGCGTGCGGTGGGTGCGGCCGGTGGCGCGGTCCAGGGTGGTGATCAGGAGGGTGGGGACCCCGTGCCAGAGGTGGCCGTCGATGCCGCCCGTGTGCACGTAGTCGCGTACGTGGTGCCGGGCGAGTTCCGGCGCGGGGTCGGCGGGGTGGTCCCAGTCGACGGTGATCGTCTGCATGCTGCCTCCGAGTAACGACCCCCGGTCGGCTTAACGATCCTTCAGCGCGTCCGGACACGGTCCGTCACACCCATGACGCAACGCCGGTGGCCGCGTGCCGGCCCACGTTGGCTGATCGGACCCCGGTTTCCGACCGGGAGACCGCGGTGCTGCCGCGCCCCTGCCTGGATGGGGGCGCCTGCGCGACCGGCCACGACCGGCCGACACCCGACCAACGGCGTCGTCGTCCCGCCCCGAGGACCACAGCACTGCCCCGACCTGCCGTGCGAGGACCCGGGGCCCAGGGGCGCGGGGCACTGCGCCACCAGCCACCGTCGGCCGGCACCCGGCTCCCGGTGTCGGGGGCCGGCCAGGCCAAGGGCAACGTGAGGCCCCGGGCGGAGGGCGCCCGGGGCCGACCGCAGCCTTCGTACGGGCTCCGTCAGGGGAGGAAGCGCTCGATGACCGCCTTGCCCTCCTTCTCGATCAGCTTCCGGGCCTTTTCGACCCGCTCCGGAGTCGGGTCGGCGCCCGTCGCCATGACGAGGTCCTCGGGGTCGTACGCGCCTTCCCCGCCGGTGTTGAGCCTCACCGGCCGGGATCCGGCCTGGGGCTGCTGGTCCGATTCAGTTCCCATCGGTGCCTCCATTGCAGTGACCTGCTTGGTTGCCCCCATCCTCAGGCCGCCGGGTCATGAACGCACCTCGGCGGGGCCGCCGCCCGCCGCCCCCGCCCCCAC
>NZ_JACBGN010000432.1 GCF_013401435.1 Streptomyces sp. BR123
GGCGTCGGGGGCTGGGGCGGGCTGCCAGCCGGGGCCGCGGAAGACGCGTCCGGCGCGCTCGCGCCAGCTGCGCGCGGCGCGCACGTCCCGGGCGATCGCGGCGTACTCGTGGGTGGCGACGCGCAGCGGGTTGTACGTGCTGATGTTCTTCGTCAGACCGAAGACGGGCTTGTCCTCCTCCGGTACCCAGGAGCCGAACATGCGGTCCCAGATGATCAGGATCCCGCCGAAGTTGCGGTCCAGGTAGCCGCCCTGGGAGGCGTGGTGGACGCGGTGGTGGGAGGGGGTGTTGAAGACGTACTCGACCGGGCGGGGCAGCTTGTCGATGCGCTCGGTGTGGATCCAGAACTGGTAGAGGAGGTTGACCGAGTAGCAGAAGGCGACGGCCGCGGGGTGCACGCCGACGGCGATCATCGGCAGGTAGAACGGCCAGGAGGTGGCGCTGGTCCACGGCTGGCGCAGGGCGGTGGTGAGGTTGAACTTCCGGCTGCTGTGGTGGACCACGTGGCAGGCCCACAGGATCCGGATGACGTGGTGCCCGCGGTGCTGCCAGTAGTAGAAGAAGTCCTGGGCGAGCAGCATCAGAAGGAAGGTCCACCACAGGAACGGCACCCGCAGCGGGGTCAGTTCGTAGACCGCGGTGTAGATCGCGACGACCGGGATCTTCCACAGGAAGTCGAAGAAGATGCTGCCGATGCCCATGGTGAGGCTGGTGACGGCGTCCTTGGTCTCGTATCCGGCGGCGTCCTCGTCGGGATGGATCCGGTAGCTCACCACCTCGATCACGGTGAGCAGGACGAAGGCGGGTATGGACCACAGCACGACATCGGGCAGATTGGGCATGGGCGCACCTTAGGGGGAGTTCCGGGGTGCCGCTAGGGGTTGTTACCGATCAGTATCCGACGCGGTTACCCCGGGTACAAGGGGCAGGATGCATGGCCTGGACCGGTTCCCCGCACTCCGGCGGCTCACGCTCGACACGCCGACGGGCATGCGGTGCGTGTCCGAACCCCCGTCCCCGGCCCCGCAGCCCCTCGTGGGGCTCGGGCTGCCCCGCCCCGGCGGGGTCGGGCCGCCACCAAAGCCGGACCGAGCCTCCGCGGGCGAAGGCCGGGCTGGTGGCGTCGGGCGGCGGCTGCGGCAGGGGAGCGATGCCGCCGTCGCCGGAGGAGGTGTCGACGATGCGGCCCGGGGTGCCGGCGGCGATCACGCGGGGGACGAAGGCCCGGATGCCGTGGAAGATGCCCGGACGTTGACGGACGGAGAAGACCGGCTTCGAGCCGCATCTCACGCACTCGCCTCGGGCGGGGCGTCGAAGGCCTGCCGGGGGTCGTCGTAGCGCTGGTGGAGATAGGGCAGGAGGGCCTGGGCGCTGACCCGTTCGACGGCTCGGCCCTGCCGGTCGGCGGTCTTCTCGCCGATGGTGATCTCGACGATGCGGCGGACGGCGAGGTCGGCGACGGGGTCGAACATCGACTCGCGCAGGACGATGTCACCGGTGACGTGCTCCAGCGTGCGGATCGTCTCGTGGTGCGTGCAGTGCACGAGCACCGGGTCGTCCTCGAAGCCGGAGCCGTCCGCCGCGGGCAGGAACTTGAAGGAGAAGTCGGTCCTGCGGGCCGGTGCGGGCGGCGGCAGTTCCCGGTCGACAGCCCCGCGCACCTCGACGAAGGCGATGCCGTGCCGGGCGAGCGAGGCCCGTACGACGAGCCCGTCGCGCTCGACGGTGACCTCGCCCAGCTTCTTCGGCTCGCCGAAGACCTCGCGACCGCCGGCCAGGGCGCGCTCGTGCGTCATGGGCATGACGAGCGGGTACCAGCCGTCGACCCCGCCGTGCCGGGCGGCGACCGCCACCGATCCGGCGCCCGGGGGGTGGCCGGGCAGGTCGACCCTGCTCATCGCGGCCCGGACCAGGGGCCGTTCGGCGGGCTTCAGCGGGGGCGGCAGGACCGCCGCCACCACGTCGGGGTCGCTCTCCCAGACGGCCACCACACCGGTGGACCAGATGTCCGGGAGGCTGGAACTCCTCGCGCGCGAGGCCGCGATCTCGGCCTCGGTGCGCGCTCCGTACCGTACGCGTGCCATGGCTCGCACCACCCTTCCGAGGATCCCCGGGCCAAGGTCCGGGGAGGTTCTGCGACACAGTTACACCGCCCTCGATGACGGGTAAAGACCGCCGCATCCACCGACATTGACGGTTCGGCAGATCGCGAGGGGAGGCGACCGCCCGTGGCCAGGCCCGTGCTCAGCCGCGACGAGGTGCCGGAGGCTGCCGCCCGCCTGGTCAAGGGGCACGGCCCGGGCGCCCTCACCATGCGCCGGCTCGCCGCAGCCGGGCACCGCGGTGACCTCCATCCACTGGCACGTCGGCAGCCGCGAATCGCTCCCCGACGCGCTCGTGGAGCTGACCGTGCGGCAGATGGGCGCGATCCGGCCGGTGGGCCGCACCCCCGGCCGAGCGGGTCGTCTCCGTGGCACGGGCCCTGCGGCACGAGCTGCGCGCGCACCCGCACCTGGCCGCGACGGTGCACGAGCGCGGGCTCACCGACCGGATGCCTGCCCGCCCAGCGGGCGCTCGTCCGCGAGGTGCACGCGGCGGGGCTGCGCGGGGCGCGGGCGGCGGACGCGGTCCGGGCCGTGCAGTTCCAGGTGGTGGGCTTCGTCCTCGTCGAGCGGAACCGGGAGCGCTCCCCCGCCCGGTCCCCGGCCGAGGGCGAACTGTGGGACCTTCAGGCCGCCGGGGACCCGGTCACGGCCCGGGCCCTGGCCCGCCCCGCGGACCCGGAGCGGCTGTTCCTGCTCTCCGTACGGGGCCTGGTGGCCGCGCTGCTGGGGCCGGGCGGGGGCACCGCCCCGCACGCGGATCCGGACGCGGATCCGGACGCGGATCCGGACGCGGATCCGGACGCGGATCCGGGTGCCGGTCCGGGTGCCGGCAGGGGCGGACGGGGCCGTCCGCGGCCGGATTCCGCCCCCGGCGGGGGACGGGCTGTCGGTACGGGCCCGTATCCTCTGTGACCATGCTCGACGACCGTACGACCGCAGAGACGACGTGGCCGACCGCGTACCCCACGGGGTACGCGGTCGTCGACGTGGAGACCACCGGGCTCGCGCGCGACGACCGGATAGTCTCCGCGGCCGTCTACCGGCTCGACGCACGGGGCAACGTGGAGGACCACTGGTACACGCTGGTCAACCCGCAACGGGACCCGGGCCCGGTGTGGATCCACGGTCTGACCAGCGAGATGCTGCAGGACGCGCCCCTGTTCGAGGACATCGCCGGGGAGTTCGCCGAGCGTCTCGCCGGCCGGGTACTGGTCGCCCACAACGCCATGTTCGACTGGCAGATGATCGCCCGCGAGTACGCGCGGGCCGCCGGGACCGCGCCGGTCCGTCAGCGACTGTGCACCATCGCCCTGTCGAAGGAGCTGGCCCTCCCGCTGCCCAACCACAAGCTGGCTTCGCTCGCCGCGCACTTCGGCGTGGTCCAGCAGCGCGCCCACAACGCCCTGGACGACGCCCGCGTCCTGGCGGAGGCGTTCCGTCCGTCGCTGCACGCCGCCGCGCAGGGCGGGGTGCGGCTGCCGCTGCTGGAGTGCCGGCCGCTGACGGAGTGGTCGGACTCGCCCGTCGCCGCGCGGATCGGCCACCAGGCCTCGTACCGCGGCAACAGCTGGCGGCCCGCACGCAAGCGCCCGCCGTGTCCGCACCCCAACCCGGGGCGCTACGAGGACGGCAAGCCGCTGAAGCAGGGCATGCGGGTCGCCTTCTCGGGCGACACCTCGGTCGACCGCGAGCTGCTGGAGGACCGGGCGGTCGAGGCGGGCCTGCACGTCGCGACGAGTGTGTCGCGTCTCACGAGCCTGCTGGTGACGAACGACCCGGACTCGGCGACTTCGAAGACCGTCAAGGCGAAGTCCTACGGAACGCCGGTGGTGGACGAGGCGGCCTTCACCCAGCTGCTGCGGGACGTGGCTGCGGCAGACGGGTGAGCATCGGGCGACTCGCCCGGCACTCGCTTCCCCGGCCCGCCCCGCGGTCCCACCCTGTGGCGCATGGCACGTTGTGAGGTCTGCGGAAACGATTACGGCATGTCCTTCGAGGTGCACGCGCAGGGCGCCGTGCACGTCTTCGACTGCTTCTCCTGCGCCATCCACCGCATGGCGCCGATCTGCGAGCACTGCCGGGTACAGATCATCGGGCAGGGCGTCGAGGTCCAGGGCCACTACTACTGCGGGGCGCACTGCGCCCGCGCGGAGGGGAAGGTGGGCATCGTCGACCACGTCTGACACACCCGTCCCGCCCTGTTCCGCCC
>NZ_JACBGN010000433.1 GCF_013401435.1 Streptomyces sp. BR123
CCCCCGCCACCTCGGCCACCTCGGCCACCCGCGTGCCTCCTGCCGGCTCCTCGGCCCCCGTTGCCTCCGCTGTCCCGGTCGCGTCCGTACGCCGACTGCGTCCCGGCGCCGCCGTGACCGTGCTGCGGGACGGCCTGCACCTGAGGGGCCGGCGCGGCAGCGTCACCCTGGAGGGCAGCAAGGCCCTGCCCGCCCTGTGGCGGCTGCTGGAGGAGCCGCTGCGGGACGGCGGACTCGAACGCCTGCTGGACGGCATGGAGGCGGACTCGCCGGTGCGGAGGGCGGTGGACACGCTCCTGGCCCGGCTGGACGAGCACGACCTGCTCGTCACCCGCCCGGCCGAGCCCGCCGGTGGGGCCGGCCCGGTCGCCCGGTGGCTCGAAGCCACCGGCGAGGACCCCGCCGCCGCGGCCGCCGCGCTGGCCGTGGCGCGGGCCGAGGTGCTGGCCGCAGCCCCCGAGGGGCCGCTCGCCAGGGCCGCCGGACGGGCACTGGCCGCGGGCGGGCTGCCCGTCTCGTACACCCCAGATCCGGCCCTGTCCGAGGGGAGCGTCCTGCTGTACGTCCGCGGGGCCGGCCCGGACCGGGGCATCGCGGCCGGGCTGTGCGCCGGGACCGGCTATGCCACCGCACCCGGCAGCGCCGCCCAGATCCGCTCGGACGCGGCCGCCCTGGAACTGCGGCTCACCCCGGCGCCGGCCGCATCCGTGACCCCGCCGCGCCTGCTCGCCGTCCTGGTCGGCGGCGCGGCGGCACACCGGCTGCTGTGCGCCGCGGCCGGACTTGCGGACCCCGCGGACGAGGGCGAGGACGGGCGCCTGCTGCCCGGCCTGCCCGCGGTCCTCCTCGCGGACGCCCGGCCGCTGCGGGCCGAGTACCGCAGCTGGCTCGGCCCCGAACGCATCGATGCCGACCGGCGGGCCGGCCTGGAACCCGCCGGCACCCTCGCCGAGGCGCTGCGCCGGGTCACCGCCCTCGGGGACCGGCGGTGCGGGGTGCTGCCCGAGCCCGTCCCGGGGAACCTGCCGCAGCTCCCCGTGTCGCTGGCGGCCTGTACGGCGGCTGCGGCCGGGCCCGAGGGCGGCCCTCCGCACCCGGGTGGCCTTCCGGACCCGGGCGGCCCGGTCTCCGGCGCGCCGCGGCTGGACCTGGCCCGCCTGGAGGTGTTCTGCCGGGCGGCCGAACTCCGCCTGGGCGGGGCCGGGTTCACCGTCGGCGCCGATCCGGGGCACGCCCGGGGCCGGGCCCTGCGCGCCGCCGCGGCCGAGCGCCTCGGGCGCTCGACCCACCGTACGCAGGAAGCCCCGGGGGAGTGGGACACCCACCTGCAGGCCCGGCACTGGTGGACCACCCTGACGGCCCGTCTCGGGGTGTCCGCGCACCTGGAGGTGTTCCGGGCCGCCCCGGGGGCGAAGGTGTACCACGCCGTGGTCCACGGCACCGGCACGTCGGCCCGCCCGGTGCTCGGCGAAGCCGTCGAGGCCACGCCGGGGGACGCGGCGGCCTTCGCCGCGCTCGCCGCGGTGACCGCGCTCTGCGCTCAGGAGGCCGGGCTTGCGGCCGACAGCCCGCCGCCGTCCGGCGGCGCCGTCGCCCCGCTGGCCGCCGCCGGTGTACGGACGGCCGCCTGGGAGGACCACGGCTGGACCGGCGGCTGGCTGGCGGACCTGGCCGGACGGGAGGCCGCCTTCCAGGCCGCGTTGCGCCGCCTGACCGGAGCGGACCGCCCCGCTGCGGCCCGCCGCGCGGAGCCGCAGCTCCCGCCGGCGGCCCGGCAACTCGCCGACCGGCTGCGGGCCTTCGGCTTCACCGTCTTGCGCACCCCGGAGGAGGAAAGATGACGAAGGCGGCGGCCGTCCCGGCCGCGACCGGCCCCCGGGACGCCTGCGGGCCGCTCGGCAGCACACTGGCGGTACCGGTGCTCGACGCCGGAGCGGCGGCCGCGGCCGCCTCCGGACGGGCCGCGGTCCTCCTGCCCCGCTGGACGCCCGGCCTGGCAGAGGAGCTGAGCCGGCACGCACTCGGCCACCCCGTGTCCCTGGTCCCCGTACGGCTCGACGGCGCCCTGGCGGTGGTCGGTCCCGTGCTGCGGCCGGGCGCGGCGGCCTGCCTGTGCTGCGCCGAGTACCAGAGGCTGGCCACGGCGGGCGGCCGGGTGCCGTGGCGGAGCCCGGAACTGGAGCTGGCCGGCGTCCTGTCCCCGGCGCTCGCGGACTGCGTCGGCGCCCTCGCACAGGACCTGCTGGACGGCGGCGGTGGCGGTGACGGCGAGGGCGACCTCGCGGGCGACGGTGAGCCGGCCGGTGCCGCGAAGACCGCCGTCGTGTACGTCGTCCACCTCGGCCGCGGCACCTGGTCCACCCACCGCATCCGCCCCGTCGGAGGCTGCCCTGTGTGCCGCCCCCTGCCCTCGGACTCGGCCGCCGGGGCGGCCCCGCTGCCCTCCGGGCCCCGCCCGCTGCCCGATCCGTACGTCCTGCGCGCCCCCAACTCCCGTACCACCGTGGAGGGTCTGCGTGCGGCGCTGTACGACGAGCGGTTCGGGCCGGTACGCCGGCTCATGCGCTCCGAGGACTCGGCGTTCTCCCTGACCACCGCCGTCGTGACCGACGGGAGGGCCCTGGACGACGGCGGGTACGGCCGGGCCCGCGACTTCGCCGACAGCGAGCGGATCGCCCTGTTCGAGGCCGTCGAGCGGTACGCGGGCATGCGCCCCACCGGCCGCCGCACCGACCTGCGGGCCTCCTTCGCCGCCCTCGGCCCCGACCGGGCGGTGGACCCGGAGCGGCTCGGCCTGCCCGATCCCGCCCACCACGGCCATCCGGCCTCACCGACCGTCCCGTACACACCGGACCTGGAACTGGACTGGGTGCACGGTTGGTCGCTCACCCGCCGGCGGGCCGTCGCCGTCCCCGAGCACGTCGCCTACTGGGACGTGCCCGGCCCCGACCGGCCGCGCGTGGCGTACGAGTCCTCGAACGGCTGCGGACTGGGCAACAGCCCCGAGGAAGCCGCGCTCTACGGCCTGTTCGAGGTCGCCGAGCGCGACGCCTTCCTCATGGCCTGGTACGCGGCCACCCCGCTGCGCCGCGTCCAGCCGCCGCCCGAGGACACGGGCACGGCCATGCTCGCGGACCGGGCGGCCCTCGCCGGCTACCGGCTGTCGCTGCTCGACGCGACCAACGACTTCGGCATCCCCGCGGTCGTCGCCGTCTGCCGGTACGAGGGCGCCCACCCGGACGCGCCGCGGATGTTCCTCGCGGCGGGCGCCCACCACGACCCGCGCGCCGCGATCAGGTCCGCGGTGGCCGAGGTCGCCACCAACGTGCTGGAGTCCGCGCACCTTTCGCTCGCCGAGGACGGGCGGCGCGACCCCGAGCGGCTCCGGCCGATGCTGGAGCGGCCGGAACTGGTGGTGGGCCTCGACGACCACGTCGGGCTGAACACCCTCCCCGAGGCAGGCCCGCGCCTGGAGTTCCTCTTCGCCGACACGCCCTGCGTGCCGGTGGCCGAGGCCTGGCCGGGGGCGCCCGAACCGGTCGGCGACCTGACCGACCTGCTCGGGGCGACCGTGGAGCGGCTCTCCCGGGCCGGTCTGGAGGTGATCGCCGTCGACCAGACCGAACCGGGGCTGCGCGACCGGCTCGGCCTGCACTGCGTGAAGGTCGTCGTCCCCGGCTCCCTGCCGATGACCTTCGGGCACGTCAACCGGCGGACCCGGGGACTGCCCCGGCTGCTGGAGGTCCCGTACAGGCTGGCCCGCACCGGCCGTCCGCTGCGCCACGACGACCTGGCCCTCCACCCGCACCCCTTCCCCTGACCGCCCCGGCCGCGAACGAGGACCGCACGCGATGACCACCGACACCTGGCACAGCCTCCACCTCTACCTGCACTCCGACACCGAGGACACCGACCGGTTCCTCCTCCGGGAGGCGGCCCCGATGCTCGACCGCCTCACCGCACCCGGCGGGCCCGCCGCGTCCTGGTTCTTCATCCGGTACGGAGAGGACGGCCCCCACCTGCGGATACGGGTGCGAGGGCTGAGCGGGCCGGCCGCCGCGGACCTGGCTCAGGAACTGGCCCGGGCGGCGAAGGAGGTGCCCGCGGTGCCGGGCCCGTGGCCCTCCGGGCACGGGGAGGTCCGCGAGGTCCCGTACGCGGCCGAGACCGACCGCTACGGCGGGCCGCAGGCCCTCCCGGTCGCCGAGGAGGTCTTCGCCGCGTCCACCCAGGCGGCCCTGGACGCCCTGCGGGACCTCCACGCAGGCGCCGGTGCCGGTACCGGTGCCGGAGCGGCGGCGGGGACGGGGGC
>NZ_JACBGN010000434.1 GCF_013401435.1 Streptomyces sp. BR123
TGGACGAGGTCGTCGTACCTGCCCTGTTCGGTGATCCGGCCGTGCTCCATCGCGATGATGTGGTCGGCGATCTTGGTGTTCTCCAGGCGGTGGGTGACCATGATCGTGATGCGGTCCGCGGCGATGGTGGCGGCGGAGCTGCGCGGCAGCCGGTCGGCGATCAGCCCGTCGGCGAGGAAGAGGACCTGGTCGGCGTGGGCGGCGGCGGCCGGGTCGTGGGTGACCATGACGACGGTGGCGCGCAGGGAGTCGACGGCGGCCCGGAGCAGTCCGAGGATCTCGGCGGCGGTGGTGGTGTCCAGGGCGCCGGTGGGCTCGTCGGCGAAGACCACGTCGGGGCGGGTGACCAGGGCCCGGGCGATGGCGACGCGCTGCTGCTGGCCGCCGGAGAGCTCGGCGGGGCGGCGGCGTCCCTTGCCTTCGAGGCCGACGCGGGCGAGCAGGTCGGCCGCGCGGGCGCGGTCCTGGCGCACGCCGGCGAGCCGCATCGGGAGCAGCACGTTCTGCTCGACGGTGAGGGAGGGGAGGAGGTTGAAGGCCTGGAAGACGAAGCCGAGGCGGGTGCGGCGGAGTTCGGTGAGCTCGTTCTCGTCCATGCCGGTGATCTCGGTGCCGCCGAGGCGGACGGATCCGGCGGTGGGCAGGTCGAGTCCGGCCGCGCACTGCAGGAAGGTGGACTTGCCGGAGCCGGACGGGCCCATCACGGCGGTGAAGCTGCCGCGTGGCAGGCTGAGGTCGATGCCGCGCAGGGCGTGGACGGTGGCTGCTCCGCGCCCGTACTCCCGGCGTACGCCGCGCAGTTCGACGGCGGCCGCGGCGGCCGTGCTGTCGTACGCGGTCTGCTCGTGCCCGTGCTGCCGCCTGCTGCGCCGGAACCCCATGGTGTCCCCCTCCGCTGTGGCCGGTGCTCCGGCCGTTGCCGTGGCCGTTTCCGTGCCGTGGCCGTGGCCGTTTCCGTGCCGTGGCCGATGGTGTGCTCGACGCTACGGACGGGCAGGGGCGGCGGCCATGGCGCAGCCCGGCGGATCGCGGGTGGGGATAACCCCACCACGGGCCGGGCGGCGGGGCGTGTCGGCCTACGGCGTACGGCAGTTCAGGGAGAGCGGCGGATGATCAGCAGGGCCCGGTCGTCGTTGACGTCCTTGGCGACCTTCTCGATCAGGTGCCAGGCGGCGCCCTCCCAGCCGGCCGCGACGTAGCGGTCGGCCTCGCCGGTGAGCCGGTCGATGCCCTCGCTGATGTCGCGGTCGGCGGTCTCCACCAGGCCGTCGGTGAACAGCATCAGGACGTCGCCGCGGCGGAGGTTGCCGCGGGCGGGCTCGAACTCGGCGCCGTCGTAGACGCCGAGCAGCGGGCCCTCGCCGGACTTCTCGTGCCAGCGGCCGGATCCTGCGGAGAGCTGGAGGGCGGGCAGGTGGCCGGCGGAGAGGAGTTCGTAGTCGCCGGTCTGCAGGTCGAGGACGAGGTGGACGGAGGTGGCGAAGCCCTCGTCCCATTCCTGCCGGAGGAGGTAGCCGTTGGCGGCCGGCAGGAAGCCGTGCGGGGGCAGTGCGCCGAGCAGGCCGCCGAAGGCGCCGGAGAGCAGCAGGGCGCGGGATCCGGCCTCCATTCCCTTGC
Organism: Streptomyces sp. BR123; assembly: GCF_013401435.1. GTDB lineage: Bacteria > Actinomycetota > Actinomycetes > Streptomycetales > Streptomycetaceae > Streptomyces. Next base: position 1,618 of record NZ_JACBGN010000434.1, read on the forward strand.
CGGAGACGTCGGTGAGGACGATCTCCAGGGTCCGGCCGCCGTGGGTCCGGGCGGCGACCACGAAGTCGCCGGAGAAGGACTGGCCGCCGGCGGGCCGCAGGGCCATCTCGCGGTGCCAGCCGCGGGGCAGGGCGGGCAGCTGGCTCTGGACCCGGATGCGTTCGCGCAGGTCGAAGAGCATGGTGCCGCCGCGCCGCCAGGGCACGCCGACGCGGCTGCGGAACTGGGCGATGACGAGTCCGAAGAACCCGCAGGCGGCGACGACCAGGACCGTTCCCGGGGTGACCCGGGCGGGACCCTCGGTGTAGGGGCCGAGGACCAGGGCCTCGACGATCAGTGCGGCCGCGGAGGCCGCGTACAGGGCGAGCAGGCTCGCGGGACGCAGCAGCAGGCCGCCCGCGACGATGGGCAGGACGAGGGCGGCGGGCGAGAACCACACCGGCAGCATGAGGGTGCCGCAGGCGATGGCGGGGACGGTGGCGAGGAGTCCGGCGAAGGCGAGCCAGTCGGATGCGTCGCCGCGGAAGTAGTCGACGGCGGATTTGCGCAGGGCGGTGCGGGCCCGGTGCCACGTCAGGCGTGCCCGGGCCATGAGCGTCTCCACACGTGCTCCGGCCATGTCCTTCGGGACCTTATCGATCCTGGCTGTGCGTGCGCAGGGGGACCCCCGGACCGGCGGGGTTCCGCCGGGCCCGAAGTCGTCCGAAATCCTGTCGACCGGGGTGGATTGCCCTGGTAAGGATGACCTTATGGCCCTTGAGATGCGTGTATTGCAGGCTGACGAGTGGGACGCCCTGTACGACCACCTGGAACTGGCGTTCGGCGGTGCGATCGATCCCACCGAGACGCGGGAGCTCTTCAGATCGCTGACGGAGGTCGAGCGGTCGCTGGCCGTCTGGGACGGGCAGTCGTGCGTGGGTTCGGCCTCGGCGTTCAGCTTCCGGCTGTCGGTTCCGGGGGGCCCGCCGGTGCCGGCCGCGGGGGTCACGATGGTGGGCGTCGCCCCGACCCACCGCCGTCAGGGGATCCTCTCCTCCCTGATGCGCCGCCAGCTGGACGACGTCCGTGCCGGGGGCGAGCCGCTGGCCGTGCTGACGGCGTCGGAGCCGGCGATCTACGGGCGCTTCGGCTACGGCATCGCGGCGCACGAGCTGTCGCTGGACATCGACACCGACCGGGCGGGCCTGTCCGTGCCGCCGGGCACGGACGCGCTGCGGCTGCGCATCGTGGATCCGGCCAAGGCGCTGGGCGACTGCGAGCGGGTGTACGCGGAGCTGGTCGACCGGCGGCCCGGCATGCCGGCGCGGCAGCCCGGCTGGGAGCGGCTGCCGCTGCTGGACCCCGAGGCGGACCGGGCGGGCGCGTCCCGGCTGATGTGCGTGGTCGCGGAGCGGCCGGACGGCGAGGTGGCCGGGTACGCGCGCTACCGGGTCAAGCCGGACTGGGACGCCGCCGGAGCACCACGGGGCACGGTCACGGTGCGCGCCCTCGACGCGCTGGATCCGGCGGCGGCGGCCGCGCTGTGGCGCTATCTGTTCGGCATCGACCTGACCTCGACGCTGCGGGCCGGCCGGCGGCCGGTGGACGATCCGGTGCTGCACCTGCTCGGCGACGCGCGCAGGGCGCGGCCGAGTACGGCCGACTCGCTGCACGTGCGCCTGGTGGACCTGCCGGCGGCGCTGGCGGCCCGCGGGTACGGGGCCCCGCTGGACGTGGTGCTGGAGGTCGAGGATGCCTTCTGCCCGTGGAACGCGGGGCGGTGGCGGCTGGTCTCCGCCGGCCCGGGCGGTGCCGTGTCCTGCGTCCGGACCGAGGATCCGGCGGACCTGGCGCTCACGGCCCGGGAGCTGGGCGCGGCCTACCTGGGCGGGGTCGCGCTGACCTCGCTGGCGGGGGCCGGCCTGGTGCGCGAGCTGCGCACGGGCGCGCTGGCAGCGGCGTCGCGGGCGTTCGCCGGCGACGTGGCCCCCTGGCTGCCGCACGGCTTCTGACGGGAGGCCGGGCCCGGTGGCCGGCGGCGGCTCGGCCGGCGGACCCGGCGGACTCCGCAGGTCAGCGGGCCCCGCGGGTCACCGGGCCCCCGGGTCAGCGGCCCCGCGGGTCAGCGGCCCCGCGGGTCACCGGGTCTGGCAGGCCGGGCACCAGAAGAGGTTGCGGGAGGCGAGGTCGGCGGTGCGGATCCCGCCCCCGCAGATGTGGCAGGGGAGGTGGGCGCGCCGGTAGACGTAGACCTCGCCGCCGTGGTCGTCCACGCGCGGCGGGCGCCCCATGGCCTCGGGCAGGTGCTCGTCGCGGACGGTGTCGATGCGGTTCTTCCGCACGCCCTCGCGCATCAGCACCGCCAGGTCCGCCCACATCGCGTCCCACTCGGCGCGGGTGATGTCCTTGCCCAGGCGGTAGGGGTCGATGCCGTGCCGGAAGAGGACCTCGGCGCGGTAGACGTTGCCGATGCCGGCGACGACCTTCTGGTCCATGAGCAGGGCGGCGATGGTGGTGCGGGAGCGGGAGATCCTCTTCCACGCGCGGTCGGGGTCGTCGTCCGGCCGCAGCGGGTCGGGGCCGAGCCGGTCGTGTATCGCCTTCTTGCCGCCCTCGTCGATCAGGGCGCAGGCGGTCGGGCCGCGCAGGTCGGCGTGGTGCTCCTCGTTCAGCAGCCGCAGGCGGACGGTGTCGGCGGCGGGCGGGGCCGGGG
>NZ_JACBGN010000435.1 GCF_013401435.1 Streptomyces sp. BR123
TGAGTTCTCAAGGAACGGACGCTTCCTTCGTACTCACCCTCTCGGGCTTTCCTCCGGGCTTTCGTTCTTGCGTTTCCCACTCTATCAGAGTGTTTCGCGCTTCGCTTTCCGGTTCTTCGCTTTCGCGTTTCCCCTTCCGGCGAGTCCGACTCTATCAGAACCTTTTCGGCCTGACTCCCGGTCAGCGGGATTTGCTGCGCGGGCCGTTGGCCCTTGCGGCGAGTGAGACATTAGCGGATTCCCTGCCCCCGAAGCCAATCGGCGGCTGCGTCCTGGAACGCGGATTCCCCATTCGCAAATACGCATGAAAACGAGACGGCAGAGTGCGCCGTTCGTTCGAATGCAGTGCGGGATGGGCTGTCCGGGGACCGACCGAGGTCGGCGCTCACTTCGGACAACTCGAAGAACCTTACGGATCACGCACGGGCGTGTCAACTCCGGTACGGGCCCCGCCCGAGGCGCTAGCCTGGCTCCCATGACCACGCATGCGCTCGCGCTCAACCTTCGCTGGTGGGCCGCCTGACGGCGGCCGACCTTCCACGCGAGCACGCATGCGCTCACGGCCGCCGCCTCGGCGGCCGTTTTCGTTTCTCCCCTCCCGGGAGTGGCCCGGTCGCCGGACGCAGCGGCACCCCACCACACCCGCAGGAACAGACAGGGAGACGGAACCATGGCGCGGATCTTCAGCGGTATCAAGCCGAGCGGCCACCTGACGCTGGGCAACTACCTGGGAGCCGTGCGGCAGTGGGTCGCCGCCGAGCACAAGCCGGACGAGGCGCTGTTCTGCGTCGTGGACCTGCACTCGCTGACGGTCGAGCACGATCCGGCACGGGTGCGGCGGCTCAGCCGGCAAGCGGCGACACTGCTGCTGGCCGCCGGGCTGGCGCCGGAGAAGTGCACGCTGTTCGTCCAGAGCCATGTGGACGAACACACGCGGCTGGCGTACCTGCTGGAGTGCACCGCGGCCGACGGCGAGCTGCGGCGGATGATCCAGTACAAGGAGAAAGCGGCACAGGCGCACGCCGCCGGGGCCGGTGTGCGGCTGTCGCTCCTCACCTACCCCGTGCTGATGGCGGCGGACATCCTGGCGTACGCGACCGACGAGGTGCCGGTCGGTGAGGACCAGCGGCAGCACGTGGAGCTGACCCGGGATCTGGCCGTGCGTTTCAACCAGCGGTACGGGCACACGTTCACGGTGCCGAAGGCGACGCTGCCGGCGGTGGCCGCGCGGGTCATGGACCTCCAGGACCCCCGGTCGAAGATGGGGAAGTCCATGGGCGGCGGGCCCGGCGTGGTCTACCTGCTCGACGAGCCGGACGTGGTGAGCCGGAAGGTGATGCGGGCGGTGACCGACAGCGGGGACGGCGGGGTGGTCTACGACCGGGAGGCGCGGCCCGGGGTGGCGAACCTGCTGGACGTACTGGCCGCCTGCACCGGCGGGGATCCTGCGGCGCTCGCCGACGGGTACAGCGGGTACGGGGCGCTCAAGCGGGATGTCGCCGAGGCGGTGGTGGAGGTGTTGCGGCCGGTGCAGCAGCGGCATGCGGGACTGGCGGCCGATCCGGGGCTGGTGGACGGGGTGTTGCGGGAGGGGGCAGGGCGGGCCCGGGCGATCGCGCGGCCGATGGTGGACCGGGCGTACGAGGCGATCGGGCTGCTGGCACCGTAGGGTCCGCCGGCCACCCGGGCCCGCCGCGACGGCGGGCCCGGGTGCCGGTGCGGGCCCGGGTGCGGGCCGGGTCAGCTGGTGCCGGAGGCGAGTTCGCGGCTGCGGTCGCGGGCGGCTTCGAGGGCGGCGATGAGGGCGGCCCGGACACCGTGGCGTTCGAGTTCGACGATGGCGTTGATGGTGGTGCCGGCGGGGGAGGTGACGGCCTCGCGGAGCTTGACCGGGTGTTCGCCGCTGTCGCGGAGCATCACGGCGGCGCCGATGGCGGCCTGGACGATGAGGTCGTGGGCCTGGGCGCGGGGCAGGCCGAGGAGGATGCCGGCGTCGGTCATGGCTTCGACGAGGAAGTAGAAGTAGGCGGGCCCGGAGCCGGACAGGGCGGTGGCGGCGTCCTGCTGGGACTCGGGGACGCGGAGGGTCTTGCCGACGCCGCCGAAGATCTCCTCGGCGTGGGCGAGGTGCTCGGCGGTGGCGTGGCTGCCGGCCGAGATGACGGACATGGCCTCGTCGACGAGGGCCGGGGTGTTCGTCATGACGCGGACGACCGGGGTGCCGGGGGCGAGCCGTTCCTCGAAGTAGGAGGTGGGGATGCCGGCGGCGCCGCTGATGACGAGGCGGTCGGCGGGGACGTGCGGGGCGAGTTCTTCGAGGAGCTTGCCCATGTCCTGCGGCTTGACGGTGAGGATGAGGGTGTCGGCGCGCTTGGCGGCCTCGGCATTGCTGACGGCCTCGACGCCGTAGCGGGCGTGGAGCTCCGCGGCGCGTTCGGGGCGGCGGGCGGTGACGAGGAGCTTCGAGGCGGGCCAGCCGCCGCGGATCATTCCGCTGAGCAGGGCCTCGCCGATCTTTCCGGTACCGAGGACTGCGACTGTCTGGGTCATGCGGTGTCACCTCGCCGAACTGGGTGCGCGTACGTGTGCTGCGTCGTCCTCCTCATCCTTGCACCCGGGCGCCGGGTGGGGGGTGGGTGTCCGCAGTACGGGCGGTCAGGGAGTGCGGCGGCGGAGGGTGGCCGCGCCGAGGGCGAGGACGAGCAGGGCGCAGGCGGCGACGACGAGGACGTCGCGGACGAAGTCGGCGGTCATGTCGGTGTGGGTGACGACCTGGGTCATGCCGTCGACGGCATAGGACATGGGCAGGACGTCGGAGACGGCTTCGAGGACCGGGTGCATGGTGCTGCGGGCGGCGAACAGGCCGCACAGCAGCAGCTGCGGGAAGATCACGGCCGGCATGAACTGGACGGCCTGGAACTCGGAGGCGGCGAAAGCGGAGACGAACAGGCCGAGGGCGGTGCCGAGGAGTGCGTCGAGGAGGGCGACGAGCAGGAGCAGCCAGGGGGAGCCGACGACGTCGAGGCCGAGGAGCCAGAGGGCGAGGCCGGTGGCCAGGAGGGACTGGACGACGGCGACCGCACCGAAGGCGAGGGCGTAGCCGGCGATGAGGTCGCCCTTGCCGAGCGGCATCGCGAGGAGGCGTTCGAGCGTGCCGGAGGTGCGTTCGCGCAGGGTGGCGATGGAGGTCACCAGGAACATGGTGATCAGCGGGAAGATCCCGAGGAGGGACGCGCCGATGCCGTCGAAGGTGCGGGGGCTGCCGTCGAAGACGAAGCGGAGCAGGGCCAGCATCAGGACGGGGACCAGCAGCATCAGGGCGATGGAGCGCGGGTCGTGGCGCAGCTGGCGCAGGACGCGGGCGGCGGTGGCGGCGGTGCGGGCGGCGTTCATCGGGGCTGCTCCTGGGCGGCGAGGCCGTGGGCGGGGTCCTGGGCGGCGAGGGCGTCGGCTTCGTCGACGAGGCGGAGGAAGCCCTCCTCGACGGTGCCGGACTGCGTACGGGCCCGCAGTGCGTCGGGGGTGTCCTGGGCGAGGAGGCGGCCTTCGCGCATGAGGAGGAGGTCGTGGCAGCGTTCGGCCTCGTCCATGACGTGGGAGGAGACGAGGATCGTCGTGCCGCGGGTGGCGGTGAGGTCGTGGAAGAGGTTCCACAGGTCGCGGCGCAGGACGGGGTCGAGTCCGACGGTCGGTTCGTCGAGGACGAGGAGCTCGGGGGCGCCGAGCAGGGCGACGGCGAGGGAGACGCGGCTGCGCTGGCCTCCGGAGAGGCTGCCGGCGAGGGCTGCGGCGTGGCCGGTGAGGTCGACGTCGGCGATGGCCCGGGTGACGGCGGCGCGGCGGCGGCCGGCTGCGGCGCGGCCGGGGTCGAGGACGGCGGCGAAGTAGTCGAGGTTCTGCCGGACGGTGAGGTCGTCGTAGACGGAGGGGGCCTGGGTGACGTAGCCGATGCGGGAGCGGAGCTCAGGGTGGCCGGCGGGGCGGCCGAGGACGTCGAGGGTGCCGGTGACGTGGGCCTGGGTGCCTGCGACCGCGCGCATGAGCGTGGACTTTCCGCAGCCGGAGGGGCCGAGGAGGCCGGTGATGCGGCCGCGGGGGACGTCGAAGGAGAGGGAGTCGAGGACGGTCCGCAGGGCGCGGGCGGTGCCGCGGCGGACGGTCAGGCCGTCGGCGTGGACGGCGGCGGCCGGGGGCGGGGCGGCCGCCCGCCCCGAGTTATTCATCATGCGTTGAATAATGGGGCCGGTGGTGCCGGCCGTCAACAGGCCGGACACTTCGGCGGGAGGAGGCCCGGGTGGGGGTGCGAG
>NZ_JACBGN010000436.1 GCF_013401435.1 Streptomyces sp. BR123
GAGGGGTGGTGGGGCCGCATCGCTGCCTCCGCCCCCTTGTGGCGGCTGACACCCCAACTCCCGCCTGCGGCGTACAGTGGCGCACGACGGGGCGTAGTGGCGCCGGACCGGCATTCCGTGACTGTTGCGCCTGCGCGTTCACCATCGGTGACCACGTCGGCGCGGGGGCCGTCTGGCGGCCGAGACCCGTACCTGCCGCGTGCCCATGATCGCCTGGGTCTGCACCGGCGGCCCGTGCGCCGCCCATCTCATCGCCGACTGCGTCCGCCGATACTCGGTTCCGGTGTCGCCGCCGACGCGGCCGGGTCCCGGGAGGAATTCGCCGACGAGGCCAAAAGAGGCGCCGTCGGCGAATTTCGTGCCGGACCTTGCGTCGGCTTCCGGCAAGCCGTGTCCAAGGTGCGATTACTTTGACGCTTCCCGAACGGCCCTCTTGCTCTGAAGGGATTTGATCTTGGTGAGGGCGAGAGCATACACGCCTCCGAGGAGGAATGTGGCCGCATACTGTCCCCGCGCATTGCCGTCAAGGAGCTGGTTCGCCGCAATGAGCGCGGTCGCCCAGAGGAGAGTAAACGCCATCTTGGTCTTGATCATGACTTCACCCGTCTACGCGAGAGCAGCCGGGCGGTCGGTGGCGCCGGCGCCGACCGTTTTGGGGCCAGGCCCTTCGCCCCTTGCCGACGAGGCGGCTGACGCTTTGCGTTTCGTTATCGAGATTCCCTGATTCGACTCTTGAAGTGCGCCGCTGGCCGGACGGCGCCTTCTTGATCACGGGAAATCTACTCGCGGTTCATTGGTCGGGGAACCCTGCTTGAGGGAATCTTGAGCTTGATCGACAGCGTCATTCGTGAACCCGTGGCCTCAAAAGGGAATTCACGCCAGTCGGGTGAAATCAGGCCACCCGCCGGCTCGAAGGCGATCGGTCATCCGCAGTGCTCCGGGACGCGCCGACAGGGCGGTGTCACCGGGGGACCGGCCCGGTTGAAGAACACGCTGAGAGTCGGGAAGCGGGTGGGGGCGGTCAGGCGAGGGGGTCCACCGGGCGGAGGCCGATGACCGGGAGGGGCTCGTTCCGGGGTCGGGCTTCGGGCCGGGCGCCCAGGCGGCGGGCCAGGGCCTTGGCGATCTTCTCGGCATCGAGCGCCATCTCGCGGAACATGCCGCTGATGGGGTTGGTGAAGCCGGTGAAGTGCAGGCCCGGCGCGTGGGGCAGGGTGCGCGCGCCGTGCGCGCGGGGCCGGCCGCGCTCGTCGAGTACGTCCAGGTGCCCGACCAGGCCCTCCAGGGCGCGCCGGTAGCCGGTGGCGGCGATCACGGCGTCCGGGGTGATCCGCGAGCCGTCGGCGAGTACGACGTCCGCGCCGTCGAAGGAGTCCACCGCGGCCACGGGCTCGACCCGGCCGGCGCGGACGGCGTCGATCAGGCCGACGTCCTGCACCGGGATCGCCCCCTGCTTGACCCTGCTGTACAGGCCGGTGGTGGGGCGGGGGAGCCCGTACGCCGACAGGTCCGGGACGGACGCCTTGGCGATGAGCGCGCACAGCCGGTCCACGACCGGCACGGGCAGCCGCCGCACCAGGATCCCGCTGCGCTGGGCGGGCCAGCCGGCGGTGGAGCGGCGCACGATGTGCGGGGCGGTCCGCACGGCGAGCCGCACCCGTGCGGCGCCGCCCTCGGCGAGGTCGACGGCTATCTCGGCGCCGGTGTTGCCGACGCCGACCACGAGGACGTCCAGGCCGGTGTACGGTTCCGGGTTCCGGTAGTCGCGGGCGTGCAGCAGCTGCCCGCCGTACGTGTCGCGACCCGGCCAGTCGGGGACCGCGGGCGTGTGGTTGAACCCGGTGGCGACGACCACGGCCCGGCCGGCGAGCACGCGCCCGCCGGTGGCGTGCAGGAGCCAGGTGTCGGATTCGGGGTCGGCTTTGTGCTTGGCCTTGCGGCCGGTCTTGCCGCCGCCGCTGGGCTCGCCCTGGGCGGCGGCTCCGGAGTCGGCGGCGCCTTGGGTGTCGTCGGTGCGGGGGGCGCGCTCGATGCGGGTCACCTCCACACCGGTGACGAGTTCCAGATCGTGGAGCTCGGCGTACTTCTCCAGGTAGCGCACCACGTTGTCGCGGGACACCCACCGGCCGAACCGGCGGGGCACGGCCAGGCCCGGCAGGGCGGAGAGCCGGCGGGTGGTGTGCAGGTGGAGGCGGTCGTAGTGGCCGCGCCAGGAGGACCCGACCGTGTCGGTCTTCTCCACGACCACCGCCCGGATCCCGCGGCCGCGCAGCGCGGCGGCCGCGGCGAGCCCACCGGGCCCGGCGCCTATCACGTACACGGGGCGGGGCTGGGTGGTCATGTCTGGGGTGGCGTCGACTCCGGGCATGAAGAGTGATCGTATCGACACGCAGCGTTGTTGGGTCTCGGAGGAGCGGGGAATCGGTTGCGGATCGGTCACGGCGGGTGTGCGCCGGTGGTGGTGCAGGTGCGCGCACGGCGCGGCGGGGGCCTTGCGGGATCCGCCCGGATCCGCTCAACTGACGTACCGTCAGCTCGGGTGGAGAGGGAAGGCGGGGACTGCCCATGCGGACCGTCTGGCTCAGTGGGGCCGAGTGGCTCGCCGTACTCCGGATAGGCCTCGGCCTGTGGTGGCTGGAGAGCTGGCGGCACAAGGACAAGAAGGGCTGGCTCGAACGCGGCACCGGCATCGCCTGGGCCGCCGACGTCGCCGGAAAACACCGCTGGCCCTTCGTGAAGCACGGCTTCGAGAAGGTCGTCCAGCCCAGGCAGCGGCTGATGGCGTACGTCGTCGTCCACGCGGAACTCGCACTCGGCATGGGCCTGGTGCTCGGGTTCCTCACACCGGTCGCACTGGTGGGCGGACTGCTGCTGAACCTGCTCTACCTGCTGCTGATGATCCACGACTGGGCGGAGCAGGGGCAGAACGCGATGATGATGCTCGCCTCCCTCGTCGCTCTCTTCGCCATGGGCTGGCAGGCCTGGTCCCTCGACTCGGCGCTGGGACTGTTCCGGTGAGCGCCGCACGGTACGACCTGCCGGACGTCGACGAGTTCACCCGCCCCTACTGGCAGGCGGCCGCCGAGGGCCGGCTCCTGCTGCGCCGCTGCGCGCGGTGCGGGCGGGCGCACCACTACCCGCGGGAGTTCTGCCCGTTCTGCTGGGCGGGGGAGGAGCAGGTCGCCTGGGAGCAGGCCTGCGGAAACGCCACCCTCTACACCTGGTCCGTGGTCCACCGCAACGACCTGCCGCCGTTCGGGCAGCGCGTCCCGTACACCGCCGCGGTCGTCGACCTGGCGGAGGGGCCGCGGATGATGACGGAGGTCGTCGACTGCGATCCGGTGGACCTCCGCGTCGGGATGCCGCTGGAGGTGGCGTTCCGTGAGGCGGCGGAAGGCGTGCGGGTTCCGGTGTTCCGCCCGCGGTGAGCCGTCGGGCGGTCAGGGCCAGAGCAGCTCGCGGACCCACGCGGAGGCGCCCGGCGTGCGGCGGTAGCGCAGGCGGATGTGCCGGCGGGCGGCGTCGCCCTGGAAGAACTCGACCTCGGCGGGGTCGAGGACGTACCGCGTCCAGGTCGGGGCAGGGGCGTCCGGTTCCGCACCGGCCCGCTCCCAGGCGGCGGCCGAGGCCTCGGCCAGCTCCCGTACGGAGCCGAGCACCCCGCTCTGCCGGCCGGTGAGCGCCGCGGCGAGCGCGCCCTGCGAGCGGACTGCCAGGTCCGCCCGGCTCTCCTGCGGGCCGCAGGCGGTGACCCGGCCCCGGATCCGGACCTGGCGGCCGACCGCGGCCCAGTAGAAGACCAGCGCCGCATCCGGCTGCCCGGCCAACTGGCGGCCCTTGGCGCTGGTGGCGTGGGAGGCGAAGTGCCAGCCGCGGGAGTCGGCGTCGTGCAGCATCAGGATCCGGACGTCGGGCCGCCCCTCGGCGTCCACGGTGGCCAGACTCATCGTGTGCGGCTCGACCTGCCCCGCCCGGGCGGCGTGCACGAACCACTCCCGGAACAGCGGCACCGGCGCGTCGGGCACGGCTTCGGGGTCGAAGGCGGGGAGCCGGGTGTCCCACACGCGGAGCGAGTGCAGGGTGCTGTGGAACTCGTCGGGCTCGTGGAACTCGTGGGGCTCGTCGGGCTCGTGGGTGGGCTCGTCGGTCGCAGCGGGCATGGGGCCAGCGTAGGGGGGGGGTGCCTCTATGTCTTTCGTCAAGCCTGAGCTGGTCATGCAGCGACCGCTTCGGGGAGGCGTGATTCGTAGAAGGTTCCATCGCGGAGCATGGCGAACAGGACGCTGATGCGCTGCCGGGC
>NZ_JACBGN010000437.1 GCF_013401435.1 Streptomyces sp. BR123
GGCGGGAAGGGCGGCAGCGGCGGCGCCCACGGCGAGGGAGAGGGTGACGACGAGGGCGAGGGTGCCCCAGGGCAGGGTGAAGGTGTACTGGGGGATGGCTCCGTTGGCCAGGCCGCTGACCTTCCACGCCCCGAACAGGCCGCCGGCCAGGCCCAGCAGGGTGCCGTAGGCGGCGACGGCGAGGGATTCGAGGCGGATCATGCGGCGGATGCCGGCGCGGTCCATGCCGATGGCGCGCAGGACGCCGATCTCGCGGGTGCGTTCGGCGACCGACATGGCGAGCGTGTTGACCATGCCGAGTGCGGAGATCACCACCCCGAGGGCGAGCAGTCCGAAGACCATCGTGATCAGCTCGCCGGCGACGCCTGCCTGTTCGCGGACGAGCTGAGCACGGCTCTGGACCTTCAGCAGCGGGCTGTGGCCGACGGCGCCGCGCAGCTGCTTCTCGATGTCCGCGGAGGCGGCGGCGCCCTCGGTGCGGACGAGGACGCGCTGGACGGAGTCGCGCAGGTGGCTGTTCTGCTGGACATCGCCGCGCCAGGCGAGGACGTCCTGGGCGGTGGGGTTGTCCCGGTAGACGCCGACGACGGTGTAGGGGCGGCCGCGGTCTCCCCCGCCGGGGCCGGGGCCGATGCTCGCGTTGAGCCGGTCGCCGGTGGTGATGCGGTTCTCGCGGGCGAAGCTGTCGGACACCGCGATCCGGCCCGGGCCGATGCCCGTGGCGGAGCCGCTGGCGAAGCGCAGCTTCATGACCTCCCCCACGGTCTTCGGGTCGACCCCCGAGACCTGCCGGACGAGCGCGCCGGTGGAGAGGGTGGAGTCCGCGACGGCGGAGGCGGTGGCGACGCCGGGGACCGCGGCGAGGCGCTGGAGGGCGGCGGGCTCGACGGCGGTGGTGGTGTTGCGGGTGCTGATGACGTAGTCGGCGCTGAGGCCTTCGGCTGCCTGGGAATCCAGGGCCCGGCTGGAGGAGTGGTCGATGACGGCCAGTCCGGAGACGAGCGCGGTGCTGATCATCAGGGCGACGGCGGTGGCGGCGGTGCGGCGGGGGTCCCGCAGGGCGTTGTCCTTCGCGAGGTCGCCGGCGACGCCGAGGCGGGAGGCGCACCGGCCGAGGACGCGGACGACCGGGCCCGCGAGCAGGGGGGCCAACAGGATCAGGCCGGTCACGAGGATGCCGCAGCCGAGCATCGCGGTCCGCAGGTTCGCGTCCGAGGCGTCCTTCGCGTCGCTCAGCGAGACGAGCAGGCCGGCACCGGTGAGGAGTACGGCCGTGCCGGCCGCGCCCCGGATCCGGGACAGCGCCGGGGACGGGGGCTGCTCGGCGGTGCGCATCGCCTCGACGGGGGCGATCCCGGCCGCGCGGCGGGAGGGCAGCCAGGCGGCGAGGACGGTGACGCCGACGCCGACGGTGAGGGAGGCGAGCACCGGGGTGGGGCCGATCACCAGCGGACCCTGTGGCAGCAGGTCGTCCGCGGTGCCGAGCAGGCCGGGCAGGACGGTGGCGACGACGAGCCCGAGGGCGAAGCCGAGCACGGAGGCGGCGAGGCCGACCAGGGCTGCCTCGGCGAGGACGGAGCCGACGACCTGGCGGCGGGTGGCGCCGACGGCCCGGAGCAGCGCGATCTCGCGGGAGCGCCGGGTGATGAGCATGGTGAAGGTGTTGATGACGAGGAACGAGCCGATGAAGAGCGAGACGGTGGCGAAGACCAGGGGCAGCCGGGCGTGGCTGCGGGTCTTGGCGTCGATGAGGACCTGCTGCTGGTCGGCCTTCGCGGTCGCGGTGGTCGCCTCGGCGCGGTCGGCCGGCAGCAGCGTGCCGATGCGCCGGGCCAGGTCGAACGGGTCGGTGCCGGGCGCGGCGGACAGGTCGATGCCGGTGTAGCCGCCCGGAGAGGCGAACAGCCGCTGGGCGGTGGCCTTGTCGAACACCGCGAGGGTGCCGCCGGACGTGACCCGGGTGTCGTCGGTCGAGACGGTACCGACCAGCCGCATCCGCAGGACGGGGCCGTCGCTCGCCAGGATGACGGTGTCACCGAGGGCGTACGCGCCGGCCGCCGCGGTGGAGCGGTCCAGGGCCACCTCGCCGTCGGTGCGCGGTGCGCGGCCGGCGGTCAGCGGGTAGCGGCCGTCCTCGCCGTCGGGGCCGGGCATGTACGCGGCGGCCAGTTTGCCCATCGTGTTGTCGGCGCGCAACGGGGAGCCGTCCTTGGCGGCCAGTGTGACCGAGCCGTCGACGGTCGGGCGGGCCGCGGTGACACCGGGTACGGCGGCCAGCCGGGCCACGAGCGCGTCGTCGAGGGCGGTGGTCCGTTCGCCCGCGGGGGTGCCCGGCGGGTGTTTCGGGTCGACGGTGACCGCGATGCCGGCGTGGTTCTTCGAGAGGGAGGCGCGGTAGGCGGCGGTGGTGGAGTCGGCGAAGACGAGCGAGCCGGAGACGAACGCGACTCCGAGGCAGACCGCGAGCACGGTCATGGCCAGGCGGGCCTTGTGCGCGAGGACGTTGCGCAGGGCTGTTCGCAGCATGATGGGCTTTCGATGGGTGCGGGACGGGGAAAGGGCGGACGGCGGCCGGGGCGGTACGCGGTCAGTGCGCGCGGCCCTGGGCTTCGAACGCGAGCATCCGGTCCAGGACGGCGCCGGAGGTCGGCTCGTGCAGTTCGTCCACGAGGCGGCCGTCGGCGAGGAACACCACGCGGTCGGCGTGGGAGGCGGCCACCGGGTCGTGGGTGACCATCACCACGGTCTGCCCCAGTTCCCGTACCGAGTCGCGCAGGAAGCCGAGGACCTCGGCGCCGGAGCGTGAGTCGAGGTTGCCGGTCGGCTCGTCGGCGAACACGATCTCCGGGCGGGAGGCCAGGGCGCGGGCCACGGCCACGCGCTGCTGCTGGCCGCCGGAGAGCTGGGCGGGGCGGTGGGCGAGGCGGCCCGCGAGGCCGACGGTGGCGACGACGGTGTCCAGCCATGCGGTGTCGGGCTGCCGGCCGGCCAGCCGCAGGGGCAGGGTGATGTTCTCGAGCGCGGTGAGGGTGGGCAGGAGGTTGAAGCCCTGGAAGACGAAGCCGACCTTCTCCCGCCGCAGCCGGGTGAGCTGCCGGTCGTTCAGGGCGGACAGCTCGACACCGCCGAGCCGGGCCGATCCCGCGGTGACGGGGTCGAGGCCGGCCATGCAGTGCATCAGCGTGGACTTTCCGGAGCCCGAGGGGCCCATGACCGCGGTGAACCTGCCCCGCGCGAAGTCCACCGTCACCGCGTCCAGGGCGGTGACCTTGGTCTCGCCCTTCCCGTACGTCTTGGTCAGGCCGGACGCGCGGGCGGCCGGCTCCGCGAGCGGTGTGGAGGGGGAACCGGGGGAAGGGGACGTCTGTGACATGGATACTCCGCCTGGGCGTGCGACGGCCCGCGAGGGGTTCCGCGGGCCGGGGATGCATCCATCGTCACGGCCCTGAGCTGCCCGGACATCGTTCGGGAGAGGGGAGTTGGCGTCTGCCGAAAGGACGGCGGTACGCGGCCTTCCTCTACCGAAGGGAAGAGGAAGGCCGCAGGCCGGCGGCCCCTCCGCCGACGGCCCCTCCGCCGACGGCCCGTCAGGTGGCGAGGCCGGTCCGGTGGGCCAGCAGCGCCGCCTGCACGCGGCTGGTCGAACCGGTCTTGTCGAGGACGGCACCCACATGGGTCTTCACCGTGCCGATCCCGATGCCCATCCGCGCGGCGATGCCCTGGTTCGACAGCCCTTCGCCGAGCATCGCCAGGACCTCCCGCTCCCGGCCGGTGAGCCGCGCGATCCGCTCGTCCGCGGGCGCACCGCCCGCATCGTCCGGGCCGACGGCGCGCAGCATGCGGGAGATCACCGCCCCGGTGACGCCCGGGGAGAGCACGGCGTCGCCGGCGGCGGCCGCGCGGACCGCGCTGATCAGCTCCTGGGGCCCTTCGTCCTTCAGCAGGAAGCCGGCGGCGCCCTCGCGCAGCGCGCGGACGACGTTGTCGTCGTCGCCGAAGGTGGTCAGCATGACGACGCGCGGCGCGGGGTCGAGGGCGAGCAGCGGGGCGATCGCGGCCAGCCCGTCGCACACGGGCATGCGGATGTCCAGCAGCACCACGTCGGGGTGGTGTGCCGCGGCCAGCTGGACGGCCTGCTGCCCGTCCCGGGCCTCGGCGACGACGTCGATGCCGTCGGCGTGCCGCAGGATCAGGCGTACGCCGTGCCGGATCATCGTTTCGTCGTCGGCGAGCAGGACGCGGACGGGCCGAATGGTCAGGGCGGGCC
>NZ_JACBGN010000438.1 GCF_013401435.1 Streptomyces sp. BR123
ACTGCAGGGGGGACCCTGTGGGAGAGTAGGACGCCGCCGAACAATCATTGCGGGAAGCCCCGCACCAGCCCCCTTTTCCGGGGGGTTCGGTGCGGGGCTTTTCTGCGTTCACCGCACGTGCGTGTAGACGCCGCTGTAAACTCGGCCCATGTCCGACGCCATGATCCGAGTGCCGGCTGAGGTGCGCGATCGCCTTGCGGTCATCGCCGAGTCCCGCGGCACGTCCATCAGAGCCCTGGTCCAAGAGTTTGCCGAGTCCACGTTGACCGCTGAGGAGCGCCGTGAGCGCGCCGAACGGGCCCGTGAGTACATGGCTCAGCACTTCGGGGTACGCGTGACCGACGAGGAGAGCGCGGAGATGGGGCGCAAGATTCGCGAGGCCTTCGCACGTCGGCAGGAGAGTGCTGCGTGATCCAGCACCATCTCGTCCTGGACAGCCCCTCCCTCTTCGCTTTATCGGGCAACCGGCAGGTGTCGGCACTGATCCACCGGGCTTACCTCGACGGTGACACACGTTTGTGGGCGCCTGTCCTGGCGATTCTCGAAGCGGACCGGGAACACCCGGGAGTCGCCGAGCACGTCGGCCAGCTCGATGTCATCCACACGATCGACCTCGACTACGCCGCCATGTTGTCCGTGGCTCAGCTGTGCCGGGAAGGCGTGCCTGCGGGAGTCGCCGCAGCAGTGTCAGCCGTGCGGAATCTTCCTGACTGGGGCGTCGACGCGCTGGTGGCGACCGTCGAGCCCAAGATGTACGAGCACCACGGAGTAGGCGTGCTCGACCTCGATCGTTGACGTGAGCCGCCGGTCTCAGAGGCGGCCGGCGGCCTTGAGGGCCAGGTAGGCGTCGGCGAGGGACGGGGCCAGGGTGTCCGGGGTGGCGTCGACGACGTGGACGCCGTGGCGGGACAGCTGCTCGGCGGTGCGGCGGCGCTGGGCCTGCGTCTGGGCGGCGGCCGCGGCCTCGTAGACCGCGTCCAACGTGCCGCGGGAGCGGGCCATCTGCGCGATGTGCGGGTCCGCTACCGAGGCCAGCAGGACCGTGTGGCGCTGCGTGAGGCGGGGGAGGAGCGGCAGGAGGCCCTCTTCCACCGCGGCGGCGTCCAGGCTCGTCAGGAGGACCACCAGGGAGCGGCGCGGGGCGCTGCGCAGGACCGTCGAGACGAGGGTGCGGGCGTCGGTTTCGACGAGCTCCGGTTCCAGGGCGGCCATGGCGTTGACGAAGGCCGGGAGGACGTCGCCGGCCGAGCGGCCCTGGACCTGGGCGCGGGCGCGGCGGTCGTGGGCCAGCAGGTCCACGCGGTCCCCGGCCCGGGAGGCCAGGGCGGCGAGCAGCAGGGCCGCGTCCATGGCGGAGTCCAGGCGGGGAACGTCGCCGACCCGGCCGGCGGAGGTGCGGCCGGTGTCGAGGCAGATCAGGATGTGCCGGTCGCGTTCCGGACGCCAGGTGCGGACGGCGACCTTGTCCTGGCGGGCGGTGGCCCGCCAGTCGATGGAGCGTGTGTCGTCGCCGGGGACGTAGTCGCGCAGGCTGTCGAACTCGGTGCCCTCCCCGCGGGTCAGCAGGCTCGTACGACCGTCCATCTCGCGCAGGCGGGCCAGCCGGGAGGGGAGGTGCTTGCGGCTCGTGAAGGGCGGCAGGACCCGGACCGTCCAGGGGACGGTGTGGGTGCCCTGGCGGGCGAGCAGCCCGAGCGGGCCGTACGAGCGGATCGTGACGCGGTCCGCGTGCCGGTCGCCGCGGCGGGTCGGGAGCAGGCGGGTCGTCAAGCGGCGGCGTTCGCCGGGCGGGATGCGCACGGTGTGCCGGGACGCCTGCTGGTCCGTGCCCGGGAGCCAGCTGCTGGGGGGCCAGGCGTCACGGATGCGGGCCCGCAGGGTGCGCGTACCGGGATTGGCGACGGTCAGGTGGACCTCCGCCGGGCTGCCCAGGCGCACGGACGTGTCGCCGGAGCGGGCGAGGGCCAGGCGGCGGACCGGGGCCGCGAGGGCGTAGTCGACCGCACAGGCCACGGCGAGAGGCGCGTTGACCGCGAGGACGCCCGTCCAGCTCGGTTCGAGGACGCCGACGGGGATGCTGCCGAGGGCCGCGAGCAGGGCGGCGCGTCCGGTGAGGGCGGCCATCAGCGGGGAACGGGGACGTGGGACAGGATCGCGGTGAGGACGGCATCGGCGGTGACGCCTTCCATCTCGGCCTCCGGGCGCAGCCGGACGCGGTGGCGCAGCGTCGGCAGGGCCAGGGCCTTGACGTCGTCGGGGGTGACGTAGTCGCGGCCGGTCAGCCAGGCCCAGGCGCGGGCGGTCGCCAGCAGGGCGGTCGCGCCGCGCGGGGAGACGCCGAGGCTGAGGGAGGGCGACTCGCGGGTGGCGCGGCAGATGTCGACGACGTACCCGGCGATCTCGGGGGAGACGGCGACGGCGGCGACCGCGTCACGGGCGGCCTCCAGCTGGGAGGCTCCGGCGACCGGGCGGATGCCGGCGGCCTGCAGGTCGCGTGGGTCGAAGCCGGCGGCGTGCCGGGTCAGGACGCCGATCTCGTCCTCGCGGGAGGGGAGGGGGACGTTCAGTTTGAGGAGGAAGCGGTCCAACTGGGCTTCCGGGAGGGGGTACGTGCCCTCGTACTCGACCGGGTTCATGGTGGCGGCGACCAGGAACGGGTCGGGCAGGCGGCGCGGGGTCCCGTCGACGGTGACCTGGCGCTCCTCCATGGCCTCCAGCAGGGCGGACTGGGTCTTCGGCGGGGTGCGGTTGATCTCGTCGGCGAGGAGGAGGTTCGTGAAGACCGGGCCGTTCTGGAACGAGAACGCGGCGGTGCGGGTGTCGTAGACGAGCGAGCCGGTGACGTCGCTGGGCATCAGGTCCGGGGTGAACTGGACGCGCTTGGTGTCGAGGTCCAAAGAGGCGGCCAGGGCCCGTACCAGGAGGGTCTTGGCGACACCGGGGACGCCTTCGAGGAGGACGTGGCCGCGGCACAGCAGGGCCACGACGAGACCGGTGACGGCCGAGTCCTGGCCGACGACGGCCTTCCCGATCTCGGTGCGGATCGCTTCCAGGGAGGAGCGGGCGCTGTCCGTGGTGGCCGTCATGAGGTGCGGACCTCTCTTTCGAGGGCGTCGAGGTGGTCGGCGAGCACGACGAGGGCCGCGTCGCCGGCGGGGGCGGTGCCGAAGAGGAGGGCGGTCAGGTCCCGGCCGGCGGGGTCCGCGAGGCGGGCGGCGACGGCGGGGACGAGGGCCGCGGGATCGTGGGCGTGGGCGGACGGTACGCCGACCAGCGCGGCCAGGCGCTCGCGGGTGGCGGCGCGCAGCACGCCGGCGGCGCGGTCGCGGGCGGCGGTCTTCCGGTAGAGGCGGGCGCGGCCCTCGGCGGCCTCGGAGGCGCGGATGGCGACGGGCAGCCGCTCGGTGACGAGCGGGCCGAGGCGGCGGGCGCGCCAGAAGGCGGCGAGAGCGGCGGCGATGAACAGCTGCAGCAGGGCCCAGTGCCAGCCGGCCGGGATCAGTTCGAGGAAGGACTTCTCCTCGACGTCGCCTTCCCCGAGCTCGGCCGGGGACGGCATGTACCAGACCACATCGGGGCGGGTGCCGAGGAGCTGCAGGGCGAGGGAGGCGTTGCCCTCGCGGGCGAGGTCCTCGTTGAGCAGGACGCGCTCGGAGCCGAGGACGACGGTGTCGCCGCCGCCGGTGGTGCCGGCGGGCAGGACGAGGAGGGTGGGATGGCCGCCGCTGGGGTAGCAGGCGGCGGCGCCGGGGGCGGTGGTGCTGTAGCGGCGGCCCCGGCCGGTGTCGGCGGAGCCGGCGGTGGTCGCGGCGGTGAGCGCGCAATCGGGGGTGAGGGTGCGCTCGTGGGCCTTTCCGGCCGTGTGGACGGTGGGGGCCAGGTGGGCCAGGGCGGTGGCGCCGGGGGTGAGGAGGACGGTGCGGCCGCCGGAGACGTCGATGGCGGAGCGGATGGTGCGGCGCTGGTGGTCGCCGAGCAGGTCCGGGTCGGTGACGAGGAGGGTGGTGCCGGGGCCGGCGGCTTCTGCGGCCTCGTCGGCGGTGGTGACGACGCGGGCGGTGACGCCGCGTGCGCGGAGGAGTTCGGCGATGGCCCGGCTGCCCTCGCGGTCGGGGGAGCGGGGGTCGAGGCGGCCGTGGTGGGCGCCGGAGGAGAGGGCGGCGAGGGTGACGGCAGCGGTGAGGAGGACGGCCAGGGCGATGAGGTAGCCGCGGGCGCGGCGCCACACGGTTGCGGGGGTGGCGCCGGAGGCGGTGGTGGGC
>NZ_JACBGN010000439.1 GCF_013401435.1 Streptomyces sp. BR123
ACGGGGGCGGGGGCAGGGGCAGGAACGGTGGGCCGACGGCCCGCACACCCACCCTCAGCGGCTTCGTGTTCAGCGAGGCGGACGAGGAGCGGCGCCGCGGCGTGCGCCGGATGAAGGCCACCGCCACCGGCCTGCTGCTCCTGGTCGCCCTGGTGTACGTGCTCAGCACCTGGGCGGAGCACACCGGGGCCGGTGCCTGGGTGGGCTACGTCCGGGCCGCCGCCGAGGCGGGAATGGTCGGCGCGCTCGCGGACTGGTTCGCGGTGACGGCACTCTTCCGTCACCCACTCGGCCTGCCCATCCCGCACACCGCGATCATCCCGACCAAGAAGGATCAGCTCGGCGCCACGCTAGGCGAGTTCGTCGGCGAGAACTTCCTCTCCCCGGACGTGGTCCGCGCCCGCCTGCACGCCCTCGGCATCGGCCGCCGGCTGGGGGCCTGGCTGGCCGAGCCGGCGCACGCCGACCGGGTCACGGCCGAGCTCGCCGCGGCGTTGCGCGGGGCCTTGACCGTACTGCGCGACTCCGACGTCCAAGCCGTCGTCGGGGAGGCCGTCACGCGGCGCGCGGAGTCCGCCGAGATCGCGCCGGGCATCGGCAAGACCCTGGAGCGGGTCGTCGCGGACGGCGGCCACCACAGGGTCGTCGACCTGGTGTGCGCCAAGGCGCGCGACTGGCTGATGACGCACGGGGACTCGGTCATGGGTGCGGTCCAGGGCGGTGCACCGGGCTGGACCCCGCGGTTCGTGGACCGCAAGGTCGGCGAGCGCGTGTACAAGGAACTGCTGCGCTTCCTCACGGAGATGCGGGACATGCCGCACCACCCGGCGCGCGGGGCGGTGGACCGGTTCCTGACGGACTTCGCGGCCGACCTCCAGGCGGACACGGACACCCGGGCCCGGGTGGAGCGGCTGAAGGGGGAGATCCTGGAGCGGGAGGAGATCCAGGACGTGATCGCCTCCGCGTGGACGGCGATCCGGTCGCTGATCCTGGCGGCGGCGGAGGACGAGCGCAGCGAGCTGAGGTTGCGCGTGCGGGCGTCGCTGCTGTCGCTGGGGGCGAAGCTGGCCACGGACCAGCGGCTGCAGGACAAGGCGGAGGGGTGGATAGAGGGTGCGGTGGTGTACGTGGTGACCACCTACCGGGCCGAGATCACCTCGCTGATCTCGGAGACCGTGGCCGGGTGGGACGCGGAGCAGACGACCCGGAAGATCGAGGCCCACATCGGCCGGGACCTTCAGTTCATCCGCATCAACGGCACGGTCGTCGGCGCCCTGGCCGGCCTCCTGATCCATACGGTGTCCCGCGCCTTCGGCGCCTGACGCACCGCACCGCCGCACCGGCACCCCACGGCCGCGTCTCCCGCCCGCGCCCCCGCCGCCGCAGATCACGGCCACGCCCACGGCCACGGCTATGGCACCTGTCCGGGCCGCCGGCGGTGTGCGCGGGGCGCAGTTCCGGCCTTGTCCGCGGGCCCGCTGTCACTGCGGCACGTTCGGGGTGCTGCCGCCCCGTCGGCGCATTCCGGGCCGGGCGCCTGCCGCATGCGGGGACGGCCCACCCCTCTTCCTTCGGGATGGCTGCCCGATGCATTCCCGGAAGGCAGCTCGCTCCTGCCTCGCCGGCTGCCGCCCGCGATGCCACGGGGGGCCGGGCACACGGGGGGCGGACGACGCCGGACGGCGGCGCGCCCCACCTTGGGTCCGGGGTACCGGGGGCGGGGCCGCGCCCGTACCTGCGTGCTTCAGCCGCGGTCGGCCACGGCCCAGGCGGTGGTGGCCACGACCGCGGTCGCGCCGAGCACGGCCGGCCATGCCCCGACCTTCTTCGCCAGCGGGTGCGCACCCGCGAAGCCGGCCAGGTACAGCGCCCCGAGCCCGGCCGCCGCGGGGACGCCGCCGCGCTTGTGCCACTCGCGTCCGGCCGCGAACCCGGCCGCGCCGAGGACGACACCGCCCAGCGGGCGCTTCTTGGTCCATCGGGCGACGGCGTAACCGCCGACCAGCCCGACGGCCGCCCATGCGGAACTCGGTACCCGCGCCATCCCAACTCCCTCGTCAGTTCGTCGATTCCGTGTATCGGTATGTGCGTGTGCGTGTGCGCGTGCGCCGCGCAGCCCAAGCTCAGGCTGCGTGCCGGTGCCGGTGCCGGTGCCGGTGCCGGTGCCGGTGCATGCAGGCCCGCAATCGCACCCGCGTGCACGGCCCGTGCGCCCCGTATACGCCCCGTACGCCCCGTGCGCCCGCGCCCCGCCGTACGAGGCTAACGCGGCCAACGCGGCTGACGCGGCCGCCTCGGCCCCCGGCGCGCGGCAGCCAGCGCCCCGAGTACGAGCACGGCCCCGCCGATCACCGCATCCGGTACGGCCTCCTGCACGGCACGCGGCAGCAGAGCCACCACACCCAGCACGAGCAGGAAGGCGAGGGCGCACCGGCCGACGGCCCCGAGCAGTCTGTCCACGGGCTGCTCAACGCCAGGGCCCGGTCCCCCGACACGGAGCCGGGGGAGGGGATTTGTCGCACACTCGCCGGATCCGTGCGGTAAGCGCCCGGGGAGACCGGCCGGGCATACAGTCGCCCTCCCACCCCAATCGGGACGAAGAGAGAGGTGCGGACATCGTGATCTGCTACGGAGAGGCCGTCCTCGATCTCAGGGACGAACTGGTCGACGCCTACGCCGAGGTGTTCTCGGCCCCGCCGTGGAACGAGAGTGCGGAAACCATTCGCCGGTTCGCGGCCCGGCTCCATTCCGACAGTCGGCGCCCCGGCTTCCGTACGGCGATCGCCCAGTCCGCGGCAGGCGTCGACGGCTTTGCCACGGCCTGGCTCACCCCCGCCGCCTTCCCCTCCGACCGCGGGTACGCGCAGGTCGCCGCACAGCTCGGCCCGGACCGGGTGCGGGACCTCCTCGGGGGTGCGCTGGAGATCGACGAGCTCGCCGTACGCGCGTACGCGCGCGGCCGCGGCACCGGCCGCGCCCTGCTCGCCGAGGTCATCGCCGACGCCCCGGACCGGCGGGCCTGGCTGCTGACCTCCCGCCTGGCGGCGGACACGGTGGCCACGTACCGCCGCCTGGGCTGGCACGAGGTCAGCGCCCTGCCGGACACCCGCACCACAGCCGTGGTCGTCTTCCTCTCCCCGGACCACCCGGGCCGGTAGGGGACCGGGCTGCCGGCCGGGCGGGCCCGGGCCGGTCCGGCCGGCTCAGGGGTCCCGTCGCCCCTGAGCGGGCATACCGCCGACATGATCACACCGACCGCGGGACCACGCCCCCGACGCCACGCCACCACCCCGGCGACACCCACCACACCACGCACCACCTCCAGCCCGGCACCCCTGCTCCGCAGGCAGCTCAACCTCGCCACCCGCCACCAGCTCACCGCATCCGGCATCCCGGGCGGCACCGTCACCTCCCGCACCCGCCCCGGCGGCCCCTGGCAACGCTTGCTGCCGCGCGTGTACCTCCTGCAGACCGGCCCCCCGGACCACCGCCAGCGCGCCCTCGCCGCCGTCCTGTACGCCGCCGAGCCCGCCTCGGATCCGCTGTCCGGCGCGACGGCCGTGCTCACCGGCGGCGCCGCCCTGGCCCTGCTCGGCATCCGCGACGCCCCCTGCACCCCGGCCGACGTCCTGGTCCGCGCCCCGCGCCGGCCGGCCGGCACCGCCGAGGTCCGGCCCGTACCGACCGCCCGCTGGCCGCAGACCATCACGGTGGCGGGCGTCCCCTCCACCCGCCCGGTCCGCGCCGCGGCCGACTTCGCCTCCCGCACCACCGACCCCGACCGGATCCGCGCGATCCTGGCCCACGTCGTCCAGTCCGGCTGGTGCCACCCGCAGGACCTGTACGCCGAACTCCGCACCGCCCGGCTCCTGCGCCGCCCCGCGATCCGCGCCGCGGCTGCGGAACTCCTGGCCGGCGTCCGCTCCCCGGCCGAAGCCCGGGCCCGCGAAGCCCTCGCCGCGACGGGCCCGGACCTCCCGGCCCCGCTGTGGAACGCCCGCCTCTACACCCCGGACGGCGCCTTCCTCGCCAGCCCGGACGCGTACTGGCCGGACGAAGGCGTGGCCCTGGAGATCGACTCCGCCGAGTACCACTACACCCGCGGCGCCTGGCAGGCCACCCTCCGCCGCCGGCTCCGCCTGGAGGCCCACGGCATCCTGGTGATCAGCGCGACCCCGTCGATGATCCGCGAAACCCCGCACGAGGTCACGAGAGCCCTCCGCACCCTGCTGACCCTGGCCTCCACCCGCCCCAC
>NZ_JACBGN010000043.1 GCF_013401435.1 Streptomyces sp. BR123
GACGGGGGCGGGGCGCGGCGGACGATGCCGCCCGGGTACGGTTCCCTGCGCGGTCCCTCACGCCGGCCCTGAGATGCATACGGCCCGGCCCCGTCAGGGCGGAACGACGCGTGTGCGGCGTCAGGCGAATACGACGCAGGCGGCGGCCGGGACTTCCACCTTGCCGGCGTGGTGCAGTCGGCCGGTCAGTGGGTCGGCGTCGAACCACGTGACGTTGCCCGACCACTCGTTGGTGACGTAAAGGCGACCGCCGGACGGGTCGGCCACCAGATCCCGCGGCCACCTGCCCCCGCACGCCGTGGTCTGGGTGAGCCGCGGTTTCTCGGCTCCGTCCGACAATGACATGGTGGTGATGAGGTCGGAGCCGCGCACAGCCACCCAGAGGAACCGCCCGTCCCCGGAAACCGCCCCCACCGAGGGGTACTCGCGTTCGGTCGGTGTGCTCCGCGAGCACAACGGCACCTCGCCCACGGGCGTCAGCAGCCCGGCAGCGGAATCCCACCGGCAGACGGTCAGCTGGGGCGTCAGCTCGTGTACGACGTACGCGACGCCGCCGCGCGGGTGGAAGACGAGGTGGCGCGGTCCGCTCCCCGCCCGCAGGGTGGTTTCCGTGTGCACACGCAGTGCTCCGGTCACCGGGTCCAGCGAGCAGACGCGTACGGAGTCGGTGCCGAGATCGACGCTGAGCACCCAGCACCCGGACGGGTCGGGCAGTACCTGGTGGGCGTGGGGCCCGCCCTGCCGGTCCGCGTCGGGGCCGGAGCCCCGGTGGGCGAGCACGGAGGGCGGGTGGACCGGGCTGCCGTCGGCCGCGAGGGGAAGGCTGCTGACACTTCCGGAGGCGTAATGGGCGGTCAGCAGCCGGTTGCCGACCAAGCTCAGATGGGTCGGGCCCCGGCCGCCGACCGGGACGGGCCGGCCGAGCGGGGCGAGGCCGTCGGCCGTGGGCCGATATGCCACCGCGAGGCCGTCGTCGCAGTCGCTCACCGCATAGAGCACGAGCCTGTCGGGGGCGAGGGCCAGGCAGGACGGGTTCTCAAGGCTGTTGACGGCCGCGAACGGCGTGAGCGCCCCGGTGGCCCGGTCCACGTCCGCGACGACGATGCCGCGACCGCCACCCGTCGTGAAGGAACCGATGTAGGCGCGCTGCCCATTGCCCTGGTCCGTGATGTTCGCGCCGCAGTCCACCGGGTTTCCTTCCGCCGTCCCTGCGCGTACGAAAGGGAAGGTAACAGGAGGTTTCGGGCGCGATGGTCCAGGATCGCGGCGTGTCCGGGGGTGTGGCGCGCCGAGGCAGGCCAGATGGCCGAGCTGTTGCCGGGGGCCCGCAGCCCTCTCCGTGCTCCCCGCCGGTTCTGTCAGAGGTGCGCTTCGCCCGCCGTGACGGCTTCATCGCCACCCAGCTCCAAGGCGGTGCCGGAGACCTCGGTGCTGACGTCGTTGCGCACACTTCGGAGGGTCGGAGTATCGTCCTTCGGCGCGACACCGTCGGCGGTGAAGGTGCTCCACGGCCCTGGCCGCCACCGGCCGGGGAGCGCCACGGCGCGCAGGATCACGGACATCGCACGGACCGTGACGCCGGGGGAGCGCCGACCGACCCCCGACGCCCGGCATCGCTGCCCTCCCTCAGAACGGCGGCGCGGGTTCGATGGTGAACAGGTCCTGGCTGCCGGTGAGTTCCAGAAGGCGCAGGAACTGTTCCCTCGGGGCGGCCAGGTAGAGGTTCTGGCCGGTCGCAGCGACGGCGGTCCGGGCGTTCAGCAGGACGTTCAGTCCCGAGGAATCGCAGAAGGCCAGGTGCTGCAGATCGACCACCACGTCGGTCACCCGTGGCTCGCCGGCCAGGGCCTCGAACACCGCTTGGCGGAAGGCCTCGGCGCGGGCCACATCCATCTCGCCGTACGGGCGAACCACAGCCCTGTCGCCCCGGGTGTCGACCTCGATGCCCGGGCTGGCCTTCCCGCTGCGGCTGTGCACGTGATGGTCCTCCCGCTGAGCATTCCAGCCTAGGCGCAGGAAGAGGTGCGCGACAGTGCCGCACCGCCACCTCCGGTGCGCTACCGGCCAGTAGGGCGCGCCGGATCGCGCCACAGTCGCGGCCGGGGACGCTGCGATCACTTTGCCCCTGCTCCTGACCAGGCCTTGTGTGATGCCGGAGGGGACGGATTGATGTTGCCGCCCTGGGGTCGAAATCACGCTCAACGGTCAGCTCCGCTGCTGCACGTGTGTACCACGGGCCGGCGCTGCTTCCGATGCCGCGCAGCTCCGTTACTCGCTCGACCGGATGGCCGAGACGGCCGGACCTGCTGTTGACCTGCTCGATGCCGGACAGCACGGCACGGCATCCTTTGCGTTCCGACGGGTAGGCGCAGCCCATGGAGCGGGAGCGTGAAGACCGCCGATCAGTCCGGGGGGCCGACCCTCCCGGCGAAGCGCGGTTGGAGACGGCCGCTCGGCTGCGAAGACGGGGTGGAAGACGGCGCACACGGCCGGCCCTCGGCATCTCCGGGAGGCTCCAGTGGAGCACGTGCAGGTTCCCATGTTGACCATGCACTGGACGCGGCAGACGTTCGTGCACTGGCCTTATCCGCCGATGGACCTGCAGCGTCTCTTGCCGCCCCCACTCGAAGTCGACGTCTTCGAAGGGCAGGGCTGGGTGAGCTTGACGCCCTTCGTCGTGTCTTCCACACGGTTCCTCGGCGTGCCGGTCCCCCGGGGAACTTTCCCCGAAACGAACCTTCGTACCTATGTGCGCCGGAAAGGCCGGCCGAGCGGCCTGTGGTTCTTCTCCTTGGACGTCACCCACCCGGCCATGCCGGCCGCGCGCCTGGTGGGAATCCCTTATTCCTTGGCACACCTCTCCGTACGGGGGGAGGGCCGCACCCGCCGTTACACCGGCCGACGCGGAAGCCGGGGTCCCGGCTATGAGATGGAGGTGCGCACCGACGAGCGCATCGAAGCGCCGCACCGCCTGGACTCCTGGCTGACCGACCGCTTCCACGCGTACTCGCTGTCGGCCGGCCTGCTCTGGCGGACCCCGGTCAGCCACGAGCCCTGGCCCCTCTTCCGTGGAACGCTCGTGCGCCTGGAGGAGTCCCTGCTCGCCGCCGCCGGACTGCCCGAACCGGCCGCGTCCGCCCTCGTCCACACCTCGCCGGGGGTCGGCCCCGTACGCCTCGGCTTCCCGCGGCGCGGCTGACCAGGCAGCGCCGCAGGCCTCCCCACCGGCCACGGCGGGGCCGCCTCCACGTGGTTCGTTCTGGGTGATCTTTCCCCCGCGCCGTTCCTCCTCGCCAGTTCACGAGGTCGTCGCGCTCGGCGGGGTATTCCGCCCCCTTGAGTGCCTTCTGAAGTTCGATGGGACTGACGTCTGCCACGGGTGCGTACCTCTCGGTCGAGTCGCGCCGGCGGCGTGCGGTACCGCCGCCGATTCGGCGGGCAAGGTTCTTGGCAGCCAGGGGTACCCCGCCGGATTTCCGCCCACTCCGTCACCGGGCGGACTTCCCTCTGATGAAGGCGTGCGGCGGCCAGGGCCGCCTATCCCCGCCATCCGGAAGGCTGCGCCGCGCAGCCACGTCGGTCGTCGACGCCGATGACGACGCGACCGAGAAGGCCCGCCGGCCCTCTGCTCACCCCGGGAGCGGCCGCGGCGGCACACGAGATGCGATCAACACCGCGGTGTTGGGCTACCTCCGCAGCGGTGCGACCACGGAAGGTCATGCCGGAGGCGGCGGCCTGGCTCGGGCGGCGGACCCGCGGGCACGACATGCCGGAGGGCACCCAGAGGTGCGGGCGCCCTTCGGCCGGTGAGCCGTCACGGCCGACCGTCACGGGTGGTCGGGGCGCTGTTCAGGCGGCGTGGGGCCGCCACCCGTCTGCGCCTGGTCTTCCTTGCTGCCCGTCTTCTTCGGGGTCTGTGGCTGTGCGGCCTTGAGGTGTCGGCTTTCCTGCGGGGTCGCAGCACCCTTTCCGCTGCGCCGCGCTTCCGGTTGCTGAGGGTCGCCCATGTTCATCGTCCTTCTCTTCGCGATCAGCGATATTCGTCGGTGGCGCTGGAGCGGCCCCCACGCACCCCGCTGCTTTTCGACCTCCTCCTCTGCTTCGGCGATGGCCTTCGCGTCGACCCAGCCGAGGGGCTGCACGTCCCGAACGAGGGGCTCGTTGTCGGGTCCGCGACCGGCTTCCGTCCCGTGCAGCAGCCAAGGCTTGACGCGGCGGTCCTTGACGCGCGGCAGGTGCGAGTAGTCGTGGAGGCGGCGCGCGACCCAGGTGCGCAAGGGCCGGTCACCCCACCAGTCCTCGACGTCCAGGGGGTTCGCGGACAGCCCCGGTAGCTCGACACCCGTGAGTTCGTCCCGGCTCGACGGTTGGGGCAGGTCGGCCTGCGGTCCCATCGACCAGCGCACGTAGAGGTTCCGCCGACTGGAGAGCAGACCGGTCAACTCGTCCAGTGATCCGATGAGCGCCATCTTCGCGCCGTCGCGGGCCTCCTTCATGGTGAGCGGCTACCCGCCTTCCCCTACGCCACTCCTTCATCAGCAGTTCGACGGCCACGGACGCTCGGCTTCATCCCCGCCGCGCCGGACAGCGGGGCGGGGGCCCGGACACGACGCGGAGTCCTTGATCGAGCCGTGTCGCCGTCGACGTGCTTCGCGACGGTGACGGAATCAGTCGCGCAGGTCACCGCCGAGGACACGGTCCGCCGCAGGAGGCCGTTCCGGCACACGCCGCGTCCGCCCGGAGCGCGGTGATCATCCTGCCCGTGGGGGTCCTCTCGTACGTACCCGGGATCAGGTGGAGCCCGGCGGGCGGGCGCCCCTCCTGTCGACGGGGCGGCAGGCGCACCGGGAATTCGCCGGTGCCGGCTGCGCGGCACCGGCCCCGTTCGCGCTGCCGGCCGTCCCGGGCGGGCAGTGGATCAGCTGCTGACAGCCGCCACGGCCAGGAGCCGGGGCGGCCGCTCGGGCAGCCGGCCTCAGCTGTGGAACGCGCCCGACACTTCGTGGACGATGCCGCTCGTGGTCGCGAAGTACATGCGCTTGCCGTCCGGGGCGAAATCCAGCCCCGCCAGGGCCGTGCCGCCCTCGAGGCGCAGGAACGGTGCGATGATGTTGCTGCCGGTGATGGCGCAGATTTCGGCGCTGCCGCCGGCTCCTTCGGTCACGAACAGCTCTTCTGCGGCGGACTTCCCGAGCGGAAAGGCCGTGTCCCGCGGGTTCGTCAGCGGTCCGCCGCCGGTCTGGGCGGCGTCGTAGTGGACGCGGAGCAGCGGACCGAACGAGTCGACCCTGTAGATGCGGCTGTCGCCCTGGGTGGGGACGTAGTAGGACACGGAGTTCTGGGCAGCCAGACCGCCGGGCCGGTTGAACCTGATCTGGTCGGGCAACTGGTGGCGGACGGGCGTGGTCGCGGCCGAGGGGTCCGGTACCGGCTTGTGCACGACCTGGCCGGTGCCGGTGGCCGCAGTCCACGCGTAGAGGGTGGTGTTGAACATGCGGTAGACGCCGCCGTCGGATTCGTCCTCCGTCATGAAGAGGGCGCCTGCGCCGTCGTACGCGAGTCCGCCGCGCTTGAACCGCCCCTGTTCGGGGCGGCGTACGGCCGCCTTCACGCCGCGCGGGTCGGCCTCGTACGCGTATCCGCCGGTGACGCGCTCACCGACGAGCCAGCCGCCGCCCGGCATCGCGGTGCCGACGGTGGGGGCGGTGCTGCCGGTGTCCACGCGGTGGGCCCCGGTGATCGTGCCGTTGGAGGAGAAACGGATCGCGCTCGCGCCGCCGTTCTCGGAGTGCGATACATAGATCCAGCCGGTGCCGTCGGGCACGACGCCACCGGAGCCGGGAGCAGCGTGCCAGGTGTACGCCGTGCCGGCGACGGCCTGGCCCGAGCGTGCGACCACCCTGCTGGTGAAACCGGCCGGCAGGCACAGGCCGTTCGCGTTCGGGGCCAGGAGTTCGCCGTAGGGGCTCGGGCCGGGCTGTACGGCGCTCGCGGCCGGTGCGGCCTGGCTGGGCAGCGCACCGCTGACGCCCGCGGCCGAGGCGGCTATGGCGGCGGCACGCAGGAGGACACGTCTTTTCATTGCTGGAACCTCTACATCGCTTCGGTCATGAGCGGCAGACATGCATGCGGTGCCCGGGCCTGGGCCCTGTCCGGCCATCTTCACGGGTCACGAGGACCGCCCGGGCAGGACCCGGCAGTGCTGTGTCAGGTCACGGCCACTGCATCGGGACCCACCTCCGGCGGTTCCGGGTGATGCCCGTGACCTGCGGCGTCGACGGCCTCGGGCCCTGCTCGACGCGTCGGGCACGAGCGAGCCGAAGTGCGCCACCCGGCAGCCCCCACCGCCCGGATAGCCGCTGCGCCCCCACGCCGACAGGTTCACCACTGCCTGGGCCTGGACGACGCCTTCAAGGCTGCCCGTTCTAAGGAGGCGACGATCCAGTCGTACCGGGGGAAACCGGGCAGCAGATCGTCGTCCATCGTGAGCGCCAGAGCCGGTCGTGCGTCCTCGACGATGTAGGTGCGGCGGCCGGCCGGATACTCTGCGTCACTCGTTCATCCGGGTGTGTGTGAACCGCGTACAGCGTCGGCGAGGGCCGGGCTGTTGGAGCCTCGGCCACGCGCTGCTCGATCTGCACGGCGAAGGAGTCCGTTGTGCAGCGGCATCGCCGTGTCGTTCCACTCGCAGGGCTCGACGTCCAGGTCGCTGATCAGACCGTGCGGGTCAGTGGCCGCCGCGAGGTTCGACGCAGCCGCCCTCCATGTACGGGCCGTGGGCTTCGACTCGGGTCACGGTGCCGGGTTGCCCGGGGATGGCCAGAGTGCCGCTGACGCAGGCACCGGTGCCCTTGACCATGAAGGCGAACTCCAGGATGAGGCCGGGGGCGTTGATCTCGGCCTCCGTGGTCGGGTAGCCGAGCTCGTCCAAGGCCTTCTTCAGCGCGGGGCCAGTCGTGGGTGCGGTATTGCCGGCCCTGGTGAAGGCCTGGGTGATCCGGGCTGCGTGTGCCCGCCCGGCACATTCGGCCCGGGCGCTCAGCCTGCCCTTGCTCTTGTAGACGTGGTTCTCGGCGTACTTGGCACCCTCGGGATCCTGCGGCGCACTCGGCCCGCGACTCGGTGTGGCAGTGACCGCGTCCGCGCAATGGGCGGCGATCTCGGGGAACTGCTTTTCGTGCTGCTGTCGTTCCGCCGCGGCCGTGGCCTCCGCTGCCTTCACCCCGTCGGGCGTGGCCGAAGCGGAACCGGAGGCGGAGGCGGACGCGCCGACGCCGATGTCGGCCCCCGCCCGGGTGGTGCCGCACCCGGCAAGCGCGCACAGGCAGGCCGCGGCGGCAAGGGCGGCGACTGGAACGGTACGGCGTATCACACAGACTCCATCTTTTGGCGGGGCGTGACATTCGCGCGGCCCCGGCGATGAACCGATGATCCTCGACTTCACCGACCGGGGGAATGACCGCCCGACCGTTCCGTATGCCGAGCTCCGGCATCCTGAGAACGCCCTCTGGTTCTGCAAGGACACCGAGGGCAAGACCCACATGAACGCCATCCTGGCCATGGTCCACATACGCGCGGCGATCCGACGCAACGCCCCAAACCCCTGGCCGCTCACCAGCATGCCCTGAGTCCCGTGCCGCAGTCTCGCGCCGCCGGGGCCGTGGGGCCGCCAGGCCGGCAGCGGGTCGGCCGAGTACCGGCAGCGTCGGGCGCAGGTCGGCGGGCAACTCGCCGCCGCCGGCCCTCGGCCCCCCTGTACAGGGGTGGGGCCGATCGCGGCAGCGTGGGGGAGCCGCGACCTCCTGGATGCGGTCCTGGCCCGGCCGGACGGGGTGGCGGAGGCCGGCGCGGACCGGGGCGGGATCGGCCGCGGCCCGCGGGCTGGCTGTCCCCCCAGGGGGCCGGCCGGTCCCGGCCGTGGGTGGCCAACCCGCTGTCCGGGGTTGAGTTGAGCGGCGGAGAGGTGCTGGAAGACGGTGTCCGCGGCGCCGATCGGCTCGGCCATGCCGCACTGCTGCAGGAGGTAGCCGAAGCTGACGGTGGCCCTGGGCGTGCCGCTGCCGCGGTGTCGGCCGCGGGTGAGCGGCCGGGGTCGGTCAACTCGCCCGGGCTGGTCTGCTGATCTGCCTCGGCAGGGACGCTGCCCATTCCCCGAGACCACAGGACGCGCGTGCCATCGTTGTAGGCGATCAAGTCGTCTGGCTGACCGGGAAGCGGCGCAAAGTGGGTTGCGATCGAAACGATCCTCCCGCCAAGCTGCACCGGAGACGCAAGAGAACGTGGCATTCGGCGGGCTGTGGAACCATTCGCATGTGCTTAAACGAGCTGCTGCGCACCCACAACACCACTGATCCACAGCAGTTCCGGTCCCTTGCGAGACCCGAGGGCCCGGCCGGCACGGCACCCCGCCGAGTGACCTGCCCAGACCGCGTACGACCGTCCCGAGCGCCTGTTCCTGACCGGCCGGTGCCAAGGGAACGACCGACGAACCTCCTGGAGATCACCTTCATGTATCCGAGACCGCGCCGCAGAGGCGTGCGCGCTGCTGTTTCCGCGCTGATACTCGGCGCGCTCCTGTCGCCCGCGGTGACAGCGAACGCCTCCCCTGCAGAACCGGAGGCCCCGGAACCGGCCCGGATCGACCTGCTTCTCGACCTGTCCGGGTCGATGAACGAGAACGACGCCGGCGGTCAGACCCGCCTCGCCGCAGCCAAGCAGGCGGTCACCCGGATCATCGAGACCGCGCCCGAGCAGGCCCCGCTGGGACTGCGGGTCTACGGCGCCACCTACCCCGGGCAGGACAAGAAGCAAGGCTGCGCCGACACGCAGCAGGTCCTGCCGGTCACGCCGATGGACCGGGCGGCGCGAACCGATGCGAAGAAGCGGGTCGAGGGCTTCAAGGCGGTCGGGTTCACGCCGATCGGCGTCTCGCTCCGCGAGGCCGCCAAGGACCTCGGGACGAGCGGCAAGCGCCGCATCATCCTGATCTCGGACGGTGAGGACACCTGTGCGCCTCCGCCTCCGTGCGAGGTGGCCCGCGAGCTCAAGGCGCAGGGCGTCGACCTCGCCGTGGACGTGGTCGGGTTCCGGGCGCCCTCCTCGGTACGTGCGCAGCTGAAGTGCATCGCCGACGTGACCGGCGGATCGTATGCGGACGCCGAGGACGCCGACTCGCTGACCGGCAATCTGGGCACCCTGTTCCGCAAGGCGTGGCGGACCTACAACGCCACCGGAAAGCCGGTAGAGGGTTCCCCGACCGGCTGCCAGGACGCTCCGCTGGTCACGCCCGGCCAGTACCTGGACAGGTTCACCGGGGGGCGCGACCTCTACTACAAGGTCAAGAAGCGGCCGGACCAGCGGCTCCAGGTGAGTGCCACCGCCGTCGCCGAGAAGGGGTACTCGCGCGGTTCCATCATCGCCGTCGCTGCCGGCCCCGCGGCCAACGGCAAACCCAGTGGCTGGCTGCGGGAGTTCGAGCAGTCGATGGGGTGGGCGAACGTCATCTCCACCGGAGGCCGCAGCAAGCCCGGAGCAGGCAACGAGACGCCCGCGCCCGACGACACCGGCTGCATCGTGGTCGAGAACCAGGTGACCGAGGCCGGCGACAAGCCGATGCCCGTCGAGCTTCTCGTCGGCATCGCCGACAAGACGACCCAGGGTGCCGGCGCGCAGTCTCCGGAGCCCCGCACCGGAGCCGACGCCGAGGGCGGCTTCTCCTTCAACAGCGCCACCCCGATCGGACCGGGCACCCACCGGCAGTCCATCGCCATCGGTGAGGCCCCCTTCTGGCGGGTGGAGCTGAAGGCGGGCCAGAAACTGACGGTCAAGGCCGGCGTGGACACCCCGGGCGACTTCCCCCACTCTCCCACCAGCGGGTGGGGCGTCACCGTCTACAACGCCCAGCGTGAGTCGACGCTGTGCAACGAGGACCACCGCTCCACCGAGCTCTTCGCGGGCAGGACCGGGCACTTCGAACGGGTCTGCGGGCCGTGGCAGATCACCGAGCAGGACGACGCGAAGAACCCCGACTCCAACGGATACGACGTGCCCGGCACGTACTACATCCAGGCACAGGTGGCCGAGCCGGACGACAAGGCGAAAGGCATTGTCGTACCGATCTCGCTGACCGTGGACATCTCCGGCACACCGCGCGCCGGAAACAGCCCGGTGTTCTACTTCGGCGACGCCGCCGCCCAGACCCCCACGCGGTCCGGAGCCAACGGGAACGGCGAACAAGGCGCAGCCAGCGGCACGGCGATTGCGGCGAAGGACGATGACTCGCCTGCGGGCAGGCTCGCCGTACCGGCCGGCGTCGGGGCCGCGGTCCTCCTGGTCGGCGGCATCACCTTCTACGTCCTCAGGCGCCGCAGGGCGGCCTGACCCGATTGCGCAGCCCGCGCACGGACCGCCGCAGGAGCCCGGTCCTTCCGCCAGGGTGACCCGCGAAGAGCAGCGGCACCGTCTGCGCCCTCGCCGGTGGCGGGGAAGGCGGACCCGTCCCCGCCCGGCAAGCCGCGCGGGTCCACGCTGCAGCACGGCGCTCCTGCGCCGGTCGGCAGGGCCGGACATGGCGCTCGATCGCCCGAACGGGTTCAGCGCCGGGGCCGCCCGCGATCAGCGCCTGCTGCGCTTCCTCGGCTACCTCGGTCGACTCCGCGTCCCGTTCGCCACGCCGCGGGCGATCTCGTCCTCCGAGCGCGCCGGTCCGTCCCGCACGGCACACTCGCCACCGCCCGATTTCCGCCCGGGCCGCGGAGACGGAAGAATCTGCCGAGCACGTGGCGCACGCTGGAAGGACGTCGATTGACATCGGACATAGGCGGGTTCACCACCCCCTCGACGGAGGGCCCGCTCTCCCCCGTCCCCATCGACTGGGCAGCCGTCGAGGACTGGCTCGGACTGCGGCTGCCGGCTGACTACAAGCGGCTCGCCGACCGGTACGGGCCGCTGGACTTCGGTGAGTACGTGTGGATCCACGTGCCGTGCGTCCAGCGTGACCGCTTCGACTACGGCGAGTGGTTGCGCGCGACGCACCGGGAGGCGCGGATCGAGGCGCGGGAGCTGCCCGAGGCCGAGCGGCCCGTCCTCCACCCCGAGCCCGGCGGCCTGTTGGCCTGGGGCTGCACGCGGGGCAGCGACGTACTGTTCTGGGACACCTCGGCCTCCCGCGACCCCGACGAGTGGACCGTGGTGGTGCAGCACTCGGGGGTGGTGCCGGGCAGTGGCCTGCTCCCGTGGCACCGGTACGACCTGACGTTCACCGACTATCTGCGGCACACCGTCCGCGACAGCTGGGAACTCCCTTCTCCTCCCGGCCCCCTGCTGGGCCCGCTGCCGGGCACCGTCGCGCGGACCGCCTTCCTTCCGGACGCCGAGGCGTGGACCCCGCCCGCGCCGGTCCCGCCCCGGCTCACCGAGGCCGAGCGCCGAATCGCGCTGGAGACCGGCGCCGGGCTGGCCGCACTGCGGCTGCTGTCGCCGCCACCCGAGCGGCCGTACCTGGGCGACGGCTCCTGGGAGGGGCTGTTCGCCGAGCTGGGCACACGGCTGCCCGGGGAGTACGTGCGGCTGATGGACGGGTACGGCGCCGGCATCTGGAGCGGCTGGCTGCGTTTCCACACCCCGCTCCGGACCGGCGAGCAGCGTTTCCTCACGCACGTCGAGGACACCGTTGACGCCTACCGGCAGCTCAAGGACGGCCACGCGCAGTGGTACCCCCTGGCCCTCTGGCCCGAGCCCGGCGGCTTCCTCCCCTTCGCCAACTCCATCGACGGCGACTACCTCGGCTGGCTCACCGAGGGCGGGGACCCCGACACATGGCCGCTGATCGTCTGGCCCCGCCACGCGGACCAGGGCCCGCCGCTGGAGGGCGGCCTGATCGACACCCTCCTCGACTGGCAGCGCGGCACACTGGCCACGCACGGGTTCGCCGCCCTGGACGAGGACGACGACCCCGTCGAGTTCGCGGACTTCCGGTCCTGGGACGACCGCGCCTACTGGTGAGCGTGGTGAAGGGTGCCGGGGGTGCGCCAGGCGGCGACGTCCGGGGCCAGGCCAGGCCCTGGGGTGTAGGCGGAGGCGTCCGGCCAGGTCATCCAGAGCTGGTCGGCCCGGGTAGCCAGGTCGGTCGTCTTCGTCCTCGGCCGATGAGACGCGGTCAGCGTTCGGTGGTGGCCGCTCCGGTGCCCGGCGGTGCCGGCCCCTGCGGGGCGCCGTTCGCCGACTCCCTGCGGGGGCTGCTTACGGGATGGACGCGTGTCAGGCTGCCTCGACCGCCGGCACGCCGTCAGTCTTCGTCCGGTAGCGGGACGTGGCCTGCCGCCTTCTGCACCGTGGCCTCCAGCTCCTCGCGGTCCAGACCGATCGCCTCCGCGTAGTGGTCCAGGGCCGTATCCAGCAGCCACCAGGGCTCGCGCGCGTCTTCCCATGCGTCCCTCCAGGTCACGTGCTGCTCGTCGGTCCACTGAGCCGCGTCGCCGAGTTCCTCCTGAAGACGCGTCAACTCGGCGTGCGCTTCGTCGGTCGCTTCCTGCAGCTCGATCAGTTCGTCCAGTACATCAGGTTCGATTTCCATTCCGGGGATCCTAAGCGTCAGGATCCGGCCGGCCGGCAGTGCCGCCGGACCGTTGGTCCCGCAGTCGGAAGAAGCCCGATGCCCGGTCTGCGAACGGTGCTCTCTCAGCCGCGCAAGGCTGCGCCGGCACATCGGCCACCGTCTCACGGGCGATCACGACCTCATATCGGACCTGCCGTGGGAGGAGATCACCCAGACGGCCATGGCCGGCCCCGTCAGCGCGTGGCGATCCGCGGGAGAGCTGCGCCCTGGTAGCGGGCGCCGGCGTTCCAGAGGATGAAGGAGTTCATCTTGTTTGCTGCCGCAGCCTTGATCTGTTCGGCCACCTCGGCCGGCCCGTAGGTGCTGCCCATCGAGAAATCCTGCAGCCACGGGATGATTTCGGCCTGGGTGCCCTTCGCCTGGCGGGCGAAGTCGGCGAGCGAACGCTGCACGATCGCGTACGGGGCGGTGTCCGGCTGTGCGACGCCGTACTCTCCCGGCCCCCAGTGGGACGGGTAGACCATCGGCGCGATGTAGTCGGTGACCTTGGCCAGGGAACCGATGTCCTGTGCGATCTCGGTGGGGCGGGTCGCGGCGATACCGAAGACCGAGACACCCAGGTACGTGGCGTGGGAACGCAGCGCGGTCCGGGTGTCTGCGACGAACGAGGTGACGGACTGCTCGGGCGTGGCGGTACCGATGCCCGGGAAGCGCATGTCCGTCAGTGGGCCGTCCGGTCGGCGCACGTAGTCGTAGAGGATGTCGTCGAAGCCGAGCCGAGCTGCTTCGACGGCGAGGTCCTGGTTGTACTTGCGGACCGTCGGGTTGGCGAAGTTCGTGAAGGACAGGGCTCCGTAGTGCCCGCCGTCGTAGGGTTCTCCGGCGGGGGTCAGCACGAGCTGGTCTCGCTTGCGGGACTTCCAGGATGCCGAGGCGAGCTTGGGGTCGCGGAAGGCCACGATGCGGCCGATGGCCTGGGCGCCGGCGGCGTGGATCTCGGCGATCGCCTTGCGGGCGTCGTAGTAGCCCTTGGCTGCGCCGATCTGGCGGGCCAGCGGCACCTGGGACGCGTATCCGACCTCGCCGTCCTCGTCCTTCACGTCCAGCTCGACGGCGTTGAGCTTGCCGGCGCGGACCAGAGCGAGGATGTCGCCCCGCAGCGTGTCGTCACCCCAGCCTATGGCCGTGATGTGCGCGGCCCGGATCATGGGGCGGCGTCCCCGGGCGGATACGTCCTTGGTGGTCGTGTTTCCGGCGCGGTCCACGGCGGTGACCGTGACGAGGGGTGTGTCCTTCGGCACCGTGACCTTGAAGGCCCCGGCCTTGTCGACGCGGACCCTTTTGCCGTTGACGCTCACTCGGGCGTCGGTGGAGGCCTGGCCGGCAATGGTCACGGGGGCGGCGTTCTTGATCTCGGGGTCGGCCACCTTCAGCTCGGGAGCAGTGGCATCGACAGTGAAGGCCACGCTCTTGCGGTACGAGGCGAAGGGGAGGCTGCTGCCGCCGGCCACCATCAGGGTGTGCCGGCCTTCCTTGAGGTGCGGAAGGACGAGCTTCAGGCGGGCGCCATCGGCTTTGACGGGGACCGCCGCACCGTCCAGGGTGACGCGCAGCTTGTTCCCACCGCCGGCCGCGTCGGCGGCGAGGTAAGCACTGACCCGTTCAGCCGCGCGCCCATCGAGGACGACGCCGTCGCTCACGCCCTGGATGCCCGGACCCGGTGCGAGGAACGTCCAGGCTCCGACGCCCGCTCCGGCCAGCGCGACCGCTCCGGTCGTCGCTATGAGGGCGCGCCGACGGGCCGAGCGCCGGAGACGGAGGGAGGAGCCGGCATGCGACATGCGTGTGGGGAACATATCGAGGTCCTTCGTGCCGTGGGCTGGGTGGGATGTGCCTCCATTCATTGCCGCTCCGTGTGCCGGTCGCCTTGCTCTGCGCGGATTTCACACGAACGGCCGCGATCGGCTCCGGCGTGGCGGCTACGCCATGCAGGGGACAATGCGGTATGGGGGCT
This sequence comes from Streptomyces sp. BR123, assembly GCF_013401435.1. Classification (GTDB taxonomy): domain Bacteria; phylum Actinomycetota; class Actinomycetes; order Streptomycetales; family Streptomycetaceae; genus Streptomyces. The sequence continues at coordinate 14,571 of NZ_JACBGN010000043.1, forward strand.
CCCGTCGCAGGTAGTCATGGCGCGACACACTGCCTTGGAGGGGCTTTTGATGCGCCACCCGCTCGTACCGCTCGGCGCCCTGGCGGGCGCCGCCCTGCTTGTCACCGGCTGTTCCACGGGACCGTCACCGGCCGCGGGGCGACGCCATGCCGCCGCGTCGTCATCGGCGGCGGGCCCCGTCGCCGCGAAGGGCCCGGCGGAAGTCGGGGCCAACGAACTCGGCCAGGTGCCGGTGCTGATGTACCACCAGCTCACCGAGGATCCGGCCGGCGTCTACGACCGCACACCGGCCGATTTCCGGGCCGAGTTGGAGCGCCTCGCGCGGGAGAACTACGTGCCCGTGACGGCACGGGACTTCCAGACGGGCCGCATCGACATCCCGGCAGGCACGCACCCGGTGGTCCTGACGTTCGACGACTCGACCAACAGCCAGGTGCGCCTCGGCCCGGACGGCACCCCGGCGCCGGACACCGCAGTCGCCATCCTGGCGGAAACCGCGAAGAAGTACCCCGCCTTCCAACCGGTGGCGACCTTCTTCGTCAACGAGGACGCCTTCTCGGCCACAGGCTCCGCCAAGGCCCTGGCCTGGTTGAAGGAGCACGGGCACGAGGTCGCCAACCACACCGGCCGCCACGAGAACCTGCGCTCCCTGGACCAGGCGGGCGCCGCGAGGGCGATCTCAGCCGGACAGGAGGCGATCGAGAGGGCGGCGCCCGGGACGCAGGTCACCTCGCTGGCCCTGCCCTTCGGCGCCATGCCCCAGCCGGCCGGGCTCGCCGCGCGCGGAACGGGCTACCGGTACGACGGGGTGTACCTCGTGGGGGCCAATCCGTCGGTCTCGCCGTTCGCGAAGGCTTTCACACCCGGCGCGATCCCCCGGATCCGCTCGGCGGGACACCATGACGAGGACGCCGAGTTCGGTTCGTCGCGTTGGCTGGACAGGCTCGCTGCCGGAAAGAGCCGGTACGTCTCGGACGGGGACCCGAACACCGTCGCCTTCCCGAGCGCCTTGCAGTACGAGCTGTCGCCGGCCTTCGCGAAGCGGGCGCGGCCGTACTGACCCGTCTCGGCATCGCAGGCGCGACGGCATCGCTGGCGCGACAGCACCCCCGACCCGCCGCCGTGCCGCCCTCTGGCGGCCCGGCGCGTCGAAGGTCCGGTCTCCGGATGCCGGCGGAACTCCCGGTCGTACGGGCCGCCCATGGAGGAGCGGGTGCACCGCACCCGGGCGCCGCACCACGCTTTCGCGGGTCCGCAGCCCCTACAGTCGGGCCGCGAGTTCCATGGGCAGGGTGTCGCGGTTCGCCGGGGTGAGGCGGATGACCTCGATGTCGGTGCGCCGCTTGAGGGCGTCGGTGAACGGATCGCGGTGTGCGTGGACCGTGGCGACGACGTCGATGTCTGCGGTGAACAGCGTGGTGACCGCGTCCCGGAAGGCGGTGCATGCCAGTTCCATCCGCCCCAGTTCGTCGACGAGCACCAGCTGCCCTGTCGCCTCCCCGGCTGCTGCCGGCCGTAGCGAGGGCAGCGCCAGCCGTTCCATCACGTGCAGGTCGACGCCGTACTTGCCTACGCGCGGGGGACCGGGGAGGTCGACGTGGGCGAGCACCTCCCGCCGGCCTGCCAGGGTCTCCAGGGCGAAGCCGACTCGGTGGCCGGACTGCCGGATCTCCTGGGTGGTGAAGCCGGTGGCTGCGCGGGCGGGCAGCAGCGCTGCCAGTCGGCGCAGGGCGGTCGTCTTGCCCGAGCCGGGGCGGCCTTCGAGCAGGATCCTTGTCGGCACAGTGCCATCCTCACCCCCACCCCGGCGGCGGGCCGCGTGGGCTCGGCCGTACGGGGGGTTTGGCCTGCGGACCGGTGCCGGCGCCGCCGTACGCGGGTATGGCGGCGCGCATGAGCGGAATTGAACTCAGCAGCACTGCGTTCGACGACAGAACGGTCATCCCCCGTCGCTACAGCGGGGAGGGGGAGAACATCTCACCGCCCCTGACCTGGTCGGGGGTGCCGGAGGAGGCGACGGAGCTGGTGCTCCTGTGCGAGGATCCCGATGCGCCGGGGCCGACCTTCCTGCACTGGCTGGTGACCGGCATCGATCCGGGGACGACCGGGGTGGCGGAGGATCAGAAGCCCCGGGGCGGCCTGCCGTGGCCCAACGGCTTCGGGCGCATGGGCTGGGGAGGGCCCCTGCCTCCACCGGGGCACGGGCCGCACCGGTACTTCTTCCACCTGTACGCCCTGTCCGAGCCGCTGCCGCTGCACGACCGCCCCGGCGTCGAGGACGTACACCGTGCCCTGAAGGGCAGGGAGCTGGCCTCCGGAACCCTGGTCGGAACCTACGAGCGCTGAGCGCGTCACCCCGGGTCGTGGCGGGGCAGCGTCTCGTGCGCTTCCTGCGGGAGCCGGGCTGGGCGGTGCCGTGGCTGCGACCACCGCCCAGCCCGGAGCTTCAGGCCGCCTCGGGGGCGGGCTGCTCGTGTTCGCAGGCGTCGTCGATGCCGTACGTCTCCCATGCCGGGAAGTCGTCCTCGGCGGGCACGGGCTCGCCCGGGTCGAGCAGGGAGGCTTCGAGAGCTGCTCGGAGGGCGTCGGGGCGCAGCCCGATGCCGATGAAGACGAGTTCCTGGCCCTGGGTGGTGTCGGGGCCGAGGGTGCCCGAGGGTTCGAAGCGGGCCACCGAGCCGGCCTGTGACCACAGGCCGGTGACCCGGGGGCGGCTGGCGAGCCGGAAGAAGCCCTTGGAGCGCAGGATCCGGCCGAAGGCGCCGCTGTCGAGGCCCTCGGTGACGAAGGCCCACAGGCGGCCGGGGTGGAAGGGCCGGTCGGAGCGGAATACGAGGGAGGAGATGCCGTACTCCTCCGTTTCGGGAACGTGGTCTCCGTTGAGTTCCCGGACCCAGCCGGGGGCCTGCTGGGCCCGCTCGACGTCGAACAGGCCGGTGCCCAGCACCTGCCCGAGAGGCACGCGTCCGCGGACGGCGGGCACGATCCGGGCCTGGGGGTTGAGGCGGGCCAGGGCGGCGCGCAGCCGAGCGGCCTGGTTCGGTCCGACCAGGTCGAGCTTGTTGAGGACGATGACGTCCGCGAACTCGATCTGGTCCATGAGGAGGTCGCTGACGGTGCGTTCGTCGTCCTCGTACTGGTTGAGTCCGCGCGCGGCGAGTTCGTCGCCACCCGCGAGCTCCGGCAGGAGGTTCGCCGCGTCGACGACCGTGACCATGGTGTCGAGGCGGGCCAGATCCCCGAGGGTGGCGCCGTCGTCGCGGGGGAAGCAGAACGTGGCGGCGACGGGCATGGGCTCGGAGATGCCGCTGGACTCGATGAGCAGGTAGTCGAAGCGGCCCTCACGGGCGAGGCGGTCGACCTCTTCGAGCAGGTCGTCGCGCAGGGTGCAGCAGATGCACCCGTTGGTCATCTCGACCAGGCGTTCCTCGGTGCGCGACAGGGCGGCCTCGCCGCCGCGGACGAGTGCGGCATCGATGTTGACCTCGCTCATGTCGTTGACGATCACCGCTACCCGTAGCCCCTCGCGGTTTCCGAGGATGTGGTTGAGCAGGGTGGTCTTTCCCGCGCCGAGGAACCCGGACAGGACGGTCACGGGCAGTCGGTCGTACGTCGTCACGGGCTGCTCAGCTCTCGGGGCGGAGCAGGCCGCGCTCGTACGCCTTCACCAGGCGCTGCGGCACCCGGTAGTCGGAGCCGTCGACCGTGATCGGGATGAGCTGCGGCGCGGTGGCCTTCCACTGGGCGCGGCGGTGGCGGGTGTTGCTGCGGGACATCTTCCGCTTGGGGACGGCCACGGGGTTCTCCTGGATGAGTCGGGGTGTCGTCGTCGAAGGGTCGCTGCCAGGCTGGTGGTGGCAGGACATCGGTGGTGCCGCCGGCGGTCTTCGCCGAGGTCTACCGGGTGCCGTAGGGGAGCAGGGCCATCTCGCGGGCGTTCTTGATCGCGGCGGCGAGCTGTCGCTGCTGTTGCGCGGTGACGCGGGTGACGCGGCGGCTGCGGATCTTGCCCCGGTCGGAGATGAACTTCCGCAGCAGGTCGGTGTCCTTGTAGTCGATGTAGGTGATCTCTGCTTTGTCCAGCGGGTTGGGACGGGCCCTGAGCGGCTTGTGGGGGTTCTGGCGGCGCGCCATGCGTGTTTCCTTGAGGTCGTCGGTGCGTCAGGAGGCGGGGTCGAGGAGGGTGTCGAAGGCGGTGGGAAGGGATCTCCACGCTTCGGGTCCCGCCGCGTATTCGGCGTCGGTGAGCAGGCAGGATTCGAGGAGTTGTTCCAGACCGTGGCGGTCGAGGCCGGGGGAGGTGAAGACGAGGTGCTGGCAGCAGTCGCCGTGTTGGGGGTGCCAGTCGAGTGAGGCGGCGGCCCGGCGCATCGGCGGGACCAGCTCCCAGGCGGCGTCCGGCAGGGAAGCCAGCCACGGGCCGGCGTTCTCCACGCACAGGGCGCCGCCCGCGGCGTCCCAGGCCAGCAGGGCGTCGGGGCGGTCGGCGAGCCAGAACCGGCCACGGCTGCGGGCGGCGGCACAGCAGAGGTCTTCCAGGGCCTCGTAGAGGCGCTCGGGATGGAAGGGGCGGCGGCGGTGCCAGACGAAGGTGGTGACACCCGCCTCGTCGGCCTCCTGGGGGAGCAGGGCGCAGGCCGGGTGTTGGGCCGCGGCCGCCGCTTCCACGTCGAACCCGGCGAAGGCCAGCGCAGCCAGCTCGCCGGACTCGGCATCCACCCGTCGAGCGGTCGGGTGGAGTTGGGCGAGCAGCGCGCGGTCCTCGTCGTCGGCCTCCCCGCTGTCGACGAGGGCGAGTACGGGCGCGTACTCGAGCTGCCGTGCCCACGTGTCTCCGACGGTGCGCTGATCCGTGGCGGCCGCCGCGAGGCCCGCGTCGGCCAGGTCGTCGCCGTTGACGAGGTAGGGCAGGACGAGCGCGGGGTCGACCGCGGTGATCACGCCGGTGAGGTCGAGTACGCCGGCGCCGTGTGCGGTGACCACCTCGGCCATCGCCTTGGGCTCGACGGAGTCCCACAGCTCGACGACGGCCAGCCGAGTCAGTCCGCTGCCGGCCAGGCGCTCCAGCTCGGGGACCAGGTCCTCGCGGAGCGCGCAGCAGGCGCAGTCGTTGACGAGGGGGGTCTCGCCGCGCGACACCTCGCCTGAGGCGTCGCGCACCACGCGCTGCACGGTTCCCTGTGCCGCCGTGGACAGGTCGTGGTGGAGAGCGGTGCTGCCGGGGACGGCGTGCAGCAGGCGCTCCACGACCTCCTTGCGGGCGTCGGAGTGGAGCCCGCCGACGATGACGACGGGCAGGGTCACGCGTTGCTCCCGTACCGGCGCTGGAAGCGCTCGACGCGGCCGGCGGTGTCCAGGACCCGGGCGGTGCCGGTGTAGAAGGGGTGGCTCTGGGAGGAGATCTCCACGTCGATGACGGGGTAGGTGTTGCCGTCCTCCCACTCCACCGTCTTCTCGCTGGTGGCGGTCGAGCGGGTGAGGAAGGCGAAGTCGGCCGCCTTGTCGCGGAAGACGACGGGGCCGTAGGCGGGATGGATTCCGGGCTTCATGACGGTGTCCTTCAGAAGGGGGTTCGGGTGTCAGCGCTCTTCGCGGAAGTCGACGTGCCGGCGGACCACCGGGTCGAACTTGCGCAGCACCATGCGGTCCGGGTCGTTCCGCCGGTTCTTGCGCGTGACGTACGTGTAGCCGGTGCCGGCTGTGGAGCGGAGCTTGATGATCGGGCGTACTTCGTTGCGTGCCATGCCGCTACTATACGGGAATGGAAATCATTTCCAACAACGCACACTTCCATCTTGAGAGGGGCAGGTAGCACCTTGTCCGCGCACTGCCAGCTGACCGGCGCCCAGCCGGGCTTCGGCAACAACATCTCCCACTCGCACCGGCGTACGTCCCGCCGTTTCGACGTCAACATCCAGCGCAAGCGCTACTGGCTGCCGAGCGAGGGGCGCCATGTCCGCCTGAACCTGAGCGCGAAGGCGATCAAGACCGTCGACGCCATCGGCATCGAGGCCGCGGTGGCCCGGATCCGCGCCCGGGGGGTGAAGGTCTGATGGCCAAGAAGAGCAAGATCGCGCAGAACGAGAAGCGCAAGGCGATCGTCGAGCGATGCGCCGCGAGGCGTGCCGAGCTGAAGGAGGTCCTCCGGCGGCCGTCCTCGACGGAGGCCGAGCGGGACGCGGCGCTGGTGGAGCTGCGCAAGCAGCCCCGCGACGCCAGCGCCACCCGGGTGCGCAACCGGGACAGCGCGGACGGTCGGCCCCGCGGGTACCTGCGCAGGTTCGGGCTCTCGCGCGTCCGGATGCGCGAGCAGGCACACGCCGGATTCCTGCCCGGAGTCACCAAGGCGTCCTGGTAGCACCCGCAGCGAGTGGGTGGGCCGTCCTCCGGCGGCCCACCCACCCCGGCCCGACCTGGCCGGCTGTGCCGCCGTAGCCAAGCCGCTTCCCGTGCTCCGACGAGCGTTGCGGCTCCCCGGTCGGTGGCTGGACTTCCGGCAGAGCCACCACTGCTGCCGAGCCGGCCCCGGCAGTCGGCAGACATGCGCCAAGACGCTCGGCCGGAACTTCCCGGCCGAGCGTCTTGGCGTATCGGCCACCGGGCGAACCCTCCTCCCGGCCGGAGACCGCCGGCGAGACCCTCGACCAGATCCCGGCCGATGCCGTCGAGTCTGCGGCTCAGGTCTTCAGCAGCGCTCTGCGGGATCCCTGCCGGTGATACCGAGGTATGTCTCGTTCACCCACCCTTGCTGCTGGGAGCCCTCTCGCCGGACGTGCCACCATCCGGTGTTCCCGCCGACGCTGTCGCCGTAGGTCCAGCAGTGGTAGTAGACGGAGACGTTCGTCCACTGACCGTATGATGCGCAGGTGGTGTGTGGGCCGCTGCGGTAGTTCACGTTGGACCCGTGGACCCCGGCTCGGTGGGCACTCTTGTTGCTCCAGGCGTGCCCGCAGCCCACCCCCGCCGCCGAGGCGGGCGCGGCGGCAACCGCGGGAGTCGCCGCCAGAACCGCCAGCAGTGCGAGAGCCCGCGCCCCGTTGCGCACCAGCGGCCCGTGATGGCGCACCTTTCGATGCATCAATCCCCCTGGTCTCCTCGATCTCGATGTGCCGCAAGGACTGTACGGAACGCCTGATGCGGAGGCATCGGCGCAAACCAGACAATGTCCCGTCAGTCTGCGGGTCGAACACGGTTGACGCGGCCGGCGGCGGCCTGACCCGCCGTCCCGACGGCGCTGCACCCTCTGGGACGTGGCCGGCGACAGTCGTCGAGCCACTCGCCCGTACGCGGAGCTGATGGTGGCTGCGGACGGCTGCGCGTACCGCTGCCACCGCCTGCTCCCAGGTTCGCAGCTCACCGCCGCCAGCGGCGCCCTCGTGTGCATTGGCGTTTCGGCGGTGAATCGGGTGACTCGTTCTTCATGGCTGACCTCACAGGGCGGGGGCATGGCTTGATCTCAAGTGAGGTTCAGGTTGGAGGCTTCTTCCTGTGCCGCTGACCGTAGGGCAGCGGAGCACGTCACACCTTGGAGGAAGTCTCATGTCGAGCAGTGTCGTTCCAAACCCCGGCCCCGCTGTGCCCGCTGCACCCTCGGGGCGGCGTTCCGGCCTCACCTGGTGGAAGGTGATGGTCACCGGCGCGCTCGGCGCGGCCGTGGTCAATCTGATCGTCCTTGTCGTCGCCAAACTGGCCGGTGCGTCACTCGTCGTCGTCGACGGCGGCGAAGGGCACCCCATCACGGTCGGGGGCGTCATTGGCGCCTCCGTTGTCCCGCTGGTTGCCGGCACGGGCGCTGCCCTTCTGATGGCCCTGTGGAAGCCGGTCTTCCTGCGGATCGCACAGTACGTGGGCGGCGGGCTGGCACTGTTGTCGGTTGCCGGCCCGTTGTCGTCCGACGCCGACGGCGGCACCGTCGCAGCCCTGGCCCTCATGCACATCACCCTCGGCGTGGCGGTCGTCACCACCCTGAGGCTCCACCACCGCCACCATTGAGCCTGTCGCCATCGGTCTGACCGCGAACGACTCCGCCCTCGTCCAACTCGGAGTCTTGGCACGAAGTGGGCACAGTGAGCCGGGGCGCGCCGCCTGCTCACCTGCCCCGTACACGTACGACAGGGGCACGGCGAAGCCGCGGTCGCCCGGGTGGGGGGCCGCGATGACCGGCGGCCGGGTCCGCCTCGGCTCCGCCGCCTCCGACAGTGATGCGGTCGTCGCACAGATGCCGGTTCTTCTCCCGGGCCGGATCCGCGAAAGTGGTGCCGCGCGCTTCGCTGTGGCCTCCCTCGCCGTTCTTCTGCCCGGCACAGACCGCCGTGTTCATAGGCCCCGGCCTGCGGGACATCTCGGCGCCGCCGGGGACCGGCCGCGCCGGCATCCTGGCACTGGTGGACGCGCTGCTCGCCGAGGACGACGACGCCGTCAGCGCGGCGCTGTCCCGCATGGCCGCCTGGGGCGATGACCTCGCCGAACAGCTCGGCAGCCCGCACTTGCCCGCGGGGTTGCGCCTGACCTGACTTCTGTCGGCCGTTCCGGCCCGCAGACGGCAGTCGGTGCGCGCGGACGTGGGCGGGCACCGTGGACCGCCGCACGCACACCGCATCGGTTTCCTGCCCGTATGCCATGTGACGATCACAGCCCGGGTATCGGCACGTCTGCGGCTCCAACGCCCTAGTCTGCGCGACGAGCCGGCTGCCGCGGTGCAGAAGGCAGCAGGCCACGAGCTGCCGGTCGATTCCTCATCGGGTTGTCAAGCAGCCTGTGTGACGAGCGGTATGGGTTGTGGCACCGTCCGTCACGTAGGAGCGCCCACAGGGCGTCGACCAGGCGGCGGGCGAGCGCGCGCACGGCTCGGACCTGTCGTTTGCCCTCCGCGCGCTCACGGTCGTAGCAGCGTCGGGACTCGTCGCAGCAGCGGATGCTTGTCAGCGCCCGTTCACGTCGTGCAGGGATTCACTGCAGGCCTTGCTCGTGATCGGCACCGAAGCCGCCGGCTGGCTCACCGCCACGGTGGCCGGGGACGATCTGATCCGAGCCGGACCCGCCAGGTGCCCGGGGTAACCCCGCTGCATCCCCGGGGCCCGGCGGACACCGCGGCCTGAACGGACGCTGCCCGAGTGCGGCCCCGCGCCTCGGCCCCGATTCTGGAGGCATGGCCGACGAGTCCCGAGTGACCATCCACCCTCCCGACGACCGGGGACGCCGCCTGGTGACCTACCGACGCGAGGAGCTCGGCCGCGCGACCAGCGAGAGTGACATCCGGGACTTCCTCTACCGGGCAGGCGTGGCAGACGCCGAGGACGTCGACCTCACCGACCCGGCCCTCTTCGACTGGCAGGGCACCGGACCCGAGTCCTGGGCCTGAGCCGTGCGGGCCCTGCGGACGGAACGGTGCGATGCCGTTCGGCCTGGTCGGCGTTCCGATGTCCGGCGGGCCGCAACCGAACGCCACGCCGTCCGAACGTGACCGATCAGGCGGCTGCGTCGCCGGGGTCATCTGGCCCTTGGACCCGCGGAACACACCGCCCGGGTTCGCCGGCAGACCCGAACCTCGAGCGCACCCTGAACGAGCAGGTGCGCAAGCTGGAGGGCCGGCCACTGACACTGAACGCCCGGCCGCCGCAGGGCGGGGAACCGGTGAAGGTCGTCCTCGACGGTGGTGCACTGATGAACGTGCTGGTCGCCAAGGGGATCCCGTTCGTCGACGTCCCGGCGGCCATCGACGAACTCGGCCGCGGACGTCCTGAGCGCTTCGCCCGGGCCCGCGCCGCCGGTTCGGTCCAGGTCGTCGGGCAGACCGCCCACGGTCTGACGCAGTCGGTGGTGTGCAGCGAATGGGTGCCGGACCACTCGCCGTCCGACGTGCTGAAGGTGGGCCGCGAAGCGTTCCCCGAATGGCCGGAACCGATCCAGGCCCAGGCGCCGCAACTGGCCTTCCAGACCGGATGTGCCGTATCTGGAACGTCCCGGACCGCACCGCCGTCCAACGGGTGCCCACCGTCCAGTCGGTGCCGACGCTCTTCATCAACGGGACGTTCGACATGAAGACCGGGGCCAGCTGGGCGCGGAAGACGGCCCGTACGCTGTCCCGTTCGACCACCGTGGAGGTGCCCGGAATCGGGCACTGGGTGGTCCCGCAGTCACCCTGCGCCCAGCAGGTGCTGGCGTCCTTCCTCACCCACCCGACCAGGCCCGACACCGACTGCGTGGCGGGCCTCAGGTGGGAACCGTTCACGATCACCCCGAAGTGACCGGGAGGACAGCCGGCACGGTCACCCGTACGACGGTTGCGCTCCCGGTCGGCCGCAGCGACCACCGGGACCCTCCTCACCGCGCGGCCGATCACGAAGCCGTCTCCCAACAGAAACGCCAGGTCAAGTCGCAGGTCACCGCGGGCGGGTTACGCCGGCGGTCCGGAGTGCGCCGCCGGCACCGGTTCCTGCACGGCCGGCACCCGTACTGCCGCAGGCTCCGCTGCGTCCGCTCGGGGCCGTCGGTACGGCAGTGGACTCTCCCCCCGTGGGAGAGTCCACCATGGAGGGGTGCATGACGAACTCCTCACCATCGGGCGCTTCGCCCGTCTGTGCCGGCTCAGCGTCAAACAGCTGCGGCGCTACGACGAAACGGGCCTGCTGGTTCCGGTCCGCGTGGACGCCTGCTCCGGCTATCGCTATTACGCGCGGGAACAGGCGCGGGATGCCCTGGCCATCGCACTGCTGCGCGAGATGGATCTTCCCCTGGCCGTGATCGCCCAGGCGCTGGCCGCCGAGCCCGGGCACAAAACACGGATCCTGCACGCCGAGCGGGACCGGCTGGCTGAGCGGATCAGCAGGGACCAGACCCGGCTGCAGATGCTGGAGCGGCTGGCGGAAGGCGGTCTGCCCGGCTACGAGGTGACGATGAGCAGGGAGCCCGAGCGGCGGCTGGCAGTGGTACGCGCAGTCTGCACCCCCGCGGGACTCGGAGAGAAGGTCGAGGAAGGCGTGGGCCGGCTGCTGCCCGTGCTCGGCAGGGCGGAAATCGAGTGGGAGCCGCCGTTGTGGGGGCTTTACCCGCTCGACCTGGACGAGCGGATGGAGATCGCCGTCGGAGCGCAGACCCTGCACGGGGCAGCCCCGCCCGGCCTGGAGTTCGAGGTGCTGCCCGCCGGTCCGGTTGCCGAGACCATGCACATCGGGCCCTACACCCAACTGCCCTTGGCCTACAACGCTCTCTTCGCCGCCATCCACGAGCGCGGACTGCGGCCGCACGGATCCGCACGCGAGGCGTATCTCGTCGGACCGGCAGAAGCACCCAGAGAAGAACCGATGACCCGGTTGATCATCCCTGTCGAGGAGGGCACGGCATGACCACGGTAGCGGGCATCGACACCCGGGGCATGCAGCACTGCGAGACGACGGCACTGGGAGTGCTGCTGCGGCACCAAGGACTCGACCTGTCCGAGCCGATGCTGTTCGGCCTCGGCTCCGGCCTGTCCTTCATCTACTGGGACAGCAAGAACATGGACTTCCCGTTCCTCGGGGGACGGGTCAAACCCTTCGACCTCACCAGAAACCTGTCCACCAGACTCGGGCTGGAGCTCCTGCTCCAGGAAACCGGTTCCCCCCGAAGGGCCTGGGAGAACGTGACGGCCTCCATCGACGCCGGCCGCCCCGTCGGACTGCAGCTCGACAGCCACCACCTGGACTACTTCGGCTCGAAGACCCATTTCGGCGGCCACGTCGTCGCCATGTACGGCTACGACGACCACGTCGCCTACCTGGTGGACACCGACCAGCAAGGCGGTGCGGTGTCCACGAGCCTGACCAGTCTTGCCCGGGCCAGGGCCGCGCGCGGACCGATGGCCGCCAAGCACCGGTCCTTCACCCTCACCGCTCCGCACAGCCTGCCCTCCCCACGAGACCGGATCATCCCCGCCATCACGGCCTGCGCCGGCGCGTTCCTCGACCCGCCCATCGCCAACCTGGGCCACCGGGGCATCGAGAAGGCCGGCAAGCTGGTGCGCACATGGCTCCGGCGCACCCGTGCCCCGCAGCGGGACCTGCCGCGTGCCGCCCTCCTGATGGAGAAGGCCGGGACCGGGGGCGCCCTGTTCCGGAACCTCTACCGAGACTTCCTCTCCGAATGCACCGGTCTGATCGACAGCAGGCATCTGCGCACCGGCCACAGGCTGTACGCCGAGGCGGCCCCCCTGTGGACGGAAGTGGCAGCCCTGATCGGGAAGGCCGGTGAATCCGGCGAGGCGCAGTTCCTCACCCAGGCCGGCGCGATCCTCGGCGATCTTTCGCGCCTGGAGCGCGAGGCCATGCAAGCGCTGAGCCGTCTGGAGGCGTGAGGAACCAAGCGCAGCCAACGGACGGTTTTCAGGTGCGGTTCGTGAGCACGTGGCCGGGGGCCTGCCACGGTTTGGACGCGCAGGCCGTCCGCGGTGCGGCCGTCACGGCGGCCGGGGCGGTACCGGGAGATGGAGGGGGTGAGCGGCTGTCGCAGCTCGGTATGCCGCCGGTGTCGGAGCGTGCTGGCAGCATCGGTGTCATGACCTTGATCCATACCACCCCGCCGCGGCCGGTTGACGTCACCGCCGTCTTCCCTCAACTGGCCCCGCTGGCCCGCCCGGCGACCCGGTTGCACCCCCGCCGCGGGGCTCCGTCGCCGCATGACAGCTCGATCGGCGGGCCACTGCTGTGGCCCGCCGACGAGCCGTGGCCGCACTGCGACGCCCCGCACGAGGGGGGCGGCCACTCGCTGGCCGCGGTGCGGGTGGAGCAGCGCGTCCGGGCGAGGGAGGCGGCGCACCCGGACGGCGTTTCCTCGTACACGCCGCAGGAGAGGGCGATCCTGGAACAGATCGACTGGGACCAGGAGCGGCCCGATGGTCCGGTCCCGCTGCTGCCCGTGGCCCAGTTGTACGTGCGTGACGTCCCCGTGCTGCGTCCGCCCGGCCAGGCCGATCTGCTTCAGGTGCTGTGGTGCCCTTTCGACCACCCGGATCTGTACATGCCCCGGACCGCCGTGGTCTGGCGGTCCGCGGACTCCGTCACCGACATCCTCACCTCACCCCCGGAACCGCTCGATGTGGAGTGGGAGGAATACGTGCCTGAGCCGTGCGTGCTCACGCCGGAGCAGATCACCGAGTACCCCAACTCCCTGGAGTTGAGCAAGGAGCTGCGAGAGCAGCTGGGCGACTGGAGCAGGTGGCAGGCGGCCGACGCCGATGTGGACAGCTCCTACGCTCCCTACCTGGAATCGTATTACCACAGCAACCTGTCCGTCGCCCCGGGCTGGAAGGCCGGCGGCTGGCCCCAGTGGGGCTACACCGACCCCTCCCCGCGGCAGTGCCCCGCCTGCGACACCACGATGGACGCGCTGCTGACCATCGCCACGTTCGAATGGGACGGCAACAACCGCAGCTGGATCCCGTACGAAGACCAGGCCGCCGCGGCCTCCCTCGACCACCACGACGACATACGGCGACCGACCGGTGTCCAGATCGGCAGCGGTTACAGAATGCAGCTCTACGTCTGCGCGGCGGCGCCGGAGCATCCCCACCTCGAGCTGATGCAGTAGCCGGGCGCCCGGCTGTCGACCGGGCCGGGCCACCCTCGTGCTGGTGGTCGACGAAACCGTGTACGGACGCATCCGGGAGCCGCGTCGCCATGGCTCGGGGCGCGTCGTGGAGGCGGCCACCGTGCGCATCAAGTGCATCGGGGCAAGGGTGCCGTCGACACTCAACGCGCTCCATGGAGTCCGCAAGGTTCGCAGGCTCGGCATCGTGGACAGAATCGCCCCATGTCCTTGGTGAAGACGGCTCTGACGGCAGCCGCAGTGCTCCTCTCCCTCGCCGTACCGGCCACTGGCCCTTCCGCCGACGCCTCCGCGCCCGTTGCGGCGCGCCCCTGCGAAGGCGCCCCGACCTGCTACGTCGATGTGACGGTGGCCCAGGTCTGGGTCAGCCCCGAGCAGGTTCGAGGCGTTGACGCCCCGGCGACGGCCAATCCCGTCGATATCCGCGGCTGGTTGAGGGACATGTCACTGGATGAGCGGCGTGACGTCGCGGGCGAAACGCAGGCGTTGCACGGGACCGAAGTGATTGTCGACGGTACGAAGCGGCACGGGGGACTGCTGTGGGACCACGTATGGGTACGCGGCCAGCCCACCCCCAGGGACCCGGCCGGACGGGGGGCGTACCCCGGCTGGATTCCTGACCGACAGCTGACATCGGACCATCGGAAGCCGCCCCGGGGCACTCACGAGGAGCGCGTCGTGCGGCCCACGGCCCGGGGCTTCACCTCCGCCGCAGCCGCGCTCGAGGGCGCTGCTCCGGGACGGGCGACCGAGTACTCGTACAACACTTCGTTCGCGGTGCAGCCCGGCCCGCTGCCCGGTGTCGTCACGGCCTACGGCAACAGCGGCGGCCGGATCTTCTTCCGCGCCGGTGACCTTGCAGCAGTCCCGGCCACGCCGAGCGGCGAGGACGTGGTCGCCGCCGCACGCGCGTTTCTGGGCCTGCCCTACCTGTGGTCGGGCACTTCCGGATTCGGCTACGACTGCTCTGGTCTTACCGCACAGGTGTATTCCGCGCTCGGTGTGACGATCCCGCGTGACGCACAGCCGCAGTTCGACGCGGGCGGCGGGCAGGCGCCCGCCGGTTCGGCCGTAGGCGTGCGGATCGAAGGGACGGACGATCTCAGGCCCGGCGACATCGTGGCCTTCCGCCCCGCCACCGGTGGCGACGTCACCCACGTCGGTATTTTCACGGGGACGAGGAACGGTGAACCGATGATGATCAACTCGCCTCGGACCGGTGACGTCGTCAAGGAGGAACCCATCGGCTCAACCGGCCGCGTCTACGTCGGTGCGACCCGCTTCCTCACCCGGTAGAACACGGACGTCCCGGCGACGACGACCGGATGCGGGTCCTCCTCCACCGCACCGAACTCCTGCAGGAGGAGGACCAGCCCCATGCGGCCGGGTGGCCCGACGGTGATGACGCGACGCCCGTGCCCGCCCTCCGGAGCCCGAGCCATCCGGTTGGCAAAGGTCGCCTACGGCCGCGCCGGACACCTCGCGGGTGCAGACCCGGGCCGTGCAGACCGGGGCTCGGCGGCCGTGGAAGCCGTACGAAGGAGCGATGGCCGCCACCCGGCTGCCGGGCGCACCCCGGGCGCGGCGGATTCCGGCAGCGGTGTGCACGCCTTGGGGCGTTCCAGGCGGCTGCAGGGCGGTGAGGCACTTGGTCGCAGCAGCCGTACGGCTGGTGAGCGCTGGTCGTGGGCCGAGTTCGTTCACGTGTCGGTGTCGGCTCAGAACCGGACCAGTGTGGCCGGGGGAGGTGACCCGCTGGTGCCGGTTCAGTCGATGGTCGTTGGCGGTGGGGACGCGTCCGAGTTTGCGCCCTTTCATTTCGAAGACGAGGCCGGATCCTCCATGATGCCGCCGCAGGCGAAGACCATCCGGCCCGAGTTGGCACAGGACTGCCCTGACGGCGCGTCTACTGCCGGCCGCCGGGCCGCAGCCGCCCTCGAGCGCCGACCCACCCCGCAGTGGCCTGCCGCCTGCCACGAAACACCGGTCGCCGGGCAGAAACACCACGCCGCGGATCCGGAATCGCTGCGGCCGGGAGTGCACCAGCTGCGGGAAAGTTGACGCCCTGGCGAACGCCTCGACCACCAAGGCGCCCAGGCCGTCGAGCGGACCCACGTCCTCGGCGGCGTGATCAAGGGCGGCGGGCACCCTCAACTTCGGCCGGGGTTTCCTGAACCCCCTCGACCCCTACAACCTGACCCATCCCGCAGAGCACTCCGAGCACGTCAACATGACGCTGGCGGGCCTCGTCTCCAACGCCTCCCACCCCGAACGGACGTCAGCGTGGGGGCGGAGCCGGAACCGCTGCGCGGCAAGCTGGTCAGAGTCTGGCCGACCGCGGATGGCTGTGGAAACTGCCCGACGGCCGGTTCACCACCCGACTGTGACAAGGAGTGCCGCCCGGAGATTCGTCGTAGGTGTCGTTCACGTAAGTTGGGCCCTCGGATACGACGCGCCGCGCGTGCGGGTGGCGGGATGAGGGGTGGGACATGCGCGGGAGAGACGCGGTGGCAGCACTGGCCGAACTCATTCCGGTGGCCCACGGGGTAGACGAGCGGATCGACTGGAGCGAGGTCGAGGCGATCTGGGGGACTCCGTTCCCCTCGGACTACGTCCGGTTCATGGAGGTCTACGGGTCGGGGCGATCAACGAGACGATCAACATCCTGATGCCGGCGCCTCATGCCGACGGCTGGCCGTACCGGGATGGCCCGTCTGGGGGTGCCGGATCAGCCGACGATACCCCGGACGACGAACTCATCCCGGGTGCACCGCTCACCGAACACGGAACGAAAGGACCGGCGAATGGTGTTCCCGGAGAGTCGAGGCGGCATATGGGCCAGGGCTGTCGCTGCCGCAGTCCTGTACCTTGCCGCATTGTTCTGGCTGGCCTTGGGTCTTCCGTTCACGGGCGAGGAAGTCGGGCCCACGACCGACCCCGACGACGTGGTCGGGGCCAACTTCATCCTCTTGTTCTCTGCCGTCTTCCTGCTGGCTGCCGTCGCGGTGTCACGCAGATGGAAGACGTCCTGGGCGATATCCCTGGCGCTGCTGGCGGTGCTCGTCGTCGTCTGGACGCATGTTCCTTCCCTGATCGAGCACTGGGACTACGAAGGTCCGCGCCGCTTCTGAGTGTGCTGAGAGCGTGTTCCACGGGGTGAGTTGCGCGAGTCGCTTGCAGCAGCAGATGGACCGTCCGAGACGGTCATGTAGCAGCCCCAGCCAAGCCACGGCCACAGCGTCGTCTCGATCTGGTCGATCAGGCGCAGCAGGCGTCCTCGTGCCGCTCGGGGCGCAGGGTATGCACGCCCGCGACCGCGAGGCTGTCTGGCGGTGGCCGGAGCGGCCGTGCTCGCCCGCGCCCCATGGTCGGTATCGCCGTAGCGCGACGCCGTTGTCCTGCTCTGCCGCTCGCTGAGCCGAATGCCATAGGGCGAGGGGGCCCAGCGTGCCGTCTCAGACCTCGGCGCTGCCGCAGACGAAAGTGGTGCTCCGGAAGAGCTCGGGCGTCAGCCGGACGTCTGTGAGGTGCTCGGCGAGTGCGAATGCAGCGGGTATGACGCGCTCCTCGTCTTCGGGCGTCGCATCCTCGGGTGTGGCAAAGCCGAGGCGGCGCATCACGTCGACGCAGTCGTCGGCGCGGGTGCCCGATCGACAGAGCTCACAGCATTCGCTGTTGCGGAGCTCGAAGTGGAGATGCGTCTCCCCGTTCTCGGCCCAGAGGAAGGTGCCGTCGCTGTTGGCGTAGCCGATGTCACAGTGGGAGATCCAACGGGTTCCTGCCGAGGCGGGCAGGGCCTTGGCTTCGCTGACACCGTGCCAGCCACCGGGCTCGATCATCAGCGTCCAGGAACCGATCACGGTCATTCCGAACAACGTCCGTGTGAGCTCGGGCTGGTACTCGGCTTCGTACCAGGCCTCGACCAGTGACGCGGCTCCGGTGCGCGGGGGTTCGGCCCTGCCGCCCAAACGGTGCAGCAACTCCTCCGGCGGCAGGTCGTGCACCAGTGTGATGCAGTAGGCGCTCGCCAGATCCGGGAAGTCTTCCTGAAACCACAGGTAGTCATCGGTATTCGTCACAGCACGATCCTTCACGACGGCTCTGACATCCGCTCACGCGGGGCTGATGGAGCGGACCGTACCGATGGACAGCCGGGTGGAGGGGCGAGCGCGTGCGGGGCAGCCTGGCCTGGCCCTCCTCGGAGGCCTGCCGTCCCAACGGGCCGCCCAACTCGTCCCCTGCGCACAGCCCTCGTTGCGGCCGGGAACGCGCGGACCGTTCTGGGCTGGTGGCGGAACTCGGCCGGACACGATCGCAGCCACGGCCGCGGGGCTGTGCAGGGCGCGGACTGCCTCCCCGCTGTGCTGGTCGTGGGGTCGCAGCGCCGACCGAGGGCCGGGCAGAGCCGGCCCATGGGACGAGCGCGCGGACGTAGGCGCCGACACCCCCTGTCGGTGGCAGCCGTTATCTTGCGCTCGGCAGGATCGGGCGCGCGCGGGCGGTGGCAGATGGAGCGGGGATCGGGGACGGTCGTCGAGGTGGGGTACGCGGAGGGCCGGGATCCGGCGTCCCGCACTCCCGGGCGGGCGCCGTCCGCCGGGGAGGCGCGGGCGCGGGACGCCGGCGGGCTGCCGTACGCGGTGATGCACCGGGTGCCGGGGAGCGAGCTGCCGGCCGAGGTGCGGCTGGTGTCGTGGGGCGCGGGCTCCGTCGAGGTGTGGGCGTACGACGAACAGGGCCGCCGGACACTCGAAGCGGAACTGAGGCTGCTGGTCGACGGGGAGCGGCTGCTGAACCGGCGCACGATCAGCTGGCGCTACCCGGATCCGGTGCCGGAGGAATTCGACCAGGCCTGCCCTCGTACCGTGGTGGAGGTCGGGTCAACGCGACGGGACGAAGCCGGCTGATTGGTCGAAGCGGAACGGTGAGCCGGGGCGCGTGGGCGTCCAGCCGTCGGTGAGAGCGGTCCGGATGCTGTCAGCCACATGGGCGGGAAGAACCGGGCTGCCGGGTGTTCCGAGCCAGTTGCCGGGGTGGGGCCGGTTGGTGGTGATCACCAATGTGGTGCCTGCGGTCTCGGCGTGTTCGACCGCGTAGGCAAGGGGAGAGGTGGCCAGGCCCTGGTCGTAGGTCGGTCGTCCGCGGAGTCGCCACCGGTAGGTGATGCCGTCCACGGTGATGAGCCGCGATCCCTTTTTGACCAGCGCCATGCCCACATCCTTTTCCGTGATCCTTTCCCATGCGACAGTAATCAACGGCAGCTGATCGTGTCGTACCGGTTCCTCCTCGGCTTCTGGCATGGGGATGGCGTCCGGGCTTGCTGCTGGGATGGTGTTGGGCCGTGCGGCATCGGGGCAGCCGGTAGCGCCACGATGGTGACGGGGTTTGTCGCAGTGCGGCAGTTGCGGATGGCCGCCGGCGTTGAGCGCGTGGAGCGCGTTGCGTAACTCCCTTACGGCCGCCGACACCACCGCTGCACCGACGGCGGCTGACCGGTGGTTTACCCCCATCCCGCCCGGACTGGCCGGTTCCGTGCTGGTCGCGTCCGGTTGGTCACGCTTGGATTGTGCCGGGGGTGCCGACGTGGCGGACTGGGGCGGCATGCGGGTGTGGGCGTGTCCGTCGGGCGGCTGGGAGATCGCCCGGGGACGACCGCACGAGCGACTGCGCCCGGGGGTGCGGGGCTACCGGGGCTACCGCATCGACCTGGGCCGGACCCACCGCAGGCTGGAGCTGCCCGGTGGGCTGGTGACCCTGCTCGTGGGGTTCGGCCCCCCGGTGCGCGTCAGCGACCCCGCGGGCGCTGACGGCCGGACGCCACGCTCTCTCACCTCCCTGTTCGCGGGCCCACACACCCGCGCCGTACTCGGCGAGCACGACGGGCGCGCCTACGGGGTACAGGTCTTCCTCGCTCCCTGGGCCGCCCACCGGCTGCTGGCCGTCGACATGGGCGACTTCACCGACTCGGTGGCCGACCTGGACGCCGTACTCGGCAGCCGACGTGCCCGGAACCTGGCCGACACCCTCGCCACCGCCCCCGGATGGGCCGAGCGATTCGCCCTCCTGGACTGCCTGCTGACCTCCCTGCCCGCCGGCTCCTCCCGCCTGATCGGCGGCCGCGTGACCGGCCCGGAGCCGAACCCGCAGGTGCTGCGGGCCTGGGAGCTGCTCGCGGCCGGGCCACGCCCCGTACCCGTGGGCAGCGTCGCCGCCGAGGTCGGCTGGAGCGAACGCCAGCTCCGGCGCCGGTTCCAGGAGCAGATCGGCCTGTCGCCCAAGGCCGTCGCCCGGGTGGCCCGCCTGCGCCACGCCTTGGCGCTGCTGACCCGGGGGCACCCTGCCAGCGCGACCGCGCTTGCCTGCGGATTCCACGACCAGCCGCATTTCCAGCGGGAGTTCAAGGCCATGACCGGGCTGACCCCCGCCGAGTTCCTCGGCCACCGTGCCGCCGCCGCAGCGCTCGCCGGAGGCGGCCGGGTCGACCGGGTCCCCGGCGAGGTGACCAGCGTTCTCCTGCCTGCCCAAGCGGCAGGAGAGGTACCGCTTGAGTGTGGCCGTTTTCTGCAAGACGGGCGGTGTACGGCGATGACAGGGTGAAGCCGCCCGGCGGCCGTACCTGCCGGTAATCCCGTGCGCGTCGCCGCGCGCACGCCTGTGCCCCGTAAACACCCCACGAAAAGAGAGGTGGCCAAGGTGCCGGCAGAGGACGAAGTGATCGTGGTCCGCACTCCCGAGGAATTCCACGACATGCCCGAGGAATACCAGTCCATGGCCACGCGCCAGATGCTCATCCACGCCGAGGGCGAGCTGTCCGGAGCCGACGACTACATCCGGGTCTTCTACCCGCTCGCGCCCGACGCCGAGGAGCGGCAGGTCTGCTGCGAGCGCGCGGCCGAGGAGATCAACCACTTCAAGGTGGCCAGCGCCGTCCTGAACGACCTCGGCGTGGACACCTCGCAGATGTCCCGGCAGTCCCTGGAAGAGCGCCGCAAACTGTTCCTGACGGCCGACTTCCACAACAGCACGACGTGGGCCGAACGCGGCGTGGTGTCCTGGCTCATCGAGGACGCGGTGATGGAACTGCTGAAGGAGATGTCGGCCAGCAGCTACCGGCCGTGGGCCGACTCCTTCCGAACCGTCATCCAGGACGAGCGGGTGCACATCGCGCACGGCGCGCGCATCGTGCGTGGCCTGGTCAAGGACCGCGACGGCAAGAAGCAGGTCCAGGCGGCGGTGGACCGTCTGTGGCCGCACTCCCTGGACGTCTTCGGCAGCCCGGGCTCGAAGAAGGCCGAGATCGCGGTCGGCTGGGGCCTGCGGACCCGTACGAACGAACAAGCGCGGCACGACTGGGAGGTTCGCGGCGGCGCGAAGGTCAGGAAGATGGGCCTGGCCCTGCCCTCCTGACACCGCCCGGGCGAACGATCGACACCTGAGCACCTCCCCACCCACGTCAGGAGCCGAAGCAGCATGTCAGCCCAGCCGATCGACCTCACCCTGAGCCCACGCCGCCCACGCACCCGGGAGGAGGTCCGTGCGCGCGTCACCGAGCTGATCTCGGCGGAACCGGAACTGGGCGCCCGATTGGACGCGTTACGCCGCTTCGGGCGCACCGTCCGCAACACCGAGGTGCACCTCACCGGTGCCTGCAACATCCGCTGCGACGGATGCTGGTTCTTCGCCCACGACTTCGACTCGGCCGTCACCGATCAACGGGATCTCGCCAAGGTGCGGAACTTCGTCGAACGCCTCAAGACCGACGGGGTCACCTCGGCCCTGCTCATCGGCGGTGAGCCCACCCTCGTCCCCGACAAGATCCGCCCGTTCGTGGAGCTGCTCGACTACGTCACCATCTCCACCAACGGGCTCCTCGCCCTGCCCAAGGACGGCTTCGAGGACGTGGCGGTGGCCATCTCCGTTTTCGGCGGCGGCCCCCTCGACGACCAGCTCCGCGCCATCCACCCCAACGGCCGTCGTTTCTCGGGCCTGATCGATACCGCCCTGGACAACTACCGGGGCGACCCGCGGGCCACCTTCGTGTTCGCGCTGACCGAGCCCGGCATCCGCTACATCGAGGACACCGTCCGTAAGATGGCAGACAACGGCAACCTGGTCAGCTTCAACTTCTACAGCGAGTACGGCTCCGACCACCCGCTCGGCGCCCTGGAGGGCCGTCGGCTCCTGGACGAGGCCCTGCGCGTCAAGGACCTGTTCCCGCAGGTCGTCGTCAATGACCCACACTACATCGAGACCCTGATCACGGGCCGCTCGCACGGCAAGAGCTTCGGTTACGACGTCTGCCCGAGCATCAGCGTCGACCACAAGGCCCACGCGGAGCGCATGGGGAACGGCAACCCGGTGCTGCCCGGCTTCAACGCGTGGGGCGCCGACCTGGAGACCGTGCAGTTCTGCTGCACTTCCGGCCACTGCGGGGACTGCCGGGACAGCCAGGCAGTGCACAGTTGGCTCTTGATGAGCATGCACGACTTCCTGGACAGCGCCGAGGACCTGCGCACCTGGCTGGGGGTCTCGGAGGGGTACTGGCGCCAGTGGTGCTGGTCCCCGTACAGCCCGCACCACAGCTCCACGACCAGCTGACAGCCGACGACGAAAGGGACCGGCCGTGCCGCCCCACGATCCCGCCGCACCTTCCCCCTCCTCTTCGCCCTTCACCGTCCGTGTCACGGTCCGCGAGTACGAACTCGACACCCGCGGCCACCTCAACCAGGCGGTCTACCTCCAGTACTGCGAGCACGCCCTGTGGGAGGTCCTGCGGGCGGCTGGTATCCCGGGCGACAAGCTGCTGGCGGGGGGCGTGGGCCCGGCTCAGCTGGAGTGCACGCTCAGGTTCCGGCGCGAGCTCCAGGGCGGGGACGAGGTCGACGTCTCCTGCGTCTTCGAGTGGGGCGAGGGCAAGACCTTCCGGCTGCGCCAGGACATCCGCCGCGCGGACGGCACCCTGGCCTGTGAAGTGACGGGCGTCATCGGCCTGCTCGACCTCGCCCGCCGCAGCCTGGTGCCGGACCCGGGCGCCCACCTCCGGGAGCTGGCCGAACACCCGGAAGTCCTCGGCCTCTGAGAAGGCGTTCGAAGCAGGAGAATTGCCCTGTGACGCCCTGCTGCGTCCCGCGCCGGGTGGATGCCGTCTCGTCCCGATCGGCGTCGACGGCCCGGACCGGCGCCGCGCCCGCCACCCCGAAGCCGTCGGCCGCTGACCGCCACGCACGACTGCCGGAACAAGCCCATGGGCAGCCTGGACAAGCGCCCGAACAGGGGCTTGCCCACCCTGGCCGAAGCGTGCCGGGCGGCGGCCGTCGGTCATTCGACGCCGCCGAAACCATCGGCACGCCCGTCACCGCACGCCCGGGACACTGCGCGCACTGCGGTGGAAGCAGGCGTGTGCGGCGGCGAGGGTTTCGGCGAAGCCGGCGTCGGCGGTGTCCCAGACGACCGCGAGTACGCGAGGGGGGCCGACGCGCGGGCTCCTCCCGCCTCGGCGGCACGTCATTCGTTGCGCGTATCCGGGAGACGCAGCATCAAAGCCGGCGCGCCGGCCGAGTACTCGGCTGCCGTGGTGCCGTGGTGCCGTGGTGCAGAAGGTCTCGGCGCTGGGAGTCGAGATGCCTGCTCGTCCCCGTCGGCTGGGGAACCGGTGCCCCGTTATGTTTTTCGCGGTCCTGCAAGAGGGCCGCTGGCCTCCGGGCCCGGCATGACTGTTGCCCCCTGTCGAACGGATGACCTGGGGGGTGGTGTCACCGGGTCCGAGGGGTGCCGTCGGAGAC
>NZ_JACBGN010000440.1 GCF_013401435.1 Streptomyces sp. BR123
GAGGGGGGCGCGGGCGCGGCGACGGGCACGGGCGAGGCGGGGGACTCGGGAGCCGCCGGGAACGCGGCCCCGCGGGCGGCGGCCGCCGGGGACGGCCGGGCGCCGGGCCTCGGCTCCGGACGGGGGGCGGGGGGAGCGGCGGGGGCGCACCGCTCCGTCGCCTCGGGCCACGAGGAGGTGATCCCGGAGTCGGTGCCACTCCCGGGGACGGTGGGCCACGCCGTGGCCGGGGCCGACGGCGCGGCATCGGCGGCGGCCGGGGAGCGGGTCGACAGGATGCCCACGCCCTGCGCGGGGTACCGCTCGGCGGCTGCGGCGGCTGCGGCCGGGGTGCGGGCGAAGGAGACGCCCGGCCCGCGGTTCGGCCGCCCGTCGGGGCGGTCGTCGGGGCGGTCGTCGGGGCGGTCGTCGGCGCGGCGCTCCGAGAGGACGTCCGGGCGGCTGCCGGGGCTGCCGTCCGGGCCGCTGCCCGCGCCCCGTGCACCGGCCCCGGCCCCGCGGGCCGTCGGCTCCGGCTCGGGGTGCGGGCCGCGGCCCGGGGCGGCGCCCGCGGGCCGGGTGGGCGCGTGCCCCGTGTCGGGCTCCGGCTCGGGCCGCCCGGCGGGGTCGCTGCCGCCGCCCCAGGACACCCGGTGGTCGTGCGGCCCGCCGAAGCCCGACTGGCGCAGCGGATCGGCCTGCCATGCGTCGGCGGGGGCCGACAGCGACGACGGCAGCGACGACGACGGCGACGCCGGCAACGGCTCGGGCTCGGGGTCTGGGTCGTGTTCCAGTTCGGGTTCGGGCAGTGCCTCGGTCACGGAGGTCTCGTCCGGGAGCGTCGGGCCGGGCGGGTCGGCGGGGACGGGCGGCCGGTCGGCCGGGGTGGCGGGCCGGCTCGTGCCCGGCACCCAGGACCGGCCGTTCCAGTACCGGACGTAGCCGGGGATGGACGGATCGGGGTAGTAGCCCTCGCGGGCCGCGTGGTCGCCGTCACCAGGGGAGGCCGTCATGTCCCCAACTCCGATCGTGGGCTTGAGGCTTGTGCAAGGGGAGGACCATAGCCAAGAACCGCCCCCCGGGAGGTCCGGTAACGGGAGAATCCAAGCCTTCGGGCGAACATCCCTCCGTAGGGTTGTTTTCGGCCACCAAAAGATTCAGGCCATAGTGCGGTCCGGTGCGCGAAGTCGCGTCATACCCGGGCGCACCGGCGCTCTCTGCGGGTGTGGGGCGACAACCCGGCCCCGCACACCGAACCGAAGCGAGGCCGCCATGCAGCAGCACCCCGTCGTCGAACGCGAGCTGGAAGTCAGGCTCGTCCTGTCCCCCGAGCGCAGCGTCCCGGTCCCCGCGCGGCTGGTCTACCTCGCGGACGACCCGTACGCCGTCCACATCACCTTCCACACCGGTTCCAGCACCCCGGTCAACTGGACCTTCGCCCGCGAGTTGCTGGTGGAGGGGGTGTTCCGCCCCTGCGGGCAGGGGGACGTCCGGATCTGGCCCGCCAAGCCGGAGGGCCTGCCGGTGATCTGCCTGGCACTCACCTCGCCCGACGGCGACGCCCTGCTCCAGGCCCCGGCCGCCTCGCTGTCGGCGTGGCTGGAGCGCACGCTGCGGGTGGTCCCGCCGGGCACCGAGGCCGAGCTGCTGGGCCTGGACGCCGCGCTGGCCGAGCTGCTCGCCCCGACCCCGGCCGACGACCTGTGGATGCGCGATGCGTGGCCGTCGGACGAGGCTGCGGACGGTGACCTGTGATGCGGGACGACCGGGGCCGCGGACCGCACCGCCGCGGGCCGGGGCGGGGGAAGCGGTCAGAAGAGCTTGCCGGGGTTGAGCAGGCCCAGCGGGTCGAAGGCGTGCTTGACCGCCCGCTGCACCTCCAGCCCCACCGGCCCGAGTTCGCGGGCGAGCCATTCCTTCTTCAGGACGCCGACCCCGTGCTCCCCGGTGATGGTCCCGCCCAGGCTCAGCCCGAGGGCCATGATCTCGTCGAAGGAGGTGCGCGCCCGCCGCGTCTCGTCCTCGTCCGCGGGGTCGAAGCAGACCACGGGGTGGGTGTTGCCGTCGCCGGCGTGGGCGCAGACCCCGACGACGAGGTCGTGGGCCCGGGCGATGCGGGCGGTCCCGTCGATCATCTCGGCCAGGCGCGAGCGCGGTACGCAGACGTCGTCGATCATGGTGGCGGGGCGCAGGGTGTCCAGAGCGGTCAGCGCCATCCGGCGGGCCTTGAGCAGCAGTTCCGACTCCGCCTCATCGTCGGCGGGTACGACGGCCGTGGCGCCGGCGGCCGTGCACAGGGCGGCGACGGCCGCGAGGTCGTCGGGCGCGTGCGGGGTGTCGAACGCGGCGAGCAGCAGGGCCTCGGTGGTCTCGGGCAGGCCCTCCCCCAAGCTCTCGGCTCCGCTCGAGCAGGGGGGACCCCCACGCCCCAGCGCGTTGACGGCCCGCACGGTGGTGCGGTCCATCAGCTCCAGCAGCGAGGGCGTCAGCCCGGCCTCCATGACGGCGCAGACGGCGGCGCAGGCGGCCGCGGCGGAGGGGAACTCCGCCGCCAGCGCGAGCTGCCGGGGCGGGGCCGGGCGCAGGGCGAGGACGGCTTGGACGACGACGCCGAGGCTGCCCTCGGAGCCGACGAAGAGCCGGGTGAGGTCGTATCCGGCGACGCCCTTGGCGGTGCGCCGGCCGGTGCGCAGGAGCCGGCCGTCGGCGAGGACCACGTCGAGGCCGATCACGTACTCGGCGGTGACCCCGTACTTGAGGCAGCACAGGCCGCCGGAGCCGGTGCCGATGTTGCCGCCGATGGTGCACTGCTCCCAGCTGGAGGGGTCGGGCGGGTAGTAAAGGCCCTGTTCGGCGACGGCCCGCGAGAGCACGGCGTTGACGACGCCCGGTTCGACGACGGCGGTCCGGTCGACGGTGTTGATCTCCAGGATGCGGTCCATCCTGACGAGGGAGAGCAGGATGCAGCCGTCGGTGGCGTTGGCCGCGCCGGACAGTCCGGTGCGGGCGCCCTGCGGGACGACGGGGACCCGTAGGGCGTGCGCGGTGCGCAGCACGTGCCGGACCTGCTCCACGGTGCGGGGCAGGACCACGGCCGCCGGGGTGCCGGCGGGGCAGAAGTTCGCCATGTCGGTGGCGTAGGAGGCGGTCACCTGGGGGTCGGTGAGGAGGGCCTCGGCGGGGAGCCCTTCGAGGAGGCGCGTGCGCAGCCGTGCGGTGAGCTCGTCGTCCTTGAGTTCCATGGGCCCAGCGTGGCACCGGCGGCCATCGGTGTGAACACGGCCGCGGCGGGCTTCGGACACTGCTGCGGTCCGTTCATATTGACGCACAGTGATCGCATGGACCGTATCGACAAGGAAGCGCGGGACGCTGCGCCGCCCGTGACGTTCACCGGTCGCAAGACGCTCGTGGCGGCCGCGGTCGCGGTGGTCCTGATCGCCGGGGCGCTGGTGGTCCGGCCGGCCCGCCCGGGTGACGACGCCCGGCCCCCGGCGCCGATGGAGCGGGCCGCGTCGGCGGTCGGCATGGGGGCGCCGGCGTCGGTGGCGGACCTGTCGGCGCTGATCGCGGACCGGGAGGAGTGGGTGGCGGCCCATCCGCGGGACGAGGCGGCGTGGGCGGTGCTGGGGTCGGCGTACCTGGAGCAGGCCCGGCGCCGCGCCGACCCGGCCTGGTACCCGAGGGCGGAGAAGGCGCTGAAGCGGTCGCTGGAGCTCCGCCCGGCGGAGAAGGGCAACCTCGACGCGATGACGGGGATGGGGGCGCTCGCGAACGCCCGCGGCGACTACGGGACCGGGCGGAAGTGGGGCGAGCTCGTGAGGGCGCAGGCGCCGCGGCAGTGGGCGGCGTACCCGGTGCTGGTGGACGCGTACTCGGGGCTGGGGGACTATCCGGCGGCCGAGAAGGCGGTGGAGCGGCTGGCCCGGATCCGGCCCGGGCTGACGGCGTACCTGAAGACCTCGCAGGTGTACCGGGACCGCGGCTGGCGCGAGGACGCCGCGGTGGCGCTGGAGCACGCGGCGGGCGCGGCGAAGTCCCCGGCGGAGAAGGCGTACGTGCTGTACCGGCGCGGGGAGCTGCTGTGGGAGCGGGGCGAGCCGGCGGAGGCGCTGCGCCAGTACGAGGGGGCGCTGCGGGCGGACCCGGCGCAGGCGGAGGCCCTGGGCGGCCGGGCGCGGGCGCTGGCGGGGCTGGGGC
>NZ_JACBGN010000441.1 GCF_013401435.1 Streptomyces sp. BR123
GGATGGGTGTGACGGGGTCCGGGCCGGAGGAGACCGGTGGCCGGTCGTCGGGGCGCCGGCCGGGGGAGGTGGCGGCGGTCGTGTCGGCGGCGACCGCCGTCGCCGGACTGCTGCTGGCCGTGTTCGGTCTGCCGGGACCGGTGGGCTCCTCGGGGGGGCCGGCCCCCGGCCCCGGGAACCCCCGCCACGCGCGGGCCGAGCGCCACCGCCCCGTCGGCCCCGGGGCAGCCCGCGACCCCGGGGCAGCCTGCACCCTCGGGGCCCACTTCCGGGACGCCCACCCCCGGGCCGGGCACCACGCAGGCGCCCGCGCCGCTGCCCGCCGGCTGGCACCGGTTCACCGAGCCGGCGCTCACCCTCTCCGGAGCGGTGCCCGAGGGCTGGCGGCTCGACGCCTCGGACGACCTGCGCCGCAACTGGAAATCCCCCGACGGCGCGCACGTCCTCGGCTGCAAACGGGACAGCTTCAACGGCACCACCGCCGACGCCGCGGCCGACGGACAGCTCGCCTGGTACCGCAAGACCGCCGAGTCGGCGATGGAGGGCCTCCAGGTACAGCGCACCCGTACCGCCCAGGACGGCAAGGATGCCGTCCTGCTCACCCTCGACTACCACTGGCCCGGTCAGAGCGCGCCCCGCAGACGGGTCGAGCTGTTCGTCACGGGCGGGGCCGGGCAGGTCTGCCAGTTGCTCGTCGACAGCGAGGCGGGGGCCGGCCGGCTCGCCGAACAGGCCGGGCTGTTCGACACCTCACGGGCCCGGCTGCGCACAGACGTGCGCTGACCGGGGCCCGATTTTGGGCCGCCGCCCCCGAAGTGGTTGGCTTGCCGCCGACGAGGCAACACAACTGCTGGAGGAACAGGTATGGCGCAGGTCGAGGCCACCACGGAGCGCATCATCGCGGCCGACGCGGACACCGTGTTCGACGCGCTGGCGGACTACACCGGCACCCGGGGCAAGCTGCTGCCCGAGCACTTCAGCGAGTACGAGGTGCGCGAGGGCGGCGACGGCGAGGGCACCCTCGTCCACTGGAAGCTCCAGGCCACCAGCAAGCGCGTGCGCGACTGCCTGCTGGAGGTCACCGAGCCCACCGACGGCCAGCTCGTGGAGAAGGACCGCAACTCCTCCATGGTCACCACCTGGATCGTCACCCCGGCCGGCGAGGGCAAGTCCAAGGCCGTCGTCACCACCGTCTGGAACGGCGCCGGCGGCATCGGCGGCTTCTTCGAGCGCACCTTCGCCCCCAAGGGCCTCGGCCGCATCTACGACGCGGTCCTGGAGAACCTGGCCCGCGAAGTCGAGGCCTGAGTCCCGCCGTTGCCGGTGAGGCCGAGGACACGGCCTCACCGGTTCGGGTGGATTCCCGACGCGGGCCGGGCGGCCTTCCCGGGCGCGCCCGACGGGCCGCGGCGGGCCCGGAAAGCTAGGGTGGAGACCCGCGTGGACGGTGCGGTGCGCGACGTCCGCGCCGCCCGCCGCGCCGTGCGCGCACCCGACCTCCGGGGGCCCGATGAAGATTCTCGTCTCCGCCGACATGGAAGGCGCCACCGGCGTCACCTGGCCCGCCGACGTCCTGCCCGGCACCCCCGAGTGGGAGCGCTGCCGGCCGATGTTCACCTCCGACGTCAACGCGGCCGTCCTCGGCTTCCTCGACGGCGGCGCCGACCGGGTCCTCGTCAACGAGGCCCACTGGAGCATGCGGAACCTTCTCCTCGAACAGCTCGACGAGCGGGCCGAGATGATCACCGGGCGGCACAAGACCCTGTCCATGGTCGAGGGGGTGCAGGGCGGGGACGTCGACGGGGTCGCCTTCGTCGGCTACCACACCGGCGCCGGAACGGAGGGCGTCCTCGCCCACACCTACCTCGCCAACTCCATCACCGGTGTCTGGCTGAACGGCGTCCGCGCGAGCGAGGGCCTGCTCAACGCCCACGTCGTCGCCGAGTACGGGGTCCCGGTCGTCCTCGTCACCGGAGACGACCTGACCTGCCGCGACGCCGGCGTGTACGCCCCGGACGCGGTCACCGTCGCCGTCAAGGACCACGTCTCCCGCTACGCCGCCGTCTGCCGCACCCCCGCCCGCACCGCCGCCGACATCCGGTCCGCCGCCAAACAGGCCGCGAGCCTCGCGGTGCGCAAGGACCCGGTACGGGGCGGCCCGTACACGGTCGAGCTGGAGTTCGACGCCGAGCACCTGGCGATGTACGCCACCCTCGTCCCGGGCGTCGAGCGCAGCGGCGAGCGCAGGGTCGCGTACACCAGTGATGCGATGTACGAGGGGATCCGGACGTTCAAGACGGTCACGACGGTCGTCTCCTCGGCCGTGGAGGAGCAGTATGGCTGACATGTCCGAAGCCACGCCCCGGCACCGGCCCGGGGAGCCGCCTGCCGAGGGGGACCCGCCCGACGGGTCCCCCGTCGACCGGGAGGCCCTCGACGAGGTCGTCGAGTTCACCTCCCGGCTCATCCGCATCGACACCACCAACCGGGGCGGCGGCGACTGCCGCGAGCGCCCCGCCGCCGAGTACGCCGCCGAACTCCTGGCCTCCGCCGGGCTGGAGCCCGTACTCCTCGAACGCACCCCCGGCCGCACCAACGTGGTGGCCCGGATCGCCGGCACGGACCGGTCCGCCGACGCCCTCCTCGTCCACGGCCACCTCGACGTGGTCCCGGCCGAGGCCGCCGACTGGAGCACGGACCCCTTCTCCGGGGAGGTCCGCGACGGGGTGGTCTGGGGCCGCGGCGCCGTCGACATGAAGAACATGGACGCGATGGTGCTGGCCGTCGTACGGGCCTGGGCCCGGGCCGGGGTGGCGCCCCGCCGGGACATCGTGATCGCCTTCACCGCCGACGAGGAGGACAGCGCCGTCGACGGCTCCGGCTTCCTCGCCGACCACCACCCCGGCCTCTTCGAGGGCTGCACGGAAGGGCTGAGCGAATCCGGCGCCTTCACCGTGCACACCGGCCCCCGGCAGCGCCTCTACCCCATCGCCGCCGGCGAACGGGGCACCGCCTGGCTGAAGCTGACCGCCCGCGGCACCACCGGCCACGGCTCCAAGCCCAACCCTGCCAACGCCGTCAGCCGGCTCGCCGCCGCCGTCGCCCGGATCGGCGAGCACCGGTGGCCCGTCCGCCTCACCGACACCGTTGCCGCCTGCATCACCGAACTCGCCGCCCTGCAGGGCCTTTCGGTGGACGCGCGCAGCTGCCGGACCGACCTCGACGAGCTGCTGCCCAAGCTCGGCCCGGCCGCCGCCCTCGTCGAGGCGACCCTGCGCAACAGCACCAGCCCGACCGTGCTCAGCGCCGGCTACAAGGTCAACGTCATCCCCGGCACCGCCACGGCGTACGTGGACGGCCGCACGCTGCCCGGCGGCGAGGAGGAGTTCCTCGCCACCCTCGACGAGCTGACCGGTCCCGACGTCACCTGGGAGTTCCACCACCGCGAGGTGGCCCTCGAAGCCCCCGTCGACGGGCGGACGTTCGCCGTGCTGCGCGAGTCCGTGGAGCGCTTCGACCCGGCGGGGCGGGTCGTGCCGTTCTGCATGGCCGGCGGCACCGACGCCAAGCAGTTCTCCCGCCTCGGCATCACCGGATACGGCTTCTCCCCACTCAGACTCCCCCCGGGCTTCGACTACTGGTCCCTCTTCCACGGCGTGGACGAGCGGGTGCCCGTCGACGCGCTGCACTTCGGCGTGCGCGTCCTCGACGACGCGCTGCGGACGCTGTGAGGGGGAGCCCGTGAAGGCCTCCCGGCAGGACACCGCGGCCGGCTCTGCAGCCCCGGCCCCGGCCGTGCAGGAGCCGTACGGCAGCTGGCCCTCGCCGCTCGGCGCGCAGCTCGCCGCCTCACTCGACGGCCGGCCCGAGTACGTCGGCATGATCGGCCCCGAGGTGTGGTGGACCGAGCCCCGGCCCGCCGAGAACGGCCGCCGCACCCTGGTGCGCCGGCCCGACGGCGGCCCCGCGGCCGAGGCCCTGCCCGCCCCGTGGAACGTCCGCAGCGGGTTCACCGAGTACGGCGGCCGCCCCTGGGCGGGCACCGGGCGGCCCGACGGCGGCCCCCTGGTGGTCTTCGTCCACCACGCCGACCAGCGGATGTACGCGTACGAGCCGGACGCCCCCGGCGGCCCCGCCC
>NZ_JACBGN010000442.1 GCF_013401435.1 Streptomyces sp. BR123
GGCCGAGGAGGCGGAACGCGCGCTGCTGGGCGGGCTCCAGCTGGCCGTAGCCCAGCTCGAAGGTGGCCTTGACGGCGAGGTCGCCGGCCTGGAGCTCGTCGAGGCGGCGGCGTTCGTCGGCGAGCTTGGCGGCGAGGACGGAGACGGTCCAGGTGCGGCGGGCGGCCAGGCGGGAGGCGGCGATGCGGATGGCGAGGGGGAGGAAGCCGCAGGCGCCGACGACGTCGAGGGCGGCCTGGCGTTCCGAGGCGACGCGTTCGGCGCCGACGATCCGGGTGAACAGTTGGAGGGCCTCCTCGGGGCTCATCACGTCGAGGTCGACGAGATGGGCCCCGGCGAGGCCCGCCATGCGGACCCGGCTGGTGACGAGGGCGGCGCAGCCGGCGGTACCCGGCAGCAGGGGCCGGACCTGGGCGGCGTCGCGGGCGTTGTCGAGGAGGACCAGGACGCGGCGGCCGTCGAGGGCGGAGCGGTAGAGCGCGGCCCGCTCGTCGGCGGTGTCCGGGATGGCGGTGTCGGGGGTGCCCAGCGCCCGCAGGAAGGAGCCGAGGACGGCGACGGGCTCGGCGGGGCGGGGCTCGGTGCCCTGGAGGTCGACGTACAGCTGGCCGTCGGGGAAGTGCGGGCGGGCGGCGTGCGCCACGTGCACCGCGAGGGTGGTCTTGCCGACACCGCCGATCCCGGCGAGCGCGGAGACGGCCATGACCTGGCCGTCGGCGGCGGACAGGATGGCGCCGAGCTCGTCCACGAAGGTGGCCCGGCCGGTGAAGTCGGGCACGGTGGCGGGCAGCTGCGCGGGCCGTACGTGGACGGGCGCGGCGGCCGGGGCCGGGGCCTCGGCACAGGCGAGTTCGGCGTCGGCGCGCAGGATGCGCTGCTGGAGGGCGGCCAGCTCGGGTCGCGGGTCGACGCCGAGCTCGTCGGCGAGGAGGCGGCGGGTGTCGGCGTACACGGCGAGGGCCTCGGCCTGCCGGCCGCTGCGGTACAGGGCGAGCATCAGCAGCTCGCGCAGCCGCTCGCGCAGGGGGTGGGCGGCGGTCAGCGCGGTGAGCTCGGCGACGGCCTCGGCGTGGTGGCCGACCTCCAGGTCGAGGTCGAGGCGGGTCTCCAGCAGCTGCAGGCGCCACTCGACGAGCCGGGAGCGCTCGGTCTCGGCGTGCGGGCCGGGGACCCCGGCGAGGGGTTCGCCGTCCCACAGGTCGAGGGCGCGGGCCAGGAGGGTGCGGGCGAGGGCGCGGTCGCCGGTGGTGCGGGCCTGCTCGGAGTCGGAGGCGAGGCTGCGGGCGACGCCGAGGTCGAGGGTGCCGGCGGGGGTGCGGATGGCGTAGCCGCCGGCGTCGGTGACGAGGGTGCCGGGGTCGAGGACCTTGCGCAGGCGGGAGGCGTACGTGCGGATGGTGGCGAGGGCCTGCTGCGGCGGGTCCTCGCCCCAGATGGCGTCGATCAGCTCGGCCGCGGTGGCGGTGCGCCCGTCGCGCAGCAGCAGCACGGCGAGCAGGGCGCGCTGCTGGGGGGTGCCGGAGGGGAGCACCTCGCTGCCGCGCCAGGCGCGGATCGGCCCGAGGACGGCGAAGCGGGAGCCGGGGGAGGGGGCAGGGGCGGTGGTGGCGGACGCGGGCGATCCGGGCTCCGGGGCCGCGGGCACGGATTCGGGCCCCGGGGCGGCCTGGGTGGTCCGGGGGGCGTGCCGGGCTGCCTCGGGGTGGTTCCGCTGGGCCGGGATGGCCGGTATGCCGTCCATCTGTCGTCCCCCCTGCCTTCCGTCGGTGTAAGGGCCAGTCTGCCCTGTCTTGCTCGTACCCGTCAGCCCGTGTCGAACCGATCACTCCCCAACTGGCTGACGGTCCGTCAGATTGACGCTACCGTGAGGGCCATGGAGACCTTCCCGAAGATCATCTCGGTGGACGACCACACGGTGGAACCTCCTCACGTCTGGCGGGACCGGCTCCCGTCCCGCCACCGCGACGCCGGACCCCGGATCGTCCGCGCCCCCCTCAGGGAAATGACCTTCCTCGGCGGCAGGTTCGCCCCCGTCATGGGCGCCGAGGGCGACCCCGGCCCCATCGGCGACTGGTGGGTGTACGAGGACCTGCACCGCCCCCTCACCCGCCTCGACACCGCCGTCGGCCACGACCGCGACGAGATCCGGCTCGAAGTGATCACCTATGAGCAGATGCGCCCGGGCTCCTACTCGGTTCCCGACCGCCTCGCCGACATGGACGTCAACCACGTCCAGTCCGCCCTCTGCTTCCCCACCTTCCCCCGCTTCTGCGGCCAGACCTTCACCGAGGCCGAGGACCGCGAGCTGGGGCTCCTCTGCGTACGCGCCTACAACGACTGGATGGTCGAGGAGTGGTGCGGCCCGGAAGCCCGCGGCCGCCTCATCCCCCTCACCCTCATCCCGCTCTGGGACGCCGGCCTCGCCGCCGCCGAGGTCCGCCGCAACGCCGCCCGCGGCGTACGCGCCGTCGCCTTCTCCGAAATACCCCCGCACCTGGGACTGCCCTCGATCCACACCGACGCCTGGGACCCCTTCCTCCAGGCGTGCCACGACACCGGCACCGTCATCGCCATGCACATCGGCTCCTCCAGCCGCATGCCCTCCACCTCGGCCGACGCCCCGCCCGCCGTCGGATCCACGATCACCTTCGCCAACTGCTGCTTCTCGATGGTCGACTGGCTGATGAGCGGCAAGTTCGAACGTTTCCCGAACCTCCGCATCATGTACGCCGAGGGCCAGATCGGCTGGATCCCGTACATCCTGGAACGCGCCGACGTGGTGTGGGAGGAGAACCGCGGCTGGGGCGGAGTCGCCGACAAGGTCCTGCGCCCGCCCTCCGAGCTCTTCGCCGAACACGTCTACGGCTGCTTCTTCGACGACGCGTTCGGCCTGCGCAACCTCGACGCCATCGGCGCCGGCAACGTCCTGTACGAGACGGACTACCCGCACTCCGACTCCACCTGGCCCAAGTCCCGCGAGGTCGGCGAGGCCCAGATGGGCCACCTCGCCCCCGACGTCGTCGAACGCATCGTCCGCGGCAACGCCGTCGAACTGCTGGGGCTGACCCCGGAGGGACTCTGGGCAGGGGCGTAGCGGACGGTGAGCGGCCGCCCCTTGCGGGTGACCGGACCATCAAGGCATGCTTCGCCAGAGCAAAGCTGAAGGGGCGGCAGTGATGGACAAGCGCACCGTGGTGACCGGGGTGTTGTGCACGATAGCGGCGATCGGCGCGTCCGCCGCCATGACCAAGGTGGTGCCGGACCCGGGAAGCCGGCCCGCCGCCCGGACCGAGGCGGCGGCCCCGGCGCAGCCCTCACCGAGCCCGAGTTCGCGAACGCAATCCCCCAAGCAGCCCCAGCTGACCACCTCCGGCACGCCCAAGCCGGGCACCCCGGCCGCCTTCACCGGAGCCCTGTTCGAGGGCGGCCTGCAGGGTGATCACTTCTGTACGGCCACCGTCGTCCGCAGCCCCGGCAAGAACCTCATCGTCACCGCCGGGCACTGCCTCCTCTCCGGCAGCGCCGTCGACCGCGGCGCCGTCTTCGCACCCGCGTACGCCAACGGGGCGGCCCCGTACGGCGCCTGGAAGATCGAGGAGGTCTTCGAGGACAGCCGCTGGTCCGACGGCTCCGACGACGACTACGACCTCGCCTTCGCCCGCCTCGCCCCCGACGCCTCGGGCCGCAACATCGAGGACGTCACCGGCGCCGCCCCCCTCGACACCACGGGCCGCGCCGGCGAGGAGGTCACCGTCACCGGCTACCCCGGCGACCGCAAGGTTCCGCGCACCTGCACCGCCAAGGCTGTCCGCGAGACCCCGACCCAGCAGCGCTTCGACTGCGCGGACTTCCCGGACGGCACGAGCGGCAGCGCCTGGCTCGCCCGCGACGGCAAGATCATCGGCATCCTGACCGGCGGCGACACCGACGACGTCTCGACCAGCACGGTCCTCGGCGACTACGCGGCGACCCTGTACGCCCGGGCCACGGGTGGCGCGGGGACGGCGGGAGCTGCCGGGACGGCGGGAGCTGCCGGGACGGCGGGAGCTGCGGGGACGGCGGGAGCTGCGGGGACGGCGGGAGC
>NZ_JACBGN010000443.1 GCF_013401435.1 Streptomyces sp. BR123
CCCCCGCACCCGTTCGCCCCCACACCGGCACCGGCACCGGCACCCGCATGCCCGTCGCCGTGTACGTCCTCGGCCTGTCCGTCTTCGCCCTCGGTACCAGCGAGTTCATGCTCTCGGGACTCCTGCCGCCCATCGCCGGCGACCTGGGCGTGAGCATCCCGCAGGCCGGCCTGCTCATCTCCGCGTTCGCGATCGGCATGGTCGTCGGCGCGCCGCTGCTGGCCGTGGCCACCCTGCGGCTCCCCCGCCGCACCACCCTGATCTCCCTCATCGGCCTCTTCGGGATCGGGCAGGGGGCCGGCGCGCTCGCGCCCACGTACGAGCTGCTCTTCGCCTCGCGCGTGGTCTCCGCCCTCGCCTGCGCCGGCTTCTGGGCGGTCGGCGCGGCCGTCGCCATCGCGATGGTCCGGCAGGACCAGCGGGCCCGCGCCATGGCCGTCATGATCGGCGGACTGTCCATCGCCAACGTCCTCGGCGTCCCGCTGGGCGCCTTCCTCGGTGAGCACCTCGGCTGGCGCTCCGCGTTCTGGGCGGTCGGCGCCGCCTCCGCGGTCGCCCTGGCCGGCATCATGGTCCTCGTCCCGCGGATCCCGCTGCCCGCCGAGCGGCCGACCCTCCGGCGGGAGCTGCGCATCTACGGCGACCGGCAGGTGTGGCTGTCCATCGGCATCACCGCCCTCGCCGCCGGCGGCGTCTTCTGCACCTTCAGCTACCTGTCGCCGCTGCTCACCGACGTCGCCGGCCTGGACTCCGGCTGGGTTCCGTGGGTGCTCGTCCTGTTCGGGCTCGGCGCGCTGGCCGGGACCACGGCCGGCGGCCGCTATGCCGACGCGCGCCTCTTCGGGGTGATGCTGTGGGGCATCACCGCCTCCACCGCCTTCCTCGTCGCGCTGGCCCTGCTGGCCCCGGTGGCCGCGGCGGCCGTCTCCCTGTCCTTCCTGCTCGGGTTCTCGACGTTCTTCACGGCGCCCGCGCTCAACGCCCGCATGTTCAACGTCGCCGGCGCCGCCCCGACCCTGGCCGGGGCGACCACCACCGCCGCCTTCAACCTCGGCAACACGGGCGGCCCGTGGCTCGGCGGAACCGTCATCGACGCCGGCCACGGGGTCGCCGCCACCGCCTGGGCCGGCGCCGCCATGACCGTCACCGCGATCGCCCTCGGCCTGATCGCCCTCCGCCTGGACCGACGCACGCCGCCCCGCACCACCCGCGTCGTCGCCTCGTCGACCACGCCCCGCCCGACCCTCGCCCCGTCCGCCACCACCGTCCCGTCCGCCGCGGAGCCCACGCCGACCGCGGGCTGACCGGTCGCGTCCGTCGGGGTCGCGGCCGCGACCTCGGCGACCTCGGCGACCTCGGCGACCTCGGACCATGGCGACCTCGGCGACCGTGGTGGTCTTCCCGCCGTCGAGGACGTAGCAGGGGCTCGCGGTGACGTGCTCGCCCGCGTAGCCGCGTAGGTGCCACACGTGCCGGCGCACGACTGCTCGGCAACCGAGGCGGGCGCCGCAGGTCAGAGCACTACAACTAGCGGCGGGCCAGGACCTCCGCGATCCGGGAGAACCCGTCCGCGCCGTGGCCGAGCGCCACGGTGCGGCGGGCCAGGCCCTCGGCGGCGCGCATCACGCCCGCGTCGATGCCGTGGGCCTCGGAGGCGTGCACGACGTGGGCCATCGTCGACACCGCGGAGGTCAGCGGATTGCCCTCACCCGAGTAGGCGCCGTCCTCGATGTCGTCGGCCGTCTCCTGGAAGATCACCGGCAGGATCGCACCGATCCCCTGTGCGAACGGGGCCAGTTCACGCGGCGAGACGCCCTCCGCTCCCGCCAGGGCCAGGGCGTGCATGTAGCCGGTCATCGACGTCCAGAAGACGTCGAGCAGCGCGATGTCGTAGGCCGCGGCGCGGCCGATGTCCTCGCCGAGGTGGGTGTGGCCGCCGCCCAGTGCGTCGAGCACTTCCCGGTGCTCGCGGTAGAGCTCCTCGCGGCCGCTGAAGAGCAGGACCGCCTCCGGCGTGCCGATCGTCGGCGTCGGCGTCATGATGGCGCCGTCGAGGTAGCGGATGCCGTGCTCACCGGCCCATCGCCCGGTGTCCCTGGCCCGCTCCGGGGTGTCGGCGGTCAGGTTCACCAGGGTGCGCCCCTTGAGCGCGGCCGTGACGGCCTCCTGGCGCAGCACTGCGTCCGTGGCGTCGTAGTTCACCAGGCACACCACGGTCAGCGGACTCGCCGCGACCGCCTCCGCGGCGCCGGCGGCTCCGATCGCCCCCCGCTCGACCAGCTCGCGGTCCCGGCCCGGGGTGCGGTTCCACACGGTGGTGCGCACCCCGGCGGCCACGAACGCGCCTGCCAGCGCACGGCCCATCGGGCCGAGCCCGATCACCGTGACGGCGGCCGCGGAACGCCCGGGCGTGGACTCGGGGAAAGAAGACATGACGAAACTCCCTTGTACATAAGGTGGGGAAGGCAAGGCCGGAACAGCCGGGGGGAAGGAGCGGAGAGATGACACGCATCCGGGTCGGCGACCCCGGTGTCTGCGGGGTGGCCGCGGCCGTCGCCGTCATCGACGGCAAGTGGAAGACGTTGCTGCTGTGGCTGCTTGAGGCCGGTCCGCACCGGCCCGGCGAGCTGCGCCGCAAGGTCCCGGAGATCAGCGAGAAGGTGCTGACCCAGGCTCTGCGCGAAATGGAGTCGGACGGACTCGTCCACCGCGAGGTGTACGACGTGGTGCCGCCGAAGACCGTCTACTCGCTGACCGGGTTCGGCCTCGAACTCTCACGGGCGCTGGCTCCGCTGTCCGACTGGGGCCATCGCCATCTGGACCGGCTCGCCGCCGAGCGCGCCGCGTCCTGATCCCGGTCCTCCTCCCCGCTCCCTCCCGCTCTCGTTCCCGGCCACCACCAGGCTCTCCCGACGTGGCTGCAGCGACAAGTACCCACAAAAAAGTGGGTGTGCAGACGGGTGGCCTTCCGCGCCCGTCCGCCGGCGGCGCGCCACCCGTCGGGGCGGCCAGTGCTGTGGCCGGAAAGGTTTGCCGGCTCGCGGCGTCCGGTGCGGTGCGTCGCAAGGCGGAGGGCCGCGGCTCGTACTGGACGTAGTTGCGCGGTCCGACAACGCGGCGAGGTGCCGTGCCGGGTGTCGCGAGGCGGTGAACCCTTCCGGTCACAGCACTAGGCCGGACGGCCCTTCGGGCGGCGGAGGCCGGCCTCCACCAGGAGGCGGACGATCTCCTTGCTGCCGACCTCCACCGCGCCCGCCCGGACCGCGTCCGCGTACCGGAACTCGGGCACGTCGTAGTGGTCGCCGTCGAACGCCTTCGGCGGGGAGCCGATCGACGCCGCGAAGGCGTGCAGTTCCTCGTACGAGACGTCGCTGATCAAGTGCGACCACATGCGGCCGTGGCCCGGCCAGGTCGGCGGGTCGATGTAGAGCGTCACCGGCGGCTCACAGGCCTCCGCCGAAGCCGCCCGGCCCGATGACCGGCCCGAGGCCGCCCACCGCGGCGACCTTCACGCCCGCCTTGGCGCACACCCAGTGCGGGTCGGGCCCCAACTCGGGCTCCACGTCCAGCGCGTGCGGGTCACCGTGCGAGCAGACCGGGCACAGGGGCCAGCGGCCGTACTTCTCCAGCAGGGCGTCCTGCACGTCCTGGGCGACGAGCCCGGCCAGGTAGTCGACCCCCTCGGGCCACTGCTCCACCCACCACCGGCGGTGCGTGACCGAGTCCTCGACGAGGGAGACGACATCGGCCTCGGCGACCTGCCCCGCGACGAGATCCGCGAGAACGAGGGCACGGGCGGCGTGCAACGCCTGCTCCAGGGGTGTTGCGTGGTCCATGCGCCCATTGTGAACCCGGACGGGCCCCCTGGCGAAGACCCTGCTTCTGGCGGATTGTTTGGTTTTCCACCAGTTCAGGAGCCTTATGGCGTATTGACCCTGTTCCATGCCCGAAAATACATTTCGGGCATGAGCGACCGGGCACCGAGCGGGCTCAGTGAAGTCCGGTGCGGTACCGCGCCCCGCAGGGGCGCGGGGAACTGCGCGACCAGCCCCCACCGGCCCGCGGTTTCATGACCCCCACC
>NZ_JACBGN010000444.1 GCF_013401435.1 Streptomyces sp. BR123
CCGCAGCCGCCCCCCGCCACGCCGGGAAGCCCACCCGTACGGACCAATCCCGGTTGCGGCCGGGACGCGCGTTCGCTCGCGAGAGGGATGAGAATGGACGCAGGGAGGGGCGCACAGATCGCGCCTGCGCGCCCGGATTCGCTGCACGTCCCTTCACAACCGGGGACGGGAGGCGCGACACTCGCAGGCGCACATGAGCGTTGCCACCGCAACCTGCGGAAGTGAGGGCAAGTCATGTCCCTGCAGGACGATTTGAACGCCGTACGGCGCAACCTGGACGAGCTCACCCGCAAGGTCGAGCAGTTGGAGAAGCAGGCCTCGCGGCAGAAAGCGGAGGGCGGCCGGCCGGCGGCCCCGGACTCGTCCCGGATGGTGACCATCCCGGACGCCCCGTACGACAGCGCACTGTGGACGGACAGCGACGACGAGGGACTCGGCGCCCGCGATCGCCGGGCACCCTGATCCCAGCAGTCGAACCCCGTCACCCACCCCATCGGACCCAGCCCCGCACCCGCGCGGCGGCTGGGTCTCCTGGGCCACCCCTGACCCTCCCGGAGTCACCTTTGGCCACAGGCACCGAACCACCCCGGCACCTCACCGGCGTCCACGAAGCCTCCCGGGCCGCGATCCCGGCCCGCCACCTGCGCACCGACCGGTGGTGGCTGGCCCCCGCCGGCACCGCGGCCGGGCTGCTCGCCTTCGTCGTCTACTCCACCTGGCGGGCCTTCGCGAACGCCGACTACTACGCGGCCCCGTACGTCTCCCCGTTCTACTCGCCCTGCCTGGCGGAGAACTGCGAGGAGATGCGCGCCGGCCCCAACCTCGACCTCGTCGGCAGCTGGTGGGGCCTCTCCCCCGCCCTGCTGATCCTCGTCTTCCCGCTCGGCTTCCGCCTGACCTGCTACTACTACCGCAAGGCGTACTACCGCAGCTTCTGGGCCTCGCCGCCCGCCTGCGCCGTCGCCGAGCCGCACACCGCGTACACCGGCGAGAGCCGCCTCCCGCTGATCCTGCAGAACGCGCACCGGTACTTCTTCTACACGGCCCTGCCGGTCGCGGCCATCCTCACGTACGACACCGTGCTGACCTTCCGCAACGACCGGTACGAGTGGGGCCACATGGGCCTCGGAACCCTCCTTTTCGTCCTCAACATCGTGCTGATCTGGGGCTACACCCTGTCGTGCCACTCCTGCCGGCACATCATGGGCGGCCGCCTCAAGCACTTCTCCCGGCACCCCGTCCGCTACCGGCTGTGGGGCTGGATCAGCCGCCTCAACGGCCGCCACATGCAGCTGGCCTGGGCTTCCCTGATCAGCGTCGCCGCGTGCGACCTGTACGTGTACCTGCTCGCCACCGGCGCGTTCACCGACCCGAGGATCTTCTGACATGGCTGAAGTCGACCGGCAGCAGTGGGACGTGGTCGTGGTCGGTGCGGGCGGCGCCGGGCTGCGGGCCGCCATCGAGGCCCGCGAGCGCGGCGCCCGTACGGCCGTGATCTGCAAGTCCCTCTTCGGCAAGGCCCACACGGTCATGGCGGAGGGCGGCATCGCCGCCTCCATGGGCAACGTCAACGAGCACGACAACTGGCAGGTCCACTTCCGCGACACCATGCGCGGCGGCAAGTTCCTCAACCAGTGGCGCATGGCGGAACTGCACGCCCGGGAGGCGCCCGACCGCGTCTGGGAGCTGGAGACCTGGGGCGCCCTCTTCGACCGCACCCCCGACGGGAGGATCTCCCAGCGCAACTTCGGCGGCCACGAGTACCCCCGCCTCGCCCACGTGGGCGACCGCACGGGCCTCGAATTGATCCGCACCCTCCAACAAAAGATCGTCGCCCT
This sequence comes from Streptomyces sp. BR123, assembly GCF_013401435.1. Lineage (GTDB taxonomy): Bacteria > Actinomycetota > Actinomycetes > Streptomycetales > Streptomycetaceae > Streptomyces. The sequence continues at coordinate 1,839 of NZ_JACBGN010000444.1, forward strand.
CCAACAACAGGACTTCAAGGAGACCGGCGACCACGAGTCCCGCCTGAAGGTCTTCCAGGAGTGCACGGCCACCCGCGTCCTCAAGGACGGCGACCGCGTCTGCGGCACCTTCTGCTACGAACGCGAGTCCGGCCGCTTCTTCGTCCTGGAGGCCCCCGCCGTGGTCCTCGCCACCGGCGGCATCGGCAAGTCCTTCAAGACCACCTCCAACTCCTGGGAGTACACCGGCGACGGCCACGCCCTGGCGCTCCTCGCCGGCGCACCCCTGCTGAACATGGAGTTCGTGCAGTTCCACCCCACCGGGATGGTCTGGCCGCCCTCCGTCAAGGGCATCCTCGTCACCGAGTCCGTCCGCGGTGACGGCGGCGTACTGCGCAACAGCGACGGCAAGCGGTTCATGTTCGACTACGTCCCCGACGTCTTCAAGGAGAAGTACGCCGAGACGCAAGAAGAGGGCGACCGCTGGTACGAGGACCCGGACAACAACCGCCGACCGCCCGAGCTGCTCCCCCGCGACGAGGTGGCCCGCGCCATCAACGCCGAGGTCAAGGCGGGCCGCGGTTCGCCGCACGGCGGCGTCTTCCTCGACGTCTCCACCCGGATGCCGGCCGAGACGATCAAGCGCCGCCTGCCCTCGATGTACCACCAGTTCAAGGAACTGGCCGACGTGGACATCACCGCCGAGCCGATGGAGGTCGGCCCCACCTGCCACTACGTGATGGGCGGCATCGCGGTCGACTCCGACACCGCCGCCGCACAGGGCGTCCCCGGCCTCTTCGCGGCGGGCGAGGTCGCGGGCGGCATGCACGGCTCGAACCGCCTCGGCGGAAACTCGCTCTCCGACCTCCTGGTGTTCGGACGCCGCGCCGGCTTCCACGCAGCCGCATACGCAGCAGCCCCCGCCAGCCGTCCCGAGGTGACGCAACACCAGATCGACGCCGCGGCCGCCGAGGCCCTGGCCCCCTTCCACGCCGCCGACGGCGCGGAGAACCCGTACACCCTCCACCAAGAGCTCCAGACGACCATGAACGACCTCGTCGGCATCATCCGCCGCGAGGCCGAAATGGCCGAGGCCCTCCGCAAGCTGGCCTCCCTCCGCCGACGGGCGGCCCGCGCCGGCGTCGAGGGGCACCGCCAGTTCAACCCGGGCTGGCACCTCGCCCTGGACCTGCGGAACATGCTGCTGGTCAGCGAATGCGTGGCCCGCGCCGCCCTGGAGCGCACCGAAAGCCGAGGCGGCCACACCCGCGAGGACTGCCCCTCCATGGACCGGTCCTGGCGCCCGGTGAACCTCCTGTGCCGCCCGGTGGAACCCGCTCCCGCAGACCCGGCCGCCGACCGGATCTTCCTCCAGCGGGTCCGCACCGAGCCCATCCGCCCCGACCTGCTGGCGCTCTTCGAAAAGGAAGAGCTGGTCAAGTACCTCGCCGAAGAGGAGCTCTACGAGTGAGCACATACGACGCCCGGTTCCGGATCTGGCGGGGCGACTCCGACGGCGGGGACCTGCGCGACTTCACCGTCGAGGTGCACGACGGCGAGGTCGTCCTGGACATCGTCCACCGCCTCCAGGCGACCCAGGCCCCGGACCTCGCGGTCCGCTGGAACTGCAAGGCCGGCAAATGCGGTTCCTGCAGCGCGGAGATCAACGGCCGCCCCCGCCTCCTGTGCATGACCCGCATGTCGGTCTTCACCCCGTCCGAAACGATCACCATCACCCCCCTGCGCGCCTTCCCGGTGATCCGCGACCTGGTCACGGACGTGTCCTTCAACTACACGAAAGCCCGCGAGGTCCCGGCTTTCGTACCGCCGAAGGACGTGCCGGCAGGCGCGTACCGCATGCACCAAGTGGACGTGGACCGCTCACAGGAGTTCCGCAAGTGCATCGAGTGCTTCCTCTGCCAGGACACCTGCCACGTAGTGCGTGACCACGAGGAGAACAAACCGGCCTTCGCCGGCCCGCGCTTCCTCATGCGCGTGGCGGAACTGGACATGCACCCCCTCGACGCCGCCCAGCAGGCAGGCCTGGACCGCAAACGCACCGCCCAGGAGGAACACGGCCTCGGCTACTGCAACATCACCAAGTGCTGCACGGAGGTCTGCCCGGAGGGCATCCGCATCACCGACAACGCCCTGATCCCGCTGAAGGAACGCGTGGTGGACCGCAAGTACGACCCACTGGTCTGGCTGGGCTCGAAAATCCCCCGCCGCGGCAAAACCACCTGACCCCACCCGGCT
>NZ_JACBGN010000445.1 GCF_013401435.1 Streptomyces sp. BR123
CCCCGCCCCTTCCCGAAACCGTGGGCTCCGCCCCCGGACCCCCGCGCCTCAGACGCCGGCGAGGCTGGATCTTCCAGCCTGCGGGCCGGGGAACGGCTTGGCGCAGCGGGGTTCGGGTCCGGCGGGGGTGCGGTCGGCAGAATGGGCGGTATGACCTTCGAGACCTCCGCGCCCGCTCCGGGCTCCGCCGCGCCGCTGACCGTCGGGTTCGATCTCGATATGACGCTCATCGACTCCCGTCCCGGCATCAAGGCCGCCTACCGGGCGCTGTCGGCGGAGACGGGGACGTTCATCGACGCCGACGTGGCGGTCACCCGGCTCGGGCCCCCGCTCGACCAGGAGCTCGCCCACTGGTTCCCGGAGTCGGAGATCGAGGCCATGGCCGACCGCTATCGGGCGCTCTACCCCGCGTACGCCATCGAGCCGACCCCGGCGATGCCCGGTGCCCGCGAGGCGATCGCGGCCGTCCAGGCGCTCGGCGGCCGGGCGATCGTCGTGACCGCCAAGCACGAGCCGAACGCCCGCCTCCACCTCGACCACCTCGGCATCCGCGCGGACGCGGTCGTCGGCTGGCTGTGGGCGGAGGCCAAGGCGGAGGCGCTGCGCGAGTACGGGGCGCAGGTCTACGTCGGGGACCACGTGGGTGACGTCCGCGGCGCCCGGAGCGCGGGCGCGCTGTCCGTGGCGGTGCCGACCGGTCCGTGCCCGGAGCCGCAGCTGCGGGAGGCGGGCGCGGACGTGGTGCTGCCGGCCCTCACGGCCCTGCCGGACTGGCTGGCGGAGTACCTCCGGAGCGGGCGGACCACCGTGCCCGCGCAGGCGCGCTGAGCCGGGCTCAGCGCTCCGACGGGGGTGTCGCCGTGGTCGCCGTGCGGGCTGCCCTGCGCTGGGCGCCCGCTGAGCGCAGTACGCCGGCCGCGGAGATCGCGAAGCCGACGCCCATCAGCATGCACATGGCCCACGCGTACGACGGCAGCGGCTCGGTGTGGAGGAACAGCGGGGCCATCGTCGCCAGCGTGGCGACGGCGCCGAGGATGAACACGATGCCACCGGCCCGCACGAGGCCGTCGCCGGGCCGCGGTTCGTCGGTGTGAGGAGTAACAGTCACCCGCCCAGGGTAGTTCCCTGGCCTGAGCAGCCGACAGCGAAGAGCCGGCGAAGGACCGGGGATCGTCTTGTCACCTGCCCATCGCCCACTAGCCTGGAGCCCGGCGGGTCACCCATGACCCGCTGCGCTGTTATCCGGAGCCGCTGCGGCGGCCGCCCGGACCCGACGAGCAAGGACAGAGGACAGACGTGCCCACCGGCAAGGTCAAGTGGTTCAACAGTGAGAAGGGCTTCGGCTTTCTCTCCCGAGACGACGGCGGCGACGTCTTCGTCCACTCGTCGGTACTCCCGGCCGGGGTCGACGCACTCAAGCCCGGCCAGCGCGTCGAATTCGGCGTGGTCGCAGGCCAGCGTGGGGACCAGGCCCTGTCGGTGACGGTGCTGGACCCGGCGCCGTCGGTGGCTGCCGCGCAGCGGCGCAAGCCGGACGAGCTGGCCTCGATCGTGCAGGACCTGACCACCCTGCTGGAGAACATCACCCCGATGCTGGAGCGCGGCCGCTACCCCGACAAGGTCCACGGCACGAAGATCGCCAACCTGCTGCGCGCGGTTGCCGACCAGCTCGACGTCTGACGTTCCCGCAATTACCGCCGCGCCCCGCCGCTCTTCGGACCCTTCCGAGTGGCGGGGCGTCGTCGTTCCCGCGCCCGGTCTACGGGAAGGCCAGTGCGTCCGGTGCGATGGCCGGGACCAGGCCCTCCGCAGCCGCCCGCGTGAGCAGCCCGCGCACCGCCGCGTAGCCGTCGTCGCCGAGATCTGCGGTGAACTCGTTCACGTACAGGCCGATGTGCTGGTCGGCGACGGCCGGGTCCAGCTCCTGCGCGTGCGCCTGTACGTACGGGCGGGAGGCCTCCGGGTCGTCCCAGGCCATCCGGACCGAGGTGCGGGCGGATTCGGCCAGCGCCCGCAGCGTCCCGGCGCCCAGCGACCGCTTGGCGATGATCGCGCCGAGCGGGATCGGCAGGCCGGTGGTGTCCTCCCAGTGCTCGCCCATGTCGGCGAGGCAGTGCAGCCCGTAGTCCCGGTAGGTGAACCGCGCCTCGTGGATGACGAGCCCCGCGTCCACCCGGCCGTCCCGCACCGCCGGCATGATCTCGTGGAACGGCAGCACGACGACCTTGCCGACGCCGTCCGGCAGCACGTCGGCGGCCCACAGCCGGAACAGCAGGTAGGCGGTGGAGCGCTCGCTCGGCACCGCGACCGTCCGACCGGCCAGGTCCGTGCCCGGCTCCCGGGCGAGGACCAGCGGCCCGCAGCCGCGCCCCAGCGCCCCGCCGCAGGGCAGCAGCGCGTACTCCTCCAACACCCAGGGCAGGACCGCGTAGGACACCTTCAGCACGTCCAGCTCGCCGCGCTCGGCCATGCCGTTGGTGAGGTCGATGTCGGCGAAGGTGACGTCGAGGGCGGGGGCCCCGGGCACCCGGCCGTGCGCCCACGCGTCGAAGACGAAGGTGTCGTTCGGGCAGGGCGAGTAGGCGATCGTGAGCGGGCGCTCCCCGTCAGGATGCACGGCCGTGCTCAGGTCGGTGCTCATGGCGTTCTCCCCAGTGGACGAGTACGGGCCCCAGCGCGCGGAATCCCGCGGTCAGGGCGGCCAGCGCGTCCCCGATGCGCCAGGCGGCCCGCTCCCGCGGCCCGACGGCATTGGACACGGCACGGATCTCCAGGACGGGCAGCCCGTGCGCGGCGGCGGCCTCGGCGACCCCGAAGCCCTCCATGGCCTCGGCCCCGGCCTGCGGGTGCCGGGCGGCGAGCCCGGCGGCGCGGGCGGCGCTGCCGGTGACGGTGGAGACGGTCAGCACGGGCGCGAGCAGCGCCCCGGTGGCCTCGGCGGCGCGGGCGGCGAGCTCGGCCGGCGGCAGGTGGGCGGCACGGCCGAAGCCGAGTTCCTGCACGGTCAGGAAGCCGTCCGGGGTCTCGGCCCCGAGGTCGGCGGCGACGATCGCGTCGGCGACGACGAGGGAGCCGGGCGGGGCGGCGGGCTGGAAGCCCCCGCCGATGCCGGCGGAGACGACGAGCGCGTAGTCGGCCAGCGCGAGGGCGGTGGCCGTCCCGGCCGCGGCCGCGGCCGGGCCGACACCGGCGACGAGTACGTCGGCGGCGAGGCCGGGCAGATCACGGCGGGCGAGGCGGTAGCCCCCCGGGAGCGCGCGCGGCTCCGGCGTGGCGGGGTCCGGGTGCGGTGTGAGTCCGGCGGCGACGGAGTCGGCCTCCGCCGCCACCGCGGTCACGATGAGCGCGCGCACGGTCGCCTGCGCGGGGTTACTTGAGCTTGATGTTGTAGGCCCAGACGGCGAGCGGCTTGCCGTCCGCGCTGACCTGGACGATGTTCAGCTTCTTCGAGGACGGGGCCTCGCCCTGGCCGCCGGTGGCGAAGAGGTCGGCGCCGGGGAAGCTGCGGTAGGTGTTGGCGGACGGCTCGGTGATCGGCTGGCCGTCGAGGACCGCCTGCCAGCGGTTGCCGTCCTCGACGATCTCGGGCTCGACGCCCAGCCGCAGGGTGTCACCGCGGCCGTACTCGACGGTCTTGGCGTCCTTCGCCTCGGTCAGGCACTCCTGGACCTTTTCGATGGACAGCTGCGCGCTGTCCTGGCATACGGCTTCGGCGGACACCGACGAGGTGCCGACCGTCACGGTCGCCAGCGGCGTCGGCTTGTCGCAGGCGGAGAGGACGAGGAGGCCGGCGGACACGGCTCCGAGGGCCGCGACGCTGCGGCGGCCCTTACCCGAGATAAGCGGTGCGGTCATGAGCCGAAGGCTATCGGGCCCATGGGCTCCCCTGCCGCACGGGGTCCCGCCGACCTGCGGCGCGCCGCCCCGCGCACACCCGCCCAGGCCCGCCGGCCCCGCCGGACCGCACGGGGCGTGGCCCGCTCGTGCGCTGGTGAGGCCGTGTGGGGCGTGGCCCGCTCGTGCGCTGGTGAGGCCGTGTGGGGCGTGGCCCGCTCGTGCGCTGGTG
>NZ_JACBGN010000446.1 GCF_013401435.1 Streptomyces sp. BR123
GGCGGGGGGCCGTCCCCGTATGCCTTTCCCCCTCCTACGCCGGCCCCGTCCCCCTACCCGCCTGCGCAGCCTTGGGCCGCGCCGCCGCAGCAGTGGCCGGCCGGGCAGGAGTGGGCTGCGGGGTACGGGGGCGGCGGGGCGGTGCCCGAGGTGGTTGCGGCGCCGGCCGGGTCGCGGTACCACGAGCAGGCGCGCAACGGGCGGCAGGGCTGGTGGCGCCGCCTGGGTGAGCTGCTCGCGGTGGTCGGGATGCTGGCCGTCGGGATGGTCGTGGTGACCGGTGTCGGCATGGTGGTCGCCACCGCCCTGGGAGCGGAGCATGCCCCCGACGACGGCGACGCGCAGTTCGCGGACCCGCTGGTGGACAACGCGCTCGGGCTGCTCATGCTGGCGGTCGGCATACCCGTGGTGATGCTGGCGGTGCGCTGGTGCGGCTCCCGCCCGGCGGGGACGCTGGCTTCGGTGGCCGGCCGGGTGCGGTGGAGGTGGCTCGGGCTGTGCGCCGCCGTCGCCTTCCTCTTCATGGCCGTGCAGATGGGCGTGCTGATGTTGTGGGAATGGCTCGCGGAGGGCGACTCGGTCTTCGAGGGGGACGCCCCGGGGACTGGGAAGCTGCTGGTCGGCCTGGCGCTCTTCGTGGTGCTGGTCCCGTTCCAGGCGGGGGCGGAGGAGTTCGTCTTCCGGGGCTGGCTCCCGCAGTTCTTCGGCGGGTTCCTGCGCTCTCCGTGGCCGGGGGTGGTCGTGGCCTCGCTGCTGTTCGCCCTCGCGCACGGGTTCGGGGGCTGGAGCGGCTTTCTTCTCCTCTTCTACTCGTCGTTGTGGTGGGGGTGGCTGGTGGCCCGCACGGGCGGGCTGGAGGCCGTGATCGCCATGCACACGGCCAACAACGTGTTCTCGTTCGGCCTCGCCCTGGCCTTCGGGCAGCTGGCGGATGCGGGTACCGCCGCGGACGCGCCGTGGCAGGCGCTGGTCGTGGAGCTGGTGTGCGCGCCGGTGTACTGCCTCGTGGTGGCCCGGCTGGCCCGTGCCCGAGGTCTCGCCTCGGTCTCGGCGCCGGATGCCGTAGCGGTGCCGGTACCGGTGCCGGCGGCGGGCCCGCGGAAGGTCTGAGAGGCGTACGGGCTGGCTGCCGTGCGGCGGTAACGGAGCGTCAGGGATCCCCTACGGTGTCGCGGGCACGTCCGACCGCGTCGAAGGAGATCCGCGTGGAGCGCACCCGTACCGGGCCGAGGATCCGTGCCGTCCTCACCGCGATGGGCGTCGGTGTCGCCCTCGCCGCCGCACCGGCCGCCACCGCCCGGGCCGCCACCGAATCCGTGTCCGGGTCCGTTCCGGGTCCGTTTCCGGGTCCGGTCCCGCCGCTGCGGCTCCGGCGGCCGTTCCGCCGGCCCCGAGCACCGGGGAGTTCGAGGGCGACAGGCGGCTCGGGCCGCAGTACCTGCCGAAGCGGTGGCAGCAGCCGGTCGGGCCGCTGCTCAAGCACTACCAGCGGACCGGCAGGCTGACAGCCGCCGCCGGGTTCCTGAAGAAGTAGTGGGAAGGCCCGGCCGGCACGGGCAGCTGGAAGTACCCGCCGAACGACGGCTTCGCCGAGGTCGACGGGGCCGTGGACAAGGCCCCGAGCTGCTGGAGCCCGGTGAGCGCCCGGACCGCTTCGGCTCGGAGTACGGCTCGTACCTCGCCCCGGCCGGGGCCCGTTCGCGAAGCGCGCCCTGCCCCCGCAGAATCTCGGCGCGCGGGACGCGGCCTTCTCCTGCGACTACCACGTCTACGAGGTGGCCAAGCCGTTCACGGTGTGGGAGGCGTCCCTCGCCCCCTGGTTCGAGCAGCCGGGCGGCGGCCGGCAGATCAAGCTGGATCCGGCCCTTGTGAACCCCGGTGAGGGGCAGCGGCTGAACGTCAGGTGCTGATCGACCACGGCTACCTGGTGCCCGCGGCGTCGTGAGCGAACGCCGGCGGCTCGAACGGGCGCTCCGGAAAGCGGGGGCGCCTGCCGGGCGGCGGACGGCCCCGTACGCGGCTCCGGAACAGCCCGAGGTCGTACGGGTCGCCGGTGCGGTCGAAGGTGATCGTGCGGATGCTCGGGGACATGGTGGTTCTGGTTCTCCCTGTGCGGACGGATGGTTGTCGGTCCGGCGGACCGCCACCGCACCCGGCATGCGCCGGCCGCTGCCCTGCCCCGCGCCCGGGGTCGGCACGGGCTGCCGATCAGCGGCCGTCCCCCGGACCCGTGAGCCGTACGGCCCCGCGCGCAGCACGGGGTGCAGCACAGGATGCGGCGGCGTCGGGGTGGTGGTTACAGGGGGTCTCCGAGGGGGCCCAGGGTGGGTTCCAGGGCGGTGGCCCAGTGGGCGGCGAAGTCGGGCCGGGTGCCGTCGGCGTCGGTGAAGCCGTACTCCCCGTACAGGGACCAGGTCGCCAGCGCGCGCCCGGACTTGGCCATGACGGCGGGGTCGGCGGCGAGGGCGGCGACCGCGCGGCCCAGGTAGGCGGGGCTCTCGGAGTGGGCGAAGTGCGGGTCCTTGGCGACGGCTTCGCGCCAGTTGGCCTCGGTGACGCCGAAGTGGTCCAGCATGGCCTCCGAGCGCAGGAAGCCCGGGGTGAGGGCGACGGCGGCGACGCCGTGCTCGCGCAGTTCGGCGGCCTGCGCGAAGGCGAGGCGGATCACCGCCGACTTGGCCAGGTCGTAGAAGAAGGAGCCGCGGTAGCGGGCGGTGTTGCCGTCGGTGACCTCGACGACCAGACCGCTCCCCCGCGCGACCATCAGCGGGAGCGCGAACCGGCTGGTGATCACATGGGTCTCCACGGCCTGGCGCACCAGCCGCAGGCCGGTGTCGAGGTCCTGCTCCCACAGCGGGTGGTCCCAGTCGGTGAGCGGGTCGCCTCCCCACACGCAGTTGACGAGCACGTCGAGCCGTCCGGACTGCTCGGCGTCGATCCGGGCGACGAGCGCACGGACCTCGTCGGGGCTGCTGTGGTCCACGCGGACCGGGATGCCGAGGCCGCCTGCGGCGGTGACGCGCTCGGCGGTCTCCTCGACGGTCTCCGGGCGGTCCGGCCGGAAGCGCCCGGTACCGCCGCGGCTGCTGCGGCCGGTGACGTACACCGTCGCTCCGGCGGCGCCGAGTTCGACGGCGATGCCGCGCCCGCCGCCGCGGGTGCCGCCCGCGACGAGGGCCACCTTGCCGCGGAGCGGTGCAGTGGCGGTGGCGGTGGCGGTGGCGGTCGTGGTCGTGGTCGTGGTCATCGTCGCGGTGTGCTCGCCGTGCGTCGTCGTCATTCATGCCTCCGGGGGGTTGCGGTGGGCGGACAGTACGGCGGCGACCTCTCGGCGCAGCCGGACCGCGAGGGCGTCCCGGCGGTCGAGGGCCCAGACCAGGCCGGTGCCGACGGTGACGGCCTGGACGGTGTCGGCGAGGGCGCCGGTGTCCGTACCGGGCCGGAGTTCGCCCCCGGCCAGGGCCTCCGCGAGCAGGGCTTCGACGGCCCGCCGCTGTGCCTCGTGGACGACGAGGGCATGGCGGCGGAGCTCCGGGTCCGTCAGGTCGGTGCACAGGAAGGCCAGGTGGTGGGCGAAGGACTCGGGGGTGGACGACTGGTCCGTCAGTTCCACCACCAGCGCTTCGAGGGCGTCGAGCGCGGTCCCGTGCACCTGCCGTACGCGCGCCGGCGCGGAGTCCGCGTCCCGCGCGGACTGCTCGGCGAGTGCGAGCAGCAGGCCGCGTTTGGAGCCGAAACGCTGGACGAGGGTGCCCGCGACCAGCCCGACCTCCTCCGCCACGGCGGCCAGGGTGAACCCGACGGGGCCGGTCCGGCCCATGACCTCGGCGGCTGCGCGGAGGATCACCGCGTCCTCGACACTGCGGGGACGTGCCATGCCGTCCGCCTCCCGACCACCCTCGCGATTAATGAATGTCTGTTCATTTATTAAACGGGATGCAGGGGCCGTCGGCAACCCGAGCCGCCGCCCACCCCTGGCCCGCGCCTTCGGCGTCCCGCCGCGCGCGGTCCGCGACGGGCTGCGCGACTTCCGCCCGGACGCGCACCGGGCATCCGC
>NZ_JACBGN010000447.1 GCF_013401435.1 Streptomyces sp. BR123
CCCACCACCCGTGCCCCCAGCAGCCGCGCCGCCCGGTCCGCGACCCGGCCGGGCCCGCAGCCGTAGTCCACGAGCACCGGGCCCGGCCCGACCCGGCGGGACAGCGCCCGGAACACGAAGGGGTAGCCGAGCATCCAGTCCGTGGCCGCCTCCACCGCCGCGAAGGCCTCGGCCCCGTCGGCCCCGGACCAGGCGCCGCCCTCGCCGTCCGGCGCGGGGCGGCGGCTCCATGCGTCTGATTCCGCTTCCTTGCTCACAGCACCCCGGCATCGGCCTGCGGACCCCCGCCCGGGGTGACGGCACGCCCGCGGTCATCGGCCGGGCCGTGGAGGTGCGGGGCGTCCACCGCGCCGAGTGGGCGGTGTCGGTGGGCAACGAGCCCGGCATCGCCGTGGCCCGGTGGCTCGGTGGGACCCGGGACGGTGCCCTGCGCGAGAGCTGCCGGTACCGGAGCAAGCGGCACGACGAGGAGGTCCGGCCGGTACGGGCCCCGAGTGGCGGGCGGCGGCCGCGCGGCGCTCCTCCTGACACCCCGGGGCGGCGGCCCCGCCCGCGCCCGCGCCCGCGGCCGGAGGCGCCCCCGGCCCCGGGCACGGGCGTCACGATGCGGGGGCAGCGGGCTCGGGCTCGGAGGCGCCGGGCTCGGCGGTGAGACCGGCGAGGGCGAGGGCCCGTTTCGCGGCGGGCAGGTCCAGGGCGGCGGCCGGGACTCGGCCCGCCAGCTCCTCCAGGGCCCGGGGTTCGAGGCGGTACTCCTCGGCGGCCGCGGCCAGCTCCGCCGTCTCGAAGGCCGGGAGCTCCGGCTCCCGGAGGAACTCCTCGCGCACCGCGAAGCGGCCGATCCCGCAGTCGAGGCCGTCGTCCTCCAGGGTTTCCGGGTACGGGGCGCGGGCCCAGGCACCGTTCTCGTACCAGTAGACGCAGCCCAGCTGCCAGCCGTCGAGCAGGTCGCGCAGCGTCTCGTACGGCAGCCAGTCCGGTCCTCCGGCCAGCATGTCGACGGGCGGCTTGTGCCACTTGACCTGGCTGGACTCGTCCTCGCCGTAGAGCACGTAGCGCCCGTGGCCCAGCGCCTCCATGGTCCACCAGGTGCAGCCGCTGTCGTCGAGGTGCAGCCCGGACCCGTCGATCCAGGTGCCGACGCGGTGGATCCCGCGGCCCTCGTCCTCGGTCCTGGCCGCGAGGACGCAGGCCAGCGCCCACCGCGCCCACAGTACTTCCGCCGGGGGCAGGTCCCCGGGCCTTCCCGGCCGGTGAATCGTCAAGGTGTCCTCGCTGTTCGTGGCGACGGCGGCTCGTCGGAGTCGATCGTAGACAGCGGGTACGACAACTCCCGGGGCGGCGGCCGTTCATGTGCTGATCCGCATGATGCGACTGGAGCGTCTCTCCGGGCCGATCACGCCGACGCCCTCCCGGCCTTCGAGAGGGAGAACCAGGCGTACCTGGCACGTTCGTGCCGGACCGCGGAGCCGCGTACTTCACGGACTTCGCCGCCCGGCACCGGGCCCTCTTGGCGGAACAGCACACAGGGGTGTGCCGCTTCCACCCGGTACTGGCCGGGGCCGGCGAACCGGTCGGTCGGGTCAACCTCGTGGAGCCGCCGCAGGGAGCGCCGAGCCCGGCCACCGGATCGCCGAACGCGCCGCGGGACGCGGGCCCGCGAGGGCCGCGGTCGCAGAGGTCTGCCGCCTGGCCGCCGGCCCGTACGGACTGTCCCGGCTCGCCGCCGTCGCCGCCGTCGACAACCCCGCGTCCCGGCCCGTCCTCACCCGCAACGGCTTCAGCGAGACCGGCCGCACCGCGGTCGGCGCCCGCCCCGCCGTCACCCACAACCGTCGTCCCACGCCCCGCCGCGTGACCGGCGCACAGGGCGGCCCCCCGCTCCGGCAGATGATCCGCAACCCCGGCGGCCCACTTGGACTGAGGCCTCAGGCGGCCCGCGCGGCCGCACACCTCCTCGAAGCCGGTGCGGCGCATCGGCGCCGACGACTTCGGAAAGCACGGGCTCCCCGATCAGGACAGGCCCGCAGGGCGGTTGCGCCCCGCGGCAGTGCCGCAGGATCGTGACCGTGCAGCGGTCGCGTCACGGGCCGGCGCGCGGCCCCGGCGCGGCGGCCACGTCGGCCGCCCGCCGCGGTGTGTCGCCCCTCGGGCCGACGGCCCCCACCGGCCCGCCCCGCGCAGGTGTGCGCGGTCCTGCTTCCGGAGGGCCGTTTGCCGTGTCTGTTCCTCGGACCGCGACCGGCGGCCGGAGCGTCGACGCCGGGCGTCTATACGATGGCGTACGCATCACGGACGCGGGTGAGGAGAGACAGATGGGCGCGACGCGGACGCCGCGCGGGAGATGGATCGAGGAGGGTCTGCGCGCCCTCGCCGCCGGGGGACCGGAGGCCGTCCGGGTCGAGGTGCTCGCCCAGGCCCTCGGGGTGACCAAAGGCGGCTTCTACGGCCACTTCCGCAACCGGGAAGCGCTGCTCGCCGAGATCCTCGACGCGTGGGAGGAAGAGGTCACCGAGAAGGTGATCGAACGCGTCGAGAGCGTCGGAGGGGACGCCAGGGCCAAGCTGGACGAGCTCTTCACCATCGCCGCAGCCGCCGACGGGCCCGCGATGAGCGTGGCCGTCGATCTGGCGATCCGCGACTGGGCGCGGCGCGACGAGGAAGTCGCCCGCCGGTTGAAGCGGGCGGACAACCGGCGCATGGAGTACCTGCGCTCCCTGTTCCGCTCCTTCTGCCCCGACGAGGACGAGGTCGAGCTGCGCTGCATGATCGTCTTCTCGCTGCGCATCGGCAGCCACTTCATCGCCGCCGACCATGCCGGCCGCAGCCGCGCGGAGGTCATGCGGCTGGCCAGGCGCCGCCTCCTGGACCAGGGCTGAGGTCGGACGCGCCGGCCGTCCGCTCCGAGGGCGCCGTGCCGGGCGCGGGCCTTGACGCACGGGTGTGGTGTGCTGGGGGCGTGGCTCCGCATGAGAGCATGCGGCGGTGAACTCATTCCTTCCCGCCGGATGGACGATCGAGCGGGTTCGGACCCTGTCCGGCGACGCAGGTGCCGCCCTGCTCACCCTCGATCGGCTCGTGGTCGCCGAGGACGCCGGCCAGGGTGACTACACGACCCTCCGGCCGGACACGATTCTGGGGTTCCACGACTTGTGCCTCGTGCAGGACGACGGTGAGTGGTTCATGGGGCGGCTGGACAATGACGGCTCGGTGATCTGCTGGGCCTCATACGGATCCGATCTGCACGAGGCCATCCGAGGCCTCTGAACGATTCACGTCGTCGGGCGGAGCCGGCCCCGGTCCCGCGTCGGTGGATCCCCGGCCGCCTCGGGATCCGGGCCTCGTGGTACGGGCCGTCCCCGTCGCCGCCGCACTGCGGCTCGTCGAAGGTGACCCGGTACGCCGCCTCGTCGGCCCGGACGTGCGGGCTGGGCGCGGGCGGCTCAATGGCCGGTCGTGAGGCGGCGTTCGAGGGGGGCCGGCAGCAGGGGGTGACGCTGGTGCCGTCGAGGAACGCGGCCAGGCGGTCGGATTCCGTGCGGACGGCGGCGCGGTGGGCGCCACGACCTGCCGGGTCGAGGCCTCCGACGACTCCCTCACCCGGATCGCGCAGACCTGGCCGGCCTCGACGTCGACCCCGACGTCCTCGTACACCTGCGCCGCGGCGCACCGGCTCCTGCGCGCCGCGGGCTGAGCCGGACCGGGCCGGACCGGGCCGGACCGGGCCTCCCGGCCCGCCCTCCTCCTGGCGAACAGTTTCACGCCATCGGATGGAAACACGGTCCGCCCCGGGCGGCACGGGCCCCGGGCTGCCGCTGCCGCAGGTCCGGGGCGTGCACAGTGAGGGCCCACCTCCGGTGCGGGGTGCGCCGGGCGGCGCCGCGCGCCGGGCGGCCGCCTCGTACCGCACCGACCCAGGAAGGGCCGCACCAGATGCCGTTCGCGACGGGCGTGCTCCCCACCGTGCTCCCAGCAGTGCTGTCCGCCGTCCTGATCCTGCCGCCGGCGGGCGTGCAC
>NZ_JACBGN010000448.1 GCF_013401435.1 Streptomyces sp. BR123
GAGCCGGGCGGGGCACGGGACGTGGGAGGGTGCGTGGGCCTGGGACGGCCCGGTCTGCGCGGGCTGCGGGATCGTGGTGCCCAGGCCGGCGCTGGCGGACGAGGCCTGGGCGTCGTCGGTGGACGGGATGCAGGCGCCGGTGCCGGTGTCGGCCTCGGCCGGGGCGGCGTGAGCCTGCGGATCCAGGTGTCGCTGAACGGTGCGCGCGGCGCCGCCGACGGTGCCGCCGTGCCGCTGTCCCCCGAGGATCTGGCGGAGTCGGCGCTCGGGGCGGTCGCCGCCGGGGCCGCGGAGGTGCTGGTCCACCCGCGGACCCCGTGCGGCCGGGAGAGCCTGTCGCCCCGGGTGGTGGGGCCGCTGCTGGAGGCGTTGCGGGGCGCGGGGGTCTTCGTACCGCTTTCGGTGTGCGCGAGCATCGCCGCCGAGCCGGATCCGGCGGGGCGGCTGGAGCGGGTCCGGTCCTGGGCGGTGCTCCCGGACCGGGCCGTCGTGCACTTCGCGGAGCCGGGGGCGGCGGAGCTGGCCCGGGCCCTGCTGGCGCGGGGCGTGGCGGTGGACGCGGTGGTCGTGGCGGGCGCGGCGGCCGGGCAGGGCGCGGCGGCCGGGCAGGGCACGGCGGCCGGGATCGGGTCGCTGGAGCGGTTCCTCGCCTCGCGGGGGCCGGCGGGTGCCCTGCGGGTCCGGCCCGCGGTGGAGCTGGCGGCGGTGCCCGCGGCAGCAGGTCCGGCCGCGGTGGCGGAGCTGGTGGCCGCGCTGCCCGGACCGGCGGTGGCGCCCGTGCTGGTGTACGGGCGGGAGACCGCGGCCTGGCCGGTGCTGCGGCTGGCCGTGCGCTGCGGCGCGGATGCGCGGATCGGCCTGGGCGACGTCCTGCGGCTGCCCGACGGGCGGCCGGCCGGCTCGAACGCCTCGCTGGTGGCGGCGGCGCGGGAGGCGGCCGGTGCCGGGGCCGCGCGGGCCGCGGGCCGGAGGGGCGATACCGGTCGGGTGGGCGGTGGCGGCGGTGGTGCTACAGCCGCGAGCCGGTGAGCCGTTCACCGAAGATGTCGTCCGGGTTGGACAGGGCGCAGGTCTTCAGGGACAGGCAGCCGCAGCCGATGCAGTCCGTCAGATGGTCGCGCAGCCGCTCCAGTTGACTGATCCGCTGTTCGAGCTCGCTGCGCCACAGGTCCGAGAGCCGCGCCCAGTCCTCTTTGGTGGGGGTCCGCTCCTCGGGCAGCTCGGCAAGTGCGTCGCGGATCGCGGCGAGGGGGATCCCGACGCGCTGGGCGGCGCGGACGAAGGCCACCCGGCGCAGGGCATCGCGGCTGTAGCGGCGCTGGTTGCCGGAGGTGCGGCGGCTGCTGATCAGGCCCTTGGTCTCGTAGAAGTGGAGCGCGGAGACGGCCGCGCCGCTGCGGGCGGACAGCTGGCCGACGGTGAGTTCATGGATTTTCTCGGGAATCTGCGGCACGAGGCCGAGGGTAGTCGGCCCTGCCGGATCCGTTGACAGATACATGCGGCCCCCGCATGCTGAGCAAGCGCTTATTCGCTGGGGAGAGGGAGAAGGATGGTCGAGCCGACAGTCTTCACGTCCGCGGAGGAACTGCGCGCCGGGATCGGCCGGACGCTCGGTCCGAGCGGATGGCTGGAGGTGGACCAGAAGCGGATCGACCTGTTCGCCGACGCCACCGGGGATCACCAGTGGATCCACGTGGACCCGGAGCGGGCCGCGTCCGGACCCTTCGGCTCCACGATCGCGCACGGCTATCTGACGCTGTCGCTGCTGCCCAGCCTCGTGCCGCAGATCATGCGGGTGGAGGGCACGCGGATGGGCATCAACTACGGCACGGACAAGGTCCGTTTCCCGGCACCGGTGCCGGTCGGCTCGCGGCTGCGCGCCACCGCTGTGATCACCGATGTGACCGAGGCCGGCGGCGGCGTACAGGTCGCGGCGACGGTCACGGTCGAGCGCGAGGGCGGCGACAAGCCGGTGTGCGTGGCCCGGTCCGTGTCGCGGTACTACTTCTGAGGCGGTGGTACCGCTTCTGCGGCGGTACCGCTTCCGGGCCGGTACTACTGCGGGGCCGGCGTCGCCGCGCCCACCATGCGCAGGACGAGGCCGGCGTACAGCTCGCCGACCTCCTCCGGCGTGCGGCGGCCGGCGGTGTTGAACCAGCGGGCCACGTCGATGCACAGGGACAGCACGGCGAGCGTGGTGCCGGGAACGTCCGGGACCTGGAACTCCCCTGCCGCCACGCCGTCGATGAGGATGCGGCGCACCACGGCATCGCTCTGCCGCCGCAGTGCCACGATTTCCGACCGGTGCTCCGGAGCGAGGGCTTCGAGCTCGTACTGGACCACGCGCGCGGTGGTGTGGTGGGCCGCGTGCCACAGCACGAAGGACCGCACGGCCGCACCGAGCCTCTCGGCAGCGGAGCCCGGGCCGGCGGCCGCGGTCTCCAGGATGTCGAGCGCCTTGTCGTGGCCGATCCGGCTGATCCGGTGGAGCAGCTCTTCCTTCGTCTTGTAGTGGATGTAGAGCGCGGCGGGGCTCATGCCGGCCCGCCCGGCGATGTCACGTGTGGTGGTGGCGTGGTAGCCGCGCTCGGCGAACGCCTCGACGGCGGCGATCAGCAGCCGCCGCGCGGCGTCGGGGGTGACCTCCGACCAGGGCCGGTAGCCGCCCGTCGTCTCCGCCGCGCTGTCCATCGCTCGCCCACCTTCTCGTCACTGTCGGAAGGAATACCCTACCGGAGGGTGAGCAAGCGCTTAGCGCATTGCGGAAAAGGCGGGCGGGGCCGTGACGGCCTCCGAGGCTCAGAAGGCGGAGACTCCGGTGCGGGCGCGCCCGATCAGCAGCTTCTGTATCTGGCTGGTGCCCTCGTACAAGGTCATCACGCGGGCGTCGCGCAGCAGCTTGGCCACCGGGTACTCGTCGGTGTAGCCGTAACCGCCGTGTACCTGCAGGGCGTTGCCCGCGGCGCGCACGGCTGCCTCGGAGGCGAAGAGCTTGGCGGTGGACGCCTCGGTGGCGAAGGGCCGCCCGCGGTCGATCAGGTCGGCCACCCGCCAGGTCAGCAGGCGGGCCGCGTCCACGTCCACCGAGATGTCGGCGATCAGCTCCTGGACGAGCTGGTGGTGGGCGATGGGCCGGCCGAACTGCTCCCGCACCGCCGCGTACGAGACGGCCGCGTCCAGTGCCGCCTGCGCGATGCCGACACACCCGGCGGCGACCGACGTCCGGCCCTTGGCCAGGGCGGACATGGCCACCGAGAAGCCCTTGCCCTCCGGGCCGAGCAGCGCGGAGGCGGGTACGCGGACCCGGTCGAGGAGCAGTTCGGCGGTGGCCTGGCCGCGCAGCCCGAGCTTGCCGTGGATCTCGCGGCGGGTGGAGCCGGGGGTTTCGGTGGGGACGAGGAAGGCGGAGATCCCGCGGTGACCGGGCTGCCCGCCCGTGCGGGCGAAGACAAGGGCGAGATCGGCCCAGGTGCCGTTGGTGACGAACATCTTCGTGCCGGTCAGGACGTACGCATCCCCCTCGCGCTCGGCACGGGTGGTCAGGGCGGAGGCGTCGGAGCCGGTGCCGGGCTCGGTCAGGCCGAAGCAGCCGAGCGCTTCGCCGGCGCAGAGGCGGGGCAGCCAGATGCGCTTCTGCTCCTCGGTCCCCCAGGCGGCGAGGGACTTGGCGACCAGGCCGAGGGAGACGGAGACGATGCCGCGCACGGCGGAGTCTCCGCGGCCGAGCTCCTCGGTGACGAGCGCGTAGGAGAGGTGGTCCCCGCCGGAGCCGCCGTACTCCTCGGGGACGGTCAGGCCGAGGAAACCGAGGGCGCCGAGCTTCTTCACGATGGCCCGGTCCACGCTCTCGGCGCGGTCCCACTCGGCGGCGTACGGTGCCACCTCGCGGTCGGTGAACGCGCGGGCGAGGCGGCGCACCTCGGTCTGCTCCTCGCTGAGCTCGAGGTTCACCGGGCACCTCCGGGGACGGTGGGCGGGGG
>NZ_JACBGN010000449.1 GCF_013401435.1 Streptomyces sp. BR123
AGCTCGGACGGGGTGGCGGGCATGCGGTTCCTCACGGGGCGGGGTTCGGCTCGGTGGTGGCGGTGTCGGCGGCGGCACCGGCCGGGGCGGCCGTGCGCGGGCCCGTACCGTCGGCCCCGCGCTCGCCGCGGCCCTGGCCCTCGATGTCCATGTGGGGCAGGAGGCGGTCGAGCCAGGCGGGCAGCCACCAGTTGCGTGTGCCGAGCAGCACCATGCTGGTGGGCACCAGCAGTCCGCGGACGACGGTGGCGTCCAGGGCGACGGCCGTGGCCAGGCCGATCCCGAACATCTTCACCACGGGGTCCTCCGACAGCAGGTAGCTCAGAAACACACTCACCATGATCAGGGCTGCCGAGGTGATGATGCGCCCGGTACCCGCCAGGCCGGCGACCACCGCGCGCCGGTTGTCCCCGTACCGCAACCAGTTCTCCCGTACCGCGGTGAGCAGGAACACCTCGTAGTCCATCGAGAGCCCGAACAGGACGGCGAACATCAGCAGCGGCACGTAGCCGGGGATCGGCACGGGGCCATCGAGGCCGATGAGCCCGGCCCCCCAGCCCCACTGGAACACGGCGGTCAGCACCCCGTACGCGGCACCGACCGACAGCAGGTTCATCACGGCCGCCTTGCCCGCGACGACGGGGGAGCGGAACGCGAGCAGGAGCAGCAGCGCGGCGACGGCGACGACGGTGGCGATGATCAGGGGCATCCGGCGCGCGAGCCGGTCGTTGAGGTCGGCCTGGGCGGCAGCGGCGCCTCCGACGTGGGCAGTCGCCCCGCTGTCCGCGGTGGCTGCGGGCAGGACGGACTCCCGCAGCCGGTCGACGAGTTCGGCGGTGCGCGGGTCGCCGGGGCCGGTGGCGGGGGTGACCTGCCAGCGGGCGGTACGGGCGTCCGCGGCGAGCTGGGGCGCGCCGACCGCGGCCACGCCGGGGGCCTGCCCCAGCGCGGTGGTGACGGCGGTGAGGCGCCCGTCGGACGGGTCGGCGGCGGGCGCGGGCAGGGAGGCGGTGACCTGGAGGGGGCCGTTGGCGCCGGGGCCGAAGGCGTCCGCCAGCCGCCCGTAGGCGATGCGGCTGTCCGTCCCGGCGGGCTTGTCGCCGGCGTCGAGCTGGCCGAACGTCAACTGCGCCGCGGGGGCGGCCAGTACGGCGATCAGGGCGAGTCCGGCGAGCAGGTGGCGCCAGGGGCGGCCGGCGACGTAGGCGGCCAGCCGGTGCCAGCGCGCACCGGCCGGGCTGTCGGCCGGATCCCCCGAGGGACCGCCGGCCGGATCGCCCCCGGGGTGGCCCGACGGGCCGTCGGCGGCGGCAGCGCGGCGCAGGATGGGCGCGAGCCGTCGGCCGAGCAGCGAGAGCAGGGCCGGCAGGAGGGTGAGCGCGGCCAGGACGGCCACGAGCACGGCGATCCCCGGGGCGAGCGCAAGGGCGTGGAGCAGCGGCAGCCCGCCGAGCGCGAGGCCGGCCAGGGCGGCTGCCACCGCGCAGCCGGCGAAGGCCGCGGCCTTGCCCGAGGTCGCCGTGGTCCGGGCGGCGGCCTCCACCGCGGGGACGCCCGCGGCGAGCAGGTCCCGGAAGCGGGTCAGGCAGAACAGGCTGTAGTCGATGCCCACGCCCAGGCCGATCATGGCGGCGATCGTGGCGCCGGAGGACGGCATGTCCATCACGTGCCCGGCGAGCCCGATCAGGGCCAGCGAGACCACGAGCCCCACGACGCCGACGACGATCGGCAGCCCCGCCGCGGTGACCCGGCGCAGACCCGCGAACAGGATGACGGCCGCGGCCGCCAGACCGATCAGCTCGCTGTGCCCGGTGGAGCCCTTGTCCGCCGCAGCGGCGAGATCGCCGCCCGGGGTGACCTCGATCCCCGCCTCCTCCGCCGGGGCGGCGGCGGCCACGACGGCGTCCGTGATCTCCGGGGTGATGTCGCGGCCGGTCACGTCCAGCCCGACCGAGAGGTACGCGGTGTGGCCGTCCCGGCTCATCGCGGCCCGGCCGGCGGGATCGTACGGAGTGGTGACGGCGACGACGTGGTCGACGCGTGCCAGGTCCGCGGCCGCGGCCTGCACTGCCGTCCTCAGTGCGTCGGAGGTCAGCGGGGCGCCGTCGGCGGGGGTGTGCAGCACCACGGGCTGGTTCCCCGAGGGCGGGCCGGGGAAGGCCCCGGCCGCGTCGCGGGCCGCTTGGCTGTCGCTGCCGGGGATGGCCACCGCCTCGCTGGTGGCCCGGCCGTGGACGAGGACCGCGGCGGCGAGCGCGAGCAGCACCGCCAGCCAGACGGCGAGGACCCGGCCGGGGCGGACGGCGCAACTGCGCCCCAGGGCGTGGAACATCGTGCGGATCTTCCTCTCGTTCGACAGCGGGCAGCCGGGGCGGGCAGGCCCGCGCCGGAGGCCCGCACAGCAAGTTGCACTCCGAGTGCACATTTACGTTTGCACTCGGGGTGCAATAATGTCAATCCGAGGAAGGAGGCCCAGGTGGAGAAGGATCCGGAGCGGGCCGCAGCGGCACCGGCACCGTCGGCGGACGGCAGGACCGAACGCGGCCGGCAGACCAGGGGCAGGATCGCCGACGCGCTGCTGGCCCTGCTGGACGAGGGGGCGACGGAGTTCCCCGCGGAGAAGGTGGCGGCGTACGCCGGGGTCTCGCGGCGGTCGGTGTTCCACCACTTCGCCGACATGGCGCAGCTCGTGGACACCGCGATCACCCGGCGACTGGAGCAGCTGGCCGAGCAGATCAGGCCGCTGCCGACCACCGGCCCGCGCGCGGTGCGGGTGGCCGCGCTCGCCGAGCAGCGGGCCCGGATCCTGGAGTGGATCACGCCCGCCCGCAAGGCGGTGATGCGCATGGACCACCCGTCGCCGCGCATCCAGCAGACGATCGACGAGGCTTTCGCCGAAGCCCGCGCCCGGCTGGAGGCCGTCCTGGCGGAGGAGCTCGACACCCTGGCGGGGCAGCGCCGCACCGACCTGGTCAACGGGCTGGATGCGGTCACCACCTGGGGTGCCTGGCACCACTGGCGCTCCACGGGCTTGACCCCCGAGCAGGCCCGGCACGCGATGGAGGCCACCGTGCTCAACCTGCTCGCCTCCATTGGCCCGGTGCCGGAGCCGGATGCCGCGCCCGACACCGGGCTCGACACCGCCCCGGGCTCCGGCTCACCCGCCTGACGCGGCGGCAGCGGTGCGCCAGGCAAGGCGAAGGGGCGGGCGCCCGCGGGGCGCCCGCCCCTCCTCCGCCCTTCGCGGCGTCAGGCCGTCGCCGATTCCGTACGCGCTGGGCGTGCGCCCGGCGCCAGCCGCCCGCTGCGGTCGAGCCCGAACACCGCGCCCGCGCAGAGCAGTCCGAGCGCGGCCAGCGAGAACCACGGCAGCGCCGCCGCGCCCGCGACCCGCGCCGCATCGAGCGCCACTCCGGTGAGCAGGTTCCCCAGGGTGATACCGATCCCGCAGATGGTGTTGTACAGCCCGTAGTGCGTGGCGACGAGCCGGTCACCGGAGAGCCGGACCAGGGTGTCCATCTCGAAGGGGTAGGCGATCATGGTGCCGAGGGCGAGCAGCACGGCGGTCAGCATCGGTGGCACGACGGCGCTCGGCAACCGCCATGCGCCGCTGTCCGGGAGCGGTACGACCGCAGCGAGCAGCAGCGGCACGAAGGCCGCGCCCATGGTGAGCAGCCCCCGGACCAGCGCCCGCCCGGGCGTCATCCGGGCCTTGCACCAAGCGGTGACGCGGGTCTGGAACAGGATGGTGCCCAGCCCGGACACGGCGAACAGTGCGGCCGTCGCGGCGGTGCCGAAGGTGCCGCCGCCGCCCAGCCGCCGGACTTCCAGCGGCAGCGCCAGGTACACCTGGTACGACAGCACGTACGAGCCGGTCATCACGATGGAGAACAGCAGGAACGGCCGGTTGGCGAGGATCCCCCGCCACTGCGCCAGTACCTTCTCCCGGGCGCCGCCCTGTGCGCCCGCCCCGGCCC
>NZ_JACBGN010000044.1 GCF_013401435.1 Streptomyces sp. BR123
CCACCTAGATCTACACCGCGTGCGTACTCGGAAGCGTCAGAGGTGTATAAGAGACAGATGTGGGTCCTCACGGCCGGTCGGTCGGCGGGCGGGCGCAGCCCTCGCGCGGCGGCGGGGAGGGCGGGCAGCCGAAGGTGGTCGGTCTTCAGAGCAGAAAGCAGGACAAAAAATCTGACAATCCGAGAATCCGCGTCATGATATGCAACGGCGCGCCATAACCGGCGCACCCACCCGCTCCCCGGTGAGTCGAACGCCTGCTCCGGATAGGCTCCTTCCAAGGCCCGCGAGGGCCGTGGCGGTGAGCGACATACGGACGCGGGACGCGGGAGGCGACGGGATGACGGTCCCGGGACGCAGGAGCAGTACCTTCACGATGCTGCTGCGCAGCGGCTTCACCGACCCCTCGGCGGCGGCCCGGCTGCTCGAATCCGACGCGCTGGCCCCCGTACGCGCCGACCCGGTGCTCCTCGACGCCCTCGGCGCCACCGCCGACCCCGACCTCGCCCTCCGCGGCCTGGTCCGCCTCGCCGAGGCGCAGCCCGCAGGGGAACGGCCCGGCCTCCTCGACACCCTCGTCAGCTCCAAGCCCCTGCGCGACCGCCTCCTCGGCGTCCTCGGCGCTTCGGAGGCCCTCGCCGACCACCTCGCCCGCCACCCCCGCGACTGGCACGCGCTCGTCACCTACGAGGCCGCCGACCTGCACCCGGGCCTCGCCGAGTTCGAGCAGGGCCTGGCCGAGGCGCACGACCCCGTCGCGCTGCGCATCGCCTACCGCCGGTGCCTGCTCTCCATCGCAGCCCGCGACGTATGCGGCACCATCGACGTCGCCCAGACCGCCGCCGAACTGGCCGACCTCGCCACCGCCACCCTCCGCGCCGCCCTCCGCATCGCGACCGCGGCCGCCCCGGAGGACGCGGCACGGTGCCGCCTCGCCGTCATCGCCATGGGCAAGTGCGGCGGCAACGAGCTGAACTACGTCTCGGACGTGGACGTCATCTTCGTCGCGGAAGCCGCGCAGGCCGCCAACGGAGCCAACGGAGCCAACGGCGGGAACGGGGCGGCCAACGGCAGCACCACCGGCACCGCCGACGAGTCCAAGGCGCTCCAGGCCGCCACCCGCCTCGCCTCCCACCTCATGCGCATCTGCTCCGAGACCACCGTCGAGGGCAGCATCTGGCCCGTTGACGCCAACCTCCGCCCCGAGGGCCGCAACGGCCCCCTCGTGCGCACCCTCTCCTCCCACCTCGTCTACTACCAACGCTGGGCCAAGACCTGGGAGTTCCAGGCCCTCCTCAAGGCCCGCGCCGTCGCCGGCGACCCAGAACTCGGCGCGGCCTACATCGACGCCATAAGCCCCCTCGTCTGGCAGGCCGCCGAACGCGAGAACTTCGTCGTCGACGTCCAGCAGATGCGCCGCCGCGTCGTCGACAACATCCCCGCCTCCCAGGTCGACCGCGAGCTGAAACTCGGTCCGGGCGGCCTGCGCGACGTCGAGTTCGCCGTGCAGCTGCTCCAGCTCGTCCACGGCCGCAGCGACTCGACCCTCCGCTCCGGCACGACCCTCGACGCCCTGCACGCCCTCGCCGCCGGCGGCTACGTCGGCCGCGCCGACGCCGCCCAGCTGAACGACGCGTACCGCTTCCTGCGCGCCATGGAGCACCGCATCCAGCTCCACCGCCTGCGCCGCACCCACCTCGTCCCCGTGGACGAGGCCGACCTGCGCCGCCTCGGCCGCTCCCTCGGCCTGCGCACCGAACCCGTCGCCGAACTCAACAAGGCCTGGCGCCGCCACGCCACCGTCGTCCGCCGCCTGCACGAGAAGCTGTTCTACCGCCCGCTCCTCGACGCCGTCGCCCAGCTCGCCCCCGGCGAGACCCGGCTCTCGCCGCGCGCCGCCGGCCAGCGACTCGAAGCCCTCGGGTACGCCGACCCGGCCGCCGCCCTGCGCCACCTGGAGGCCCTCGCCTCCGGCGTCACCCGCAAGGCCGCCATCCAGCGCACCCTGCTCCCGGTCATGCTGGGCTGGTTCGCGGACTCCGCCGACCCGGACGCCGGCCTGCTGGGCTTCCGCAAGGTCTCCGACGCCCTCGGCAAGACCCCCTGGTACCTGCGCCTGCTGCGCGACGAGGGCGCAGCCGCCGAGAACCTGGCCCGCGTCCTGTCCGCCGGCCGCCTCGCCCCCGACCTGCTGATGCGCGCCCCCGAGGCCGTCGCCCTGCTCGGTGACCCCGAGGGGCTCCGGCCCCGTACGCACGAGGCCCTGGAGCAGGAGGTGCTGGCTGCCGTCGGCCGCGCCGACAGCGCCGAGGCCGCCGTCACCGTGGTCCGCGGGGTCCGCCGCCGCGAACTGTTCCGTACCGCCGCCGCCGACATCATCGCCTCGTACGGCACGGAGGACAGCCCCGCCGAGAAGGACCACGGAACCCTCGTCGACCGGGTCGGCCGGGCCGTCTCCGACCTCACCGCCGCCACCGTCGCCGGAGCCCTGCGCGCCGCCGTCAGAGACCAGTGGGGCGACACCCTGCCCACCCGGTTCGCCGTCATCGGCGTCGGCCGGTTCGGCGGCCACGAGCTCGGCTACGGCTCCGACGCCGACGTCCTGTTCGTCCACGAGCCCCGCGAGGGCGTCGACGAGCAGGAGGCCGCGAAGGCCGCCCAGGCCGTCATCGCCGAGATGCGCCGCCTCCTGCAGCTCCCCACCGCAGACCCGCCGCTGCTCATCGACGCCGACCTGCGCCCCGAAGGCCGCTCCGGCCCCCTCGTCCGCACCCTCGCCTCCTACGCCGCGTACTACCGCCGCTGGTCCCTGACCTGGGAGAGCCAGGCCCTGCTGCGCGCCGCACCCGTCGCCGGCGACCCGGACCTCGGCCGCCGCTTCATCGACCTGATCGACCCGCTGCGCTACCCCTCCGGAGGCCTCGGCGACGACGCGGTCCGCGAGATCCGCCGCCTCAAGGCCCGCATGGAATCCGAACGCCTGCCGCGCGGCGCCGACCCGACCCTCCACACGAAGCTGGGCCGCGGCGGCCTCAGCGACGTCGAGTGGACCGTCCAGCTGCTCCAGATGCGGCACGCCTGGGACGTACCGGCCCTGCGCACCACCCGCACCCGCGAAGCCCTGGCCGCCGCCCACGCAGCCGGCCTGATCCCCGCCGAGGAGGCCCAGGTCCTGGACGAGGCCTGGGTCCTGGCCACCCGCGTTCGCAACGCGGTCATGCTGGTCCGCGGCCGCGCCGGGGACACCTTCCCGTCGGAGGCCCGCGAACTGGCCGCGGTCGGCCGCTACCTCGGCTACGCGGAGGGCACGGTCGGCGAAATGCTGGACGACTACCGCCGCACCACCCGCCGCGCCCGCGCCGTCGTAGACGCCCTCTTCTACGCCGGCTAGGAGCCGGACAAAAATCGACCGAATGTGATCGATTGGAGGTCGGCTGCCATCGATTTGGTCCATCTAAATGGTGCAATGGGCCGATGTCATGGGACGAATGGGACCGGGCCAAAGCCGAAGTGGCTGCCCGCCATGAGGTGTCGATGCGCCTCAACCAGGTGCCTGCCGCCACCGGAGGCGGTGGAGACGCCGACCTCGTCGTCCAGCAGGACGATCTCGGGGCGGTGGGACACGAAGCCTTCGTCATGCACGGCCACTTACAGAGGCAGGGGGACATCGCGGGAGCCGGCACGAACAGCCTTGACTTGCGAAGACCATGTCGACACCGTGGTCTCCAGCTCGCCGCCACTGCTTTTCGTTGGCGTCTTCTCCCAAGGCGGCCAGCTTCAGGGCCCTCGGCAGCATCTCCGTGTCGAGCGACGCCATGGCCAAGCTCCACAGCGCGGGTCTGGCCCGGGAATTCGACATGCGGGGAAGTAGTTCGGTGCTGCGATACGACTTGGACTCCGGTGGCCCGGGGCCTTCTCCCGCAGACCCGGGGCGGGACGGTACCCGGCAGGATCTCGGTCGCAATGGTGACGCCCGATGACCGAGGGCCGGCTGATGCTGTGGGGTGCGCTGGTGGCGGCTGTGGTGCTGGTGACGGGCTGCTCCGGCACTGCTTCGGAGTTGGCGGGCGAGTACTGGCTGGAAGGCGTGACTCCGCAGGCAGTGGCGGAGCACCTGCAGATCGAGTTGCCCGCCACGGCAACAGACGCCAGGGCTGCGCACCGGAGAGGCCACGACGACAAGTTGCTGCTGTCCTTCGTGCTTCCCACCGGTGATGTGGACGGGTTCTTCGCAGGGTTGCGTTCCGAGCAACCCCTTTGGACCGCAACGCCGTTCAGCGGCGCCGCCGGGGAGTTCGAGCGGCTCGGCCTGCCGGAGCCGGTGTCCGCACCCGGCGCCAGGAGGGCGCAGGTGTGCGCTCCCTGCATCCAGCGCGACCTCGACTTCCTCCAGCTCGCCGTGACGCAGGTCGACGGGACCAGCAGCCGCGTGTACATCAGGGCGTTCGACTGACGTCGAGTGAGGGGGTGAGGGGGTGAAGGGTTGGGCGGGCGGCTCGATGCGGAGTGGTGCGGGCCGGTCTCGCTGCCGGACGTGGACAGCGGCTACTTCATCCACCGCCCCTGAGAAGGTCGCGGCGGGCTTCCGTGAGCACGGCCCGTGCGGATCGGCGGGGCGGGCCGGAGCCTGGACGAGGCTCGGGTCCTGGCCATCCGCGCTTGCGCGCGTCGACGCTCTCTTCTACGCCGACTGAGGCTGCGTCGGGAACACATGCGCCAGGCCGGCCTGCCACTGAGGCGTCCACTGCTCGGGGCGAGTGCGCACATGCATGTCGCGGAGACCTCATCCACCCACGCCGAAACGATTCCTCAATGGGTGTTTGCGGTGAGTCGGAAGCTTTTCAGTGCGGCCACGTAGTCGTCCGAGACTCCATCGGGCGGAAGCGAATCCAGGTGGCGGCGTGCCAGTTCTTCGGCTGCGGAAAGTGTTGTCCGGGCAAGTGCCGCAGCACTGACGAGCGCGACCGGTCCGGATCGATCAGCCACGCTGATCCCCTTCTTCGTCAGCCTGAATGTAAGCCCGAAAGAAGTGTCGGCTCCCGTGAAGGCTGCAATCTTGGTGCGCCCTTTGAGAAGCCCGTTGAGGCAGTCCATCAGCTGGATCACCGAGATGTATATCATCATGCCTCGGTCGGGTGTTTCCCCTGCCGACCCGACCTCACCCAGCTCTCCACGCCAAATCATGTCTCCGAGGTCGAATCCGCTGGGCTCGCCCTGGTCTGGGCGTACGCTGAATTCTATGATCACGGAACATTGCTCCTTCCTGCCGGTATGCATCTCGGTCTGCTCACGTGTCGACCAAGCGTATTAACAGACGCCCTGCCCGTGTTGTCCGAGGTGGTCCGCCTCAGTGGTCGGGAACGCTGACGAGCAGTTCTTTGAGGTGAAGATGCGCCCGGCGCCGTCGCCGACGAGCGTTACCTTGGCGAGGGGGCTCGCCGCCTGGTCTCGGGCCGGGGCGGGTACCAGTGGAGCGCGGTCAGTCGGACCTCGACGTCGGGTACGCAGACGGCTCGCAACACCATACCGACCTGCGCCTCGCCCGTGAGGCTCTCCAGGACGCACACCAGTTTCGCTGATAGCCGTCCTGAGATCGCTGTACCCCACCCCGTCCGGCCCGGCTTCGTCGATCAGCCTCGACGGCAGGGCGACTCAGGGCGCCTCTTCCGCGAATTCTTCCAGGGTTCGAATCAAGGTCGCGATAGCGATTCGTTCCTGTTCCGCGGAGCGCTCTGCATGAAGACCCCAGCTTTTGATGTCATGGGGGAACGCCATCCGTAGGACGATCCCTGCCCACCCGAGGCTGCCATCCAGTGCGAGCTGCCCGGCCAGCCATTTTCGATACCTGGCCAGATCGCCGTACTGGTCAGCCGCCGAAAATCCATACAAAAACGCCGCATAGCTGGAGAACTGTTCATCCAGGCCGAACATCCCAGGTCTGGCCTGCAAATGTGGGATGATTTCCGTGAGCCTCAATCGAGTGGCCTCCAATGAAGTATGTCGAGATAATCAGGTGAGAAAGACCGGCACGGAACTCGCTGCTGCAGCCGCCCACGGACTGGGACCGCCGCCCCAGGTGAGCGCTGCGGCCGTGATCGTCAAGGCCGCATTGAATCCGGCGAGCGCCAATGCGATTCCGCCCGTGGGTTGTCTTCCATGCATCTCACCTGCTCCGGATGATCACTGCTGCGGTCAGCGTGACCATATGATCGAAATGAAACACCCCTCAAGGGGTTTACGTCCCAAAGCGTTCGGTTTCGGAGGCCGGTGGCTCTCGGCGCAGCCTCACGCGGCCCTCGTGTGGCCGATCTGCTGTCCGGCTTGCCCTTGACCCGCCCCTCCTCGCGCGGAACGAGCGACGGCGTCCGGTCCGACGACCCGCGTAGTCGGGTCTCCCTCGCGTGGGGGAGGCGGGTGCATGCGGGCGGGCGATTCGCCGCGGGGCCGGCTCGGACAGGCTGGTTCCGGGCGGGAGGCGCCGGGCCCCCGCCGCACCGGGACGAGCAAGGTGGGGGACACCATGGCACAGGCAGCAGCAGCGGCGACGACCACCGCCCCGCGGGGACGGCGGGCCGGCCGGTCCGGGTACGCCGGGTACGTGGCCGCGGCGGCGGCCCTCGCGTACGCCGCCCCGCACTTCTGGTGGGGCGCCGGCATCGGAGCGACCTTCCCCGGCGACTTCGCCGGGGCCCCGCACGGGACCTGGGAGGCGGCCGTCGGCTATTGGGGGATGGGCGGCGTCGCGGTCCTCGGCGCGGTCATCGCGCTCGCGCTGGTCCGGCCGTGGGGCCGCCGGCTGCCGCGCCGCCTGCTCGCCGCTCCCGCGCTGGTCGCCTCCGTCGGCATGAGCCTGTGGGGCTTCACCTACTTCGCCCTGCAGTACCTGCTCGCCGCCGAACGCGTCGTCTCGGCCCCTGACTTCGCCGCCAAGGACGCGCATCCGCAGGCTGCGTGGGGGCTCTTCTGGTACGGGCTGTTCCTGGTGTGGGGCATCGCCCTCGGCGTGGCCGCCCGGCAGCGTCTGCGCCGCGGCCGTTGAGTCGGCGCCGCTGTCAGGCCGATGGCAGGGTCACTCGACTACGGTGACCTCGTCCGGCTTGGGGAACGGCAGCATGCCCCAGCCCATGGGCCATCCGCGCAGTCGGCCCTCACCCCGTTCGGCTTCGAGGATCCGCGGGATGCGCCGTTCCCACCACCGGCGCGGGTTCTCGTCCGGGTCGGGCCAGGGGATCGTGGCCGTCCGGAAGCGGGCGTCCAGTTCGTCGAGTTCGAGTCGGCGGAGGGCCTGCACCCGTGGCGGCAGCAGCCGCCAGACGCCGGCCAGCGCGGTCCGGCACCACAGGTCGTTGTCGAGTTCCGGCGCGCACCACCCATAACCTTCTTCCACTTCCTCCACGAGGTCCTTCCACGCCTCGAAGAGCGCGTTGAGCGTCCACGGGCGCCCGTCGATCCGACGCCCGGCGCCGGTGGAGACAGCTGCCTGCACAGCCGCGTACTCCTCAGCGGTCAGGGGCGTCTCGTCGGCGGAGTCGGGTACTTGGCGGCTCATGCGCCGACTATCGCAGGGCCCGGCGGGCCTGGTTAAGCGACTTTCGTCGGGTCCAGGGCACGGGTGCAGGGGCCGCAGCTTCCGCCGCGGGTGGGGGCGCGGTAGGCCTTGCCGCAGGATTCGCAGCACTGGAGCGGGTGGATCGTCCGGTCCGGACCGGGCGGGCGGATCGCCGGGCCGACCGGGATCGGGGGTGGGATCAGCTCGCGGAGCCGGTGCGCCAGGAGCCCGTACGGGGAGTGGATCGGGGTCAGGGGAAGGCTGCGGGTCAGGGTGGCGCCGACCGCGCTCGGGGTCAGGCCGCGGTCCAGCCAGGCCGCCACGGCCGGGGCCAGCCGGGTCACGTCCCGCTGCGACAGCACCAGCCGGGGGTCCCGCAGCCGCAGCCGGGCCAGCAGCGAACGCGCCTCCGTCTCCGTCTCGGGGGTCGGGGCGGTCTCCGGCTCCGGGAGCGGGCCTGGGTCTGGTTCCGCTTCCTGGGGCTCGGGTGCCTGGGGCTCCTCGTCCGGGGGTGTGGGGTGGCCACCGCCGTCGCCGTCCGGGTCGGGTGGCTCGTCGCCCCTCTTCACCTCCGCCCTGAGGGCAGGCGGGTTGTTGTACGACACCGTGTACGTCACGACCCGGCCCGACGGCAGCCGCTCCTGGTAGCGGCCCAGGTAGCCGTGCTGCTCCAGCTCGCGCAACGCCGTGGCGATCCGTACCTCGCCCTCGGGGAAGCGCGCGGCCAGCGCCTTGATGGTCACCGGCGCGCCGGGTGGCAACGACTGGATGTGCGTGCCCAGCCCGATCGCAGTGAGACTCAACTCACCGTGCTGAGCGAGGTGGTTGCCGATCACCACGAAGCGGATGTGGTGGGCGCGGTTGTTGTGTCGGATGCCCGACAGGGCGCGCGCGGGCGCGCTAAGCTGCTGGTCAGCCATGAGGAAGTTCTGGTCTTCCGGTGTGGTCAGGCCCTCGCGGCGGGATGGCAGTCCCATGCGAGGGCCGATTGCGTTTGTGGGGGTCCTTCGTCCGACGCCGACTCTGCACTGCGGATCGGCAATTGGGCCAGCCAGGTTGGCGTAATTCACCCGACCGGGTGAGAGGGGGAGGGGGGAGGTTGGGAAAGGTCATTTCCCCCGGTTGTTTATCCCTAAGCGTCGAGCCTTACCGGGGAGTGGTCCACCGGGTCGTGAAAACCTCGATCCGGTGAAAGCGGGCCACCCAGGTCCAATTCCGCCCACACCGTTTTCAGGGGTGCGGGACCGCGATCCGTTCCCCAGCGGTCGGACAGACTCGACACCAGAACGAGCCCGCGTCCCGATTCCGCTTGGGGTGAGGGGAGCTGCGCTTCCGGTGGCGGTACGGCCTCGGCGCGGGTGTCCGACACCTCGATACGGAGCGTAGGTCCGTGATTGATGTACAGACGCAGCCGGAAGCTCCGTCCCTGGACCCTTCCGTGCGTGACCGCGTTCGCGGCGAGCTCGGCGACCACCTGCGCCGCTTCGATGAACGGAAGCCCACGTTCCGCGAGTTGGTGCACGGTGAGGGCGCGAGCCAGGCGAGCACCGCGCGGGGTTGCAGGGAGGGTGGCGTCGAGGGAGATTTCCTGATTCACGTGACTCAGCGTGGCCGTCCGTGCGTAACCTGAACAGAGCCGAGGACGCTGTGTACAGCGGTTGTCCAGGGCTGTCCCGTGCTGTCCTCCCGGTCAAAATCGGAGGTGGAAGTGAACGCAGACGGTGCCGACGAATCGAGCTGGGAACTCGATCCGGAGGACGAATCCGGGGCGGTGATCGCCACGGTGGGACGCCAGTTGAAAATGTGGCGCGAGGCGGCAGGTCTCGATGCGGCGCAGTTCGGCAAGCGGATGGGTTACGGCCCGAATCTGATCTACAAGATCGAACGCGGCACCCGCATTCCCCGCCCCGAGTTCCTCGACAAGGCGGATGAGGTGCTGGAGGCGGGTGGGAAGATCGCGGCGATGAAGGTCGACGTGGAAAAGGCCCGCTACCCCAAGAAGGTCCGCGATCTGGCCAAGTTGGAATCCGAGGCGATTGAGTTGGGCGCCTACGGGAACCACAACTTGCACGGACTGCTTCAGACCGAAGACTACGCGAGGGCGCTGTACGAGATCCGGCGGCCTGCCTACTCGCCGGACCAGGTGGAGCGCTACGTCGCGGCGCGCATGGCCCGCCAGGTGATGTTCCATCGGCAGCCGTCGCCCGCACTGACCTTCGTACTAGAGCAGGTCACGTTGGAGAGGCCGATCGGGGGCCGGGACGTGCTGCGCGGCCAGTTGGAGCGCCTACTCGATGTCGCTGCGATGCGTAACGTTGAGATCCAGGTGATGGCGACTGGGAGCGAGGACCATGCTGGGATGGGTGGCGACATCCAGGTGTTGAAGCTGCGCAGTGGTTCCACTGTCGCCTACTGCGAGTCGCAGGTGGCGAGCCGCCTGATCACCGAGGCGAAAGACATCCAGGTTCTGGAACTGCGCTATGGGATCATCCGATCACAGGCTCTCAGTCCCCGAGAGTCGCGAGCCTTCATCGAGAAAGCGCTGGGTGAGACATGAGTATCAAGCCCTCTGCCGAGGACTCTTCGGCGCTGGAGTGGGTCAAGAGCAGCTACAGCGCGAGCAACAGCAACGAATGCGTCGAGGTGGCCTGGACCAAGAGCAGCCACAGCGCCAGCGACAGCAACGACTGTGTCGAGGTCGCCCACCTGCCCGGCACCATCCTCGTCCGCGACTCGAAGGTCCCCGACGGCAGCCGGGTCGCGCTGAGCCCCGCCGCCTGGGCCGGATTCGTGGCCGTCGCCGGTGCTGCCTAGAACACGGCTCCGGAAGCGGAGCGTAAACGCGGCCGCCGAGACGGTGCTCCGGCTGCGGCGGCCGCGTCCGGCGGCCTGGGACACCATCGTCGAGGCTGCCTGCTGTGGCAGCCCGGAGGTCTACTGGTCGGCCCAGCAAGTGATCGTCCAGGCCGGTCGGGCCGCGGCCCCCTACGCGGACCGGCTTGCGGCTCGCCTCGACGGGCTGCTCCGCGGCACCGAGGACTACCTGATAGCCGATCTGGCGGTCGCCCTCGCCGGCGTGGGCGACGTGCGGGCCATGGCCGGACTGCACCGCCTCGCGGCGCAGGAGCGGCTCTGGCGGGACTGCAGCCACCTCTCGCCCGCGCTCGCGGCGCTTCCCGCGGCCGAGTTGCTGCCCCTGCTGCGGCGCGAACTGGGGGCGGATCCGGCCGCCGCGGAGAACGCCCCCGCCCTCGCCGTCCTCTCCGCCTGGGGTTCCGAGGCGGCCCCCGCGCTGCCGGAGGTGACGGCGTGCCTGGAGGGGCCGTACGCCTACGACGCCGCCCGCGTCCTCGGCCGGATCGGGCCCCCGGCGGCAGCCGCCGCGGGCCGGCTGGCCGAGTACGCCACCGGGGCGGGCCGACCGCCCGGCCCGTACGGGCCCGACGCCCGGGGCACCTGGCACGGGGTGCGGATGGCCGCCTGGGCGCACTACCGCGTGACCGGGGACGGCTCCCTCGCCCTCCGCCGCTACGCGGCCGACCTGGGCTCCGGCCTCGGCAGCCGCGTCCTGCCCTACCTGGCGGACTTCGGGCCGGCCGCCGCCCGGCACACCGGTGCGGTGCGTGCGCTCATGGACTCGCCCGGGGCCTGGACGCGGGTGGCCGCCGCCCACGCCTGGTGGCGGATCACCGGCGATCCGGAGCCGGCCGTACCGGTGCTGCTGGCGGCCGTCGACCCGGAGTGGGACGGGCACATCGCGTACCCGACGCCGCGCGCGGTCCGGCACCTCGGCGAGATCGGCGCCCCGGCCGCCGCCGCAGAACCCGTACTGACCCGGCTGCTGGAACGCGGGACACGGCTCGGCCACCCCTGGCAGAGGATCCGGATCCTCGCGGATGACGCCTTCAGCCGCACCCTCACCAAGGCCCTGGCCGGCCTCGGGCCCCGCAGTCCCGCATGACCGTCGGCCGACACAAGGACGGGGTCAGCGAAGAGCGGCGCGTTCGTCGACGTGGGTAGTCGGTGCGCCCAGGAACAGGTCGGTCGGCGCCGGGCCGTTGGCGATGTTCAGTGTGTCGAGGCGGTAGGTCCAGTCGCCGCTGCATGTGCCCGCGAAGCGGTAGTTGACCTGCCAACGGAGCCATTCGCCGCGGGCGAGGCGGACTGCTGGAGGACGCCGCCACCTGCGTGGCATGCCGAACGGTGTGACAGTCAGCTGGACCCGGAGCAGGCCGTCGGCTTCGTGTAGGAGCACACCGGTGTCCGAGCCGGAGTCGGGTGGGCCCTCGTGTGTCTCGAAGTGAGGCCGGAAGCCGTCGGCTTCGTACATGAGCACGCTGTGCACGAAGGGCGGTGCCACGGGCGGCAGGGGAAAGGCCATGGGCGCCTTGTTCCGGTGCGAGGCCGCGAGCCCGCCGCGGGACCGCTTGGTCCATGACGTGCAGACCCACTGCACCACCGTTTCCATGTGTCTGATCCTCCGACGCGACGGTGACCTGCCGCTACTGCGTTTGCGTGGTCCCATAGATGCCCCTCGTATACGAAGGGGAGGAAGCCATCTCGGATCCCGGGATAACCGCTGGCCGGGGGTCCGCGGGCGCTGTTTGGATGCGGGGATGACGAACGAACTGCCCGACGGCTACGAGATCTCCACCGACCCCGCCCGGCTCGACGTCGGCCTGATCCACCGCTGGCTCTCCGAGGACGCGTACTGGGCCCTCGGCCGCAGCCGACAGAAGCAGGAGGACGCCATCGCGGGCTCCCTGAACTTCGGCGTCTACGACCAGGCCTCCGGGGCCCAGCTCGCGTACGCCCGCGTCGTCACCGACCGGGCGACCTTCGCCTGGCTGTGCGACGTCTACGTCGACCCCGGCGCCCGCGGCAAGAGGCTCGGCGGGGCGCTCGTCGAGGCGGTCAAGGCGCACCTGGAGCCGTACGGGCTGCGCCGGATCCTCCTCGCCACCGCCGACGCGCACGCCGTATACGCCCGCTCCGGCTTCACCCCGCTCGACACCCCGCAGAAGTGGATGGCCTTCGGCAACCAGTAGGGCCGCCCGTACCTTCGGACGGCGGAGCGTCAACGTTCGCCGTCGGCCGGGGCTAACCCTCGCCGAGGATGCGCAGTTTGTGCTTGTCCTTGAAGTACGCGTAGTCCTTGAGGTTCAAGGTGGCCAGCGGCAGGTCGTAGGTGAGGCAGCAGGCGGCGATCCACATGTCGTTCGTCGGCTGCGGCCGCCCGCCCTGCCTTCCGGCAGCGGAGAGCTTGCCCCAGGT
This sequence comes from Streptomyces sp. BR123, assembly GCF_013401435.1. GTDB lineage: Bacteria > Actinomycetota > Actinomycetes > Streptomycetales > Streptomycetaceae > Streptomyces. Next base: position 12,821 of record NZ_JACBGN010000044.1, read on the forward strand.
GGCGGCGACGGCTTCGTCGCCGGGGAGAACAGGGATGCCGGAGAGCCAGTCGGCGAGTTCCTGCCGGCGGAGGCTGCCCCAATTGCGGATCTCGGTCCACTGGGTCAGTTCACCGAAGGTGACGAAGGTGATCAGGGGCTTGCGGCCGATCAGGCGGGTGGCCAGCGGGCCGGTGAGCTGCCCTTGTGGGTGAGGGAGGCGACGTCGGTGTCGAGGACGACGGGTTGCATGGCGCTCAGGCGACGTCGCGTCGGCGCTCGGCGTGGATGAAGGCGAGGAACTCGTCCAGTTCCTCGTCGGACTCGAAGGTGTCGGCCTTCAGATCGTCCAGGGAGGTGATCGGCTGGGTGTTCTTCGCGGCCAGCAGTTCCTCGACCGTCAGCCGCGGCCGGAGCGGCGGATGGATCGGGCGCTCGGATTCCGCTGCACTCACGGTGAGGACCTCCCCGCTGACACTGGTCACTGCCTGCCGAGGGCCATGGTACGGCCGCTCGCCCGCCCGCCGCGGTCGTCAGTGAGAGGTCAGTGCAGGTCGGCCTGGAAGCCGTGGCGGTGGTCGGCGGGGCAGGTGAAGATCCGGAGGTCGCCGTAGCGGCCGACGACCACGCCCGTCTCCGGGTCGCTGGCCGCGGTGAACAGGAGCGTCATGGGCGTGCCGCAGTCGGTGCAGTCGAACACCCCGGGGTGGTTCAGGTGCCAGGTGGGCCAGCCGCCCAGTTTCCAGCCGGCGAGGCGGGTGATGACGTCACCGCCCTCCGGGCCGGTCGCGCGGACCAGCTCCGCCAGCCGCGGGCGGAGCTCCTCGGGCAGTTCCTCCCGGTGGGGGAAGTCGGTGACCTGCTCGGCGGTGAGGGTGCAGGCCCGGGGCAGGTAGCCGTCCTCGTCGTACCGCGTCGGCGCCGGCGGGTCCCCGAGCCGGCTCGTCACGTCGGCGGCGCGCCGCCACAGCAGCTCGACCACGGGGGCGGTGTCGGCCTGGTGGGCCGGCGGGTCCCAGTGCTCGTTGGGGCACCACAGGATCTGGAGGAGGTCCGTTCCGTCGGGCCACCAGGGGCCGGGGACATCCCGCCGGAAGATCTGGGCGACCGGCACCATGGGTGCGGCGGGCCCACCGTCGGGGCCGGTCTCGCCGGGGCCGCCGGTCTCGTCGGGCAGGGAGCACACGGGCCACGGCTCGTCGGCCGGCCACAGCAGTGGGCCGCCGATCGAGCTGCGCTCGCAGTCCGGTTCCCCGCGCTCGGGGTGGAGCAGGACCGCGTCCCGCGCGTACGGGGCGAGCTCGGGCAGGGCGGCGAGGACCGCCTCGGTCGCCGGCCGGCCGGACGGGGCGAGCGTCATCGCGGGCTCAGGACCGCGGGGTCGGGGTGCGGAACCGGTTCAGCAGAGCGGCCGTCGCCGGATGCGGGTCCGTGTGCACGGGGTGGCGGGGCAGGCGGTGAGGCATGTCGCCGTACCACGTGCGGGACGCCGCGTACCCGAAGGCGAGGCACAGCATGCCGCCGGCCGCGTCCAGCCAGAAGTGGTTGGCGGTGGCGACGATGACGACCAGCGTGGCCGTCGGGTAGAGCAGGCCCAGGATCCGCGCCCACGGCGCCGCGGCCACCGCGTAGATCGTCAGCCCGCACCACAGCGACCAGCCGATGTGCATGGACGGCATGGCGGCGTACTGGTTCGACATGTTCTTGAGGTTGCCCGAGGCCATCGAGCCCCAGGTGTGGTGGACGAGCACCGTGTCGATGAAGTTCTCGTTCTCCATCAGCCGCGGCGGGGCGAGCGGGAAGAAGTAGTAGCCGACCAGCGCCACGCCCGTGGTGGCGAAGAGGACGAAGCGGGCGGCGGCGTACCGCCCCGGATGCCGGCGGTAGATCCAGGCGAGCACGCCGAGGGTCACCACGAAGTGGAGCGTGGCGTAGTAGTAGTTCATGCCGACGATCAGCCACGTCACCGAGTTCACGGTGTGGTTGACGGTCTTCTCCACCGCGATGCCGAGGGTGTGCTCGATGTGCCACAGCCAGTCGGCGTTCGCCAGGGCGATCGACTTCTGCTCGGGCACGGCGTTGCGGATGAGCGAGTACGTCCAGTAGCTGACCGCGATGAGCAGGATCTCGAACCAGATCCGGGGCCGGCGCGGGGCCCGCAGGCGGGTGAGGAGGGTGTGCCGGTGTTCCGGACGGGCCTCGTCGTCGACCACGGCGGGTGACGAGACGTCCGTCCTGGTTTCCAGTGTCTTCACGCTCGTTTCACCCATGGGACGAGAGTTTGCCAGATGCCTCCTTGCCTTCGATCATCCCTCGGGACCGTCTTGCCTGCAGCCGATCGGTCCTGGGTATGACACACCCCGGAAGGACCCGGCGGCTACGACGGTCCCCGGTGCTGCTCGGGGCCGGACGCGGTGGACCCGCGGACCACCAGCTCGGGCAGGAAGACGAATTCGCTGTGCGGGGCCGGCGTGCCGCCGATCTCCTCCAGCAGGGTGCGCACGGCGGCCTGGCCCATGGCCTGTACGGGCTGCCGGATCGTGGTGAGCGGCGGATCGGTGAACGCTATGAGCGGCGAGTCGTCGAAGCCGACGACCGACACGTCCTGCGGGACGCGCAGGCCCTGCTGCCGGGCGGCGCGGATCGCGCCGAGCGCCATCATGTCGCTGGCGCAGACGATCGCCGTGCAGCCGCGCTCGATCAGCGCCGTGGTGGCGGCCTGCCCGCCCTCCAGGCTGTAGAGGGAGTGCTGGATGAGCTCCTCGACGGCGGCCTCGTCCAGGCCGAGCCGCTCCTTCATGCCGAGCCGGAAGCCCTCGATCTTGCGCAGGACGGGGACGAACCGCTTCGGGCCGACCGCCAGCCCGATCCGGGTGTGGCCGAGCGCGGTCAGGTGGGTCACCGCGAGCTGCATCGCCGCCCGGTCGTCGGGGGAGACGAACGGGGCCTGCACCTTGTCGGAAAAGCCGTTGATCAGGACAAAGGGGACGCCCTTGGCCCGCAGTTGCTCGTAGCGGCCCATGTCGGCGGTCGTGTCGGCGTGCAGGCCGGAGACGAAGATGATCCCGGAGACCCCGCGGTCGACGAGCATCTCGGTCAGCTCGTCCTCCGTGGACCCGCCGGGGGTCTGCGTGGCGAGGACCGGCGTGTACCCCTGGCGGGTCAGCGCCTGGCCGATGACCTGGGCGAGCGCCGGGAAGATGGGATTGTCCAGCTCGGGGGTGATCAACCCGACCAGGCCGGCGCTGCGCTGGCGCAGTTTCACCGGGCGCTCGTAGCCGAGCACGTCGAGCGCGGCCAGCACGGATTCGCGGGTGCCTGCGGCCACACCGGGCTTGCCGTTGAGCACGCGGCTGACTGTGGCTTCGCTGACCCCCGCCTGGGCTGCGATGTCGGCAAGCCGTGCGGTCACGGGATTGGACTGTACCGGTCGCGCACTACAAAACCCACCAGGTGCACGAATCCGGGGGAAGGCGGACGGTCCGGCCGTCCGTCTCCACGGGCGCGCTGGAGAGTACGGGACGGCCCGGCGAGGGCAGTTCTAGCGGCTCGGTCCGGGTGTTGAGGGTGCAGGCGAAGCCGGGCCGGGTGAACAGCAGCACCCCCTCGGGGGCCGGCTGCCAGGCCAGCGGGCCCGCGTCCGGGGAGCCGAGGCCCGGCAGGGCCCGGCGCAGCTCCAGGGCGGCCCGGTACAGCTCCAGGGTGGAGTGCGGGTTGCCGGTCTGCGCGGCCACGGTCAGGGAGCCCCAGCCGCGCGGCTGCGGCAGCCAGCTCCGGCCGGACGGGCCGAAGCCGAACGGCGGCTCCAGCCCGGACCAGGGCAGCGGGATGCGGCAGCCGTCGCGCAGCCCGTCCTGGCCGGCGGTGCGGCGGAAGGCGGGATCCCGGCGGACCTCGTCGGGGAGGTCGGTCACCTCGGGCAGGCCGAGCTCCTCGCCCTGGTACAGGTACGCCGACCCGGGCAGGGCCAGCATCAGCAGCGCGGCGGCCCTCGCCCGCGCCAGGCCGCGCGGCCCGTCGCCGTTGCCGTAGCGGGTGACGTGGCGCACGACGTCGTGGTTTGACAGGACCCAGGTGGTCGGGGCGCCGACGGCGGAGGTCGCGGCGAGCGACTCCTCGATCACGGTGCGCATCGCCGCGGCGTCCCAGGGGCAGTTCAGGAACCGGAAGTTGAACGCCTGGTGCAGCTCGTCGGGCCGGACGTACAGGGCGAGCCGCTCGGACGTCGGCGCCCAGGCCTCGGCGACGCCGATGCGCGGGCCCTCGTACGAGTCGAGGAGGAGGCGCCAGGAGCGGTGGATCTCGTGGACGCCGTCCTGGTCGAAGAAGGGGAGCGGCTCGGTGCCGATCAGGGTGGCCTGGGCGCCGCGGCCGATGTCGGGCAGGCCCGGCGCCTTGACCATGCCGTGGGCGACGTCGATGCGGAAGCCGTCCACGCCGAGGTCGAGCCAGAAGCGCAGGACGGAGGCGAACTCCTCCGCGACCTCGGGGTGCTCCCAGTTCAGGTCCGGCTGTTGGGGTGCGAAGAGGTGCAGGTACCAGTCGCCGTCCGGGGTGCGGGTCCAGGCGGGGCCGCCGAAGACGGACTCCCAGTCGTTCGGGGGTTCGCAGCCGTCGGCGCCGCGGCCGGGGCGGAAGTGGTAGCGGGCCCGGGACGGGCTCGCCGGGCCGGCGGCGAGGGCCTCCCGGAACCAGGGGTGCCGGTCGGAGGTGTGGTTGGGGACGACGTCGACGATGACCCTCAGGCCCAGGGCGTGGGCGGCGCGGACCAGGTCGTCGGCGTCGGCCAGGTCGCCGAAGACGGGGTCGACGGCCCGGTAGTCGGCGACGTCGTAGCCGCCGTCGGCCTGCGGGGAGGCGTAGAACGGCGTCAGCCACACGGCGTCGACGCCGAGCCGGGCCAGATGCGGCAGCCGGGAGCGCACCCCGCGCAGGTCGCCGATGCCGTCGCCGTCGCTGTCCGCGAAGGAGCGGACGTACACCTGGTAGATGACGGCATCGCGCCACCAGCCGACGGTGTCCTCGACGGCGCTTTCAGTGGTCTTGCCGGAAGCGCTTGCAAGCCCGGCCGCGGTCAGCTCATGGGTCATATCGGGCTCAACGCGGCCACATGCCCCCTGGTTGCGGGCTGCTCACCGCCTGCTTGCAGGGCTGATGACCCGACGGGAGTTGGAACGACCAGCAAGCGGCGGCAACCTTCAGGACACGCGGTTGTAACGATCCCCTCCGCTTGCAGAAAATTGCCGCAAGCCCTTTCGGACAGCTTTCAGGCTTGTTACGTTCCCTGCAACTCGGGACCGCGAGGGAGCGGCCGGGATCATCGAAGGAGTTCATATGCGGCGTGGCATAGCGGCCACCGCGCTGGTCGCGACCCTGGCGCTCGCGGCGACGGCTTGCGGCGGTGACACCAAGGACGACAGCGGCACCCAGGCCGGCGGGGAGCTCTCCGGCACGGTCACGTGGTGGGACACCTCCAACGATGCCGAGAAGGCCAGCTTCCAGAAGATCGCCGAGGCGTTCACCGCGAAGCACCCGAAGGTGACCGTCAAGTACGTCAACGTCCCGTACGGCGACGCGCAGAACAAGGTCAAGAACGCCTTCAGCAGCGGCTCCGAGGCCCCCGACGTGATCCGCGCCGACGTCGGCTGGGTCGCGGACTTCGCCTCGCTCGGGTACCTGGACCAGGTCCCGGCCGACACCGCCAAGAAGGTCGACGCCGACTTCCTGCCGCAGGCCGCGGCCAGCGGCAAGTACGAGGGCAAGACCTACGCGGTCCCGCAGGTCATCGACACCCTCGGCCTCTTCTACAACAAGAAGATGCTCGCCGACGCCGGCGTCCAGCCCCCCAAGAACCTGGAGGAGCTGAAGACCGCCGCCGCCGCGATCAAGGCGAAGACCGGCAAGGCCGGCCTGTACCTCCGCGGCGACGACTCCTACTGGTTCCTGCCGCTGATCTACGGCGAGGGCGGCGACCTGGTCGACGCGAAGAACAAGGCCGTCACGGTCGACAACGAGGCCGGCGTCAAGGCGTTCAAGGCCGCCCGTGACCTGGTCGCCTCCGGTGCAGCCGTCACCAACTCCACCGACGGCTACCAGAACATGCAGACCGCCTTCAAGACCGGCCAGGTCGCCATGATGGTCAACGGTCCCTGGGGCATCAAGGACACCTACGCCGGCGAGCAGTTCACGGACAAGGCCAACCTGGGCATCGCCCCGGTCCCGGCCGGCTCGGTCAAGGCGGGCGGCCCGCAGGGCGGCCACGACCTCGCCGTCTACGCCGGGTCGAAGAACCGCGCCGCCGCGCACGCCTTCGTCGAGTACATGACCTCGCAGGAGGTCCAGGTCCAGTCCGCCAAGGAGCTCAGCCTGCTCCCGACCCGGACCGCCGCCTACGACCAGGCCGACGTCAAGTCCAACGAGATGGTCCAGTTCTTCAAGCCGGCCGTGGACAAGGCCGTCGAGCGCGCCTGGATCCCGGAGAACGGCTCCCTCTTCGAGCCGCTGAAGGTCGAATACACCAAGGCCGTCACCGGGGCCTCGACCCCCGAGGACGCCGCCAAGGCCGCCGGCGCCGAGTTCCGCAAGATCCTCAAGGGCTGGAAGTAACAACGACCATGGCTGCTGACACCAGCCAGTCGGTGGCAACGGCCGCGGGCGACGACGAGAACCTCGTCGCCCGCGGCCGGAGCCGCACGGCTGAGGGCTCGAACCCGAAGAAGCGCGCCGCGGACCGCGGCGGGCTCAAGCGTGCTTTCGCCACGCACTGGTACGCCTGGGCCATGGTCGCCCCGGTCGTGATCGTGCTCGGCGTCATCATCGGCTGGCCGCTCGTGCGAGGCGTCTACCTGTCGCTGACGAACGCCAACGAGCGCAACGTCGCCCGTACGATCGGCGCCAATCACATCGACGCCACGTACGAGTTCGTCGGGCTCGACAACTACGCGGCCGTGCTCGCCGACCCGGTGTTCGTGCAGCGGCTGCTGTGGACGGTGGTGTGGACCGTCGCGTGCGTGTCCGTCACCTTCGCCCTGGGGCTGGCCCTGGCCAACATGCTGAACCGGGAGTTCAAGGGCCGCGCCGCCTACCGGATGGCGCTCATCCTGCCCTGGGCCGTCCCCGGCTTCGTCTCGGTCTTCGCCTGGCGGTTCCTCTTCAACCGCGACAACGGCATCCTCAACAAGCTCCTCGAAGGCGGCGGCATCGCAGCCGTCCCGTGGCTCGACGACCCGACCTGGGCCAAGGTCTCCGTCATCGCCGTCAACGTCTGGCTCGGCATCCCCTTCATGATGGTCGCCCTCCTCGGCGGCCTCCAGTCCATCCCGGGCGAGCTCTACGAAGCCGCCGAGATGGACGGCGCCAGCACCTGGCAGCGCTTCCGGCACATCACCCTGCCCGGGCTGCGGTCGGTGAGCATGACCGTGATCCTGCTCTCCACCATCTGGACCTTCAACATGTTCCCGGTGATCTTCCTGCTGACGCGGGGCGGACCGGGCGACGCCACCGAGATCCTGGTCACCCAGGCCTTCCGGCAGGCGTTCGTGGCGAGCCCGCGCGACTTCGCCGGCTCCGCGACCTGGGGCGTGCTCATCCTCGCCCTCCTCATGATCTTCGCGCTGGTCTACCGACGGGCGCTGCGCAAGCAGGGAGAGGTGTGGTGACGACCGTGGCCACCTCCACGACGACCAGCCGGTCTGCCGATCGCGCGAAGGGGAACGAGCGGGGCAAGCGCTCGCCGCTCGCCTCCGTCGGGCTGCACGCGACCCTCGTCGTCGCCTCCGTGATCGCCGTCTTCCCCGTGCTGTGGGTGCTCCTGACCTCCCTCAAGCCCGCGAAGCACGCGATCACCACCGACTTCGTCAAGGAACCCACCCTCGAGAACTACCGCTACCTGGTGGAGCAGACCTCCTTCTTCACCTGGTTCGGCAACTCCGTGCTGGTGGCCGGCATCACGACCGTGCTCGGCGTGTTCATCGCCGCGACCACCGGGTACGCCGTCAGCCGGTTCAGGTTCCCGGGCATGAAGCCGCTCATGTGGACCCTGCTGATCACGCAGATGTTCCCCATGGCCATCCTGATCGTCCCGCTCTACAACCTGATGGGGCAGCTCGGCCTGCTGAACCAGCCGGTCGGACTGATCATCACCTACCTGACCATCGCCGTGCCGTTCTGCGCCTGGATGATGAAGGGCTTCTTCGACACCATCCCGGTCGAGATCGACGAATCCGGCCGTGTCGACGGACTCAACCCCTTCGGCACCTTCTGGCGCCTCATCCTGCCGCTCGCCAAGCCCGGCCTGGCCGTCACCGGCTTCTACTCGTTCATCACCGCCTGGGGCGAGGTCGCCTACGCCTCCGCGTTCATGGTCGGCGACCAGAACCTCACCCTGGCGGGCGGCCTGCAGACCTTCGTCACGCAGTACACCGCCAACTGGGGTCCGATGACGGCCGCCTCGGTCCTCATCGCCATCCCCGCCGCCATCTTCTTCGTCTTCGCCCAGCGTCACCTCGTTGCCGGGATGACGGCGGGCGCCACCAAGGGCTGACCACCCGGCGCCCCGACCCACACATCATCCTCACCCCCGGCCCGAACCCAACCAAGGACGTCATGACCCAGCACCTCGCCGAAACACTCCCCACCGCCACCGGCACTGCGCCCGGCTGGTGGAGAGAAGCGGTGATCTACCAGGTCTATCCGCGCAGCTTCGCCGACTCCAACGGAGACGGCATGGGGGACCTCGCAGGCATCCGCAGCAGACTGCCCTACCTCAAGGAACTGGGCGTCGACGCCGTCTGGCTCAGCCCGTTCTACGCCTCCCCGCAGGCCGACGCCGGCTACGACGTCGCCGACTACCGGGCCATCGACCCCATGTTCGGCACCCTGCACGACGCCGACGCCGTGATCCGCGAAGCACACGGCCTGGGCCTGCGCATCATCGTCGACCTCGTCCCCAACCACTGCTCCGACCAGCACGAATGGTTCAAGCAGGCGCTGCGGGAGGGCCCCGGCACGCCGCTGCGCGAGCGCTTCCACTTCCGCCCCGGCAAGGGCGAGAACGGCGAGGAGCCGCCGAACGACTGGGAGTCGATCTTCGGCGGACCGGCCTGGACGCGCGTGGCCGACGGCGAGTGGTACCTGCACCTCTTCGCGCCCGAGCAGCCCGACTTCAACTGGGACCACCCTGCCGTACAGGACGAGTTCCGGTCCGTGCTGCGGTTCTGGCTGGACCTCGGGGTGGACGGCTTCCGGATCGACGTCGCCCACGGGCTCGTCAAGGCCCCCGGACTGCCCGACCTCGGCCGCGACGAGCAGCTCAAGCTGCTCGGCAACCAGGTGCTCCCCTTCTTCGACCAGGACGGCGTCCACGAGATCTACCGCGCCTGGCGCAAGGTCCTCGACGAGTACGACGGCGAGCGGATCGGCGTCGCCGAGGCCTGGACGCCCAGCGCGGACCGGACCGCCCTGTACCTGCGGCCCGACGAGCTGCACCAGGCGTTCAACTTCCACTACCTGACCACCGGATGGGACGCGGCCGCACTGCGCGCCACGATCGACGAGTCGCTGGACGCCATGCGGCCCGTGGGCGCACCGACGACGTGGGTGCTGTCCAACCACGACGTCGTGCGCCACGCCACCCGCTTCGGGGACGGCGACGCGGAGCTCGGTCTGCGGCGGGCGCGCGCCGCCGCGCTGCTGATGCTGGCGCTGCCCGGGTCGGCGTACGTCTACCAGGGCGAGGAGCTCGGCCTGCCGGAGGTCGTCGACCTGCCGGACGAGGTGCGCCAGGACCCGTCGTTCTTCAAGGAGAACGGGCAGGACGGGCTGCGCGACGGATGCCGTGTGCCGATCCCGTGGGGCGGCACCGAGGCCCCGTACGGCTTCGGGACGGGCGGCAGCTGGCTGCCGCAGCCCGAGGAGTGGGCGGGGCTGAGCGTGGAGGCGCAGACCGGCGACCCGGGCTCCACGCTGGAGCTGTACCGCAGCGCCCTGAGGATCCGCCGCGAGCGGGCCGACCTCGGCGCCGGCGACTCCGTGGAGTGGCTGCCCTCCCCGGACGGCGTCCTCGCCTTCCGCCGCGGCGGGTTCGTCTGCACCGTCAACACCACGGCCGAACCGGTCGCCGTACCCGTGCCCGGCACCGTCCTGCTGGCCAGCGGCGACCTCGCCGAACCGGGCACCCTGCCCGCCGACACGGCGGTGTGGTGGCAGGGGTGACCTCCCCACTCCGGCTGACGGACATCGCCGCGCAGGCCCAGGTCAGCGAGGCGACCGTCAGCCGGGTCCTCAACGGCAAGGCGGGCGTCGCGGCCGGCACCCGGCACAAGGTGCTGGCCGCGATGGACCTGCTCGGCTACGAACGGCCCGTACGGCTGCGCAGGCGCAGCAACGGGCTCGTCGGCCTGCTCATACCCGAGCTCACCAACCCGATCTTCCCGGCCTTCGCCCAGGTCATAGAGCAGGCGCTGGCCGGGCACGGGTACACGCCGGTGCTCTGCACGCAGACGCCCGGCGGGGCCACGGAGGACGAGCTCGTCGAGCAGCTGGAGGAGCGCGGGGTCACGGGCATCGTCTTCCTGTCCGGGCTGCACGCGGACGCGCTGGCCGACCCGGCCCGGTACCAGCGGCTCAGCTCGCGCGGGGTGCCGTTCGTCATGATCAACGGGTTCAACGAGCACGTGAACGCCCCCTTCATCTCCCCGGACGACCGGGCCGCGGCCGAGATGGCCGTACGGCACCTGGAGGACCTGGGACACCGGAGGATCGGGCTGGCGATCGGGCCCACGCGGTACGTGCCGTCGGCCCGGAAGGAGCAGGGGTTCGTCTCGGCCGTGCCGGGGGCGGCGGCCGACGGGCTCATCCAGCGCACCCTGTTCACGGTGGAGGGCGGGCACGCCGCCGGGGGCGCCCTGCTCGACCGCGGGTGCACCGGCATCGTGTGCGGCAGCGACCCGATGGCGCTCGGCGTGATACGGGCCGTGCGGGAGCGGGGGCTGCGGGTGCCCGAGGACGTCTCGGTGGTGGGGTACGACGACTCGCCGCTGATCGCGTTCACCGATCCGCCGCTCACCACGGTGCGGCAGCCCGTGCGCGCCATGGCGACCGCTGCGGTCGGGGCGCTGCTGGAGGCGGTGGGGGGTACGCCGGTGCAGCGCACCGAGTACGTGTTCCAGCCGGAGCTGGTGGTCCGGGGGTCCACCGGGACGGCGCCCCGGGGGGACTGAGCCCCGGTTCGGATTGCGGCGCACCCTCGGTTCCGTTCGGCGCGCCGCGCCCCAAGTTCCCCTTGGTCGGGGGTGGATGGGCGGCCGGTGTTTCCCGGCCGCCCATCGTCCTTCCCGGGGCAGGCCGGCGAGGCGGCCGGCAGGAAACAATTCTGCAATCTCTTGCGCAAGCTCTTGCAACGTTCTGGGGTGGACCCCTACGGTCACTGCAATCCCCACACCTCTTCCGCCAGGAGGACCCCACATGTCTGTCAGAGCTGCCAGACCTGCCAGGGCGAGCGCCGCCGGGCTCTTCGCCGCCACTGCGCTGGCCGCCGCCACCCTGACCGTGCAGGCCCCGCAGGCCGTTGCCGCGGCGCCCGGGGGCAAGGACGTCACGGCCGTGCTCTTCGAGTGGCGGTTCGAGTCCGTGGCCCGGGCGTGCACCGAGACCCTGGGGCCCGCCGGATACGGGTACGTGCAGGTGTCGCCGCCGCAGGAGCACATCCAGGGGCCGCAGTGGTGGACCTCGTACCAGCCCGTCAGCTACAGGATCGCCGGTCGGCTCGGGGACCGGGCCGCGTTCAAGGCCATGATCGACACCTGTCACGCGGCCGGGGTGAAGGTCGTCGCCGACTCCGTCATCAACCACATGGCTGCCGGTGACGGCGTGGGGACCGGGGGCAGTGCGTATACGAAGTACGGCTACCCGGGCACCTACTCCGGCGCCGACATGGACGACTGCCGGGCGGAGATCACGAACTACCGGGACCGCGTCAACGTCCAGAACTGCGAGCTCGTGCAGCTCGCCGACCTGGACACGGGCGAGGAGTACGTGCGGGGGCGGATCGCCGCCTATCTGAACGACCTGTCGTCGCTGGGCGTCGACGGGTTCCGGATCGATGCCGCCAAGCACATGCCGGCCGCCGACCTCGCCGACATCAAGTCGCGGCTGACGAATCCGAGTGCCTACTGGAAGCAGGAGGCCATCCACGGCGCAGGCGAGGCGGTGTCGCCGAGCGAGTACCTGGGGAACGGCGATGTCCAGGAGTTCCGGTACGCGCGGGACCTGAAGCGCGTCTTCCAGGACGAGAAGCTCTCCTACCTGAAGAACTTCGGTGAGGGCTGGGGCCACATGGCCTCCGGGAGCGCCGGGGTCTTCGTGGACAACCACGACACCGAGCGCGTCGGCGACACCCTGAACTACAAGAACGGCGCCGACTACACGCTGGCCAGCGTGTTCATGCTGGCGTGGCCGTACGGCTCGCCCGACGTGCACTCCGGGTACGAGTGGACCGACAAGGACGCCGGCCCGCCGAACGGCGGCCAGGTCGCCGGGTGTTACCGCGACGGGTGGAAGTGCCAGCACGCCTGGCCGGAGATCTCGTCCATGGTGGCCCTGCGGAACGCGGCGCGCGGGCAGGCCGTGACCGACTGGTGGGACAACGGCAACGACCAGATCGCCTTCGGCCGGGGCAGCAAGGCGTTCGTGGTCATCAACCACGAGGGCGCTGCTCTGACGCGTACCTTCCAGACCTCGCTGCCGGCGGGGGACTACTGCGACGTGCAGAGCGGGAGGAACGTTTCCGTCGGGGCGGACGGCCGGTTCTCCGCGACGGTCGCAAGCAACACGGCGCTCGCGCTCCACGTCGGGGCGCGCAGCTGCGGCGTCGGGGCCGCGGGCGCTTCCTTCGCCGTGAACGCCACCACCGTGCTCGGGCAGGACGTCTACGTCGCCGGCGACCGGGCCGAGTTGGGCAACTGGAGCCCCGCCGCGGCCGTGAAGCTCGACCCGTCCGCCTACCCGGTGTGGAAGCTCGACGTCACCCTCCCGGCCGGTACGGCGTTCGCGTACAAGTACCTCCGCAAGGACGCCGCCGGGAACGTCATCTGGGAGAGCGGCGCCAATCGCACCGCCGCCGTTCCGGCGGGCAGCAAGGTCGTCCTGAACGACACCTGGCGCAACTGACGCCCCACAGACCAGGGCCGCCCGGCACCCAGTGAGAAACCCCGCCACCGCCGGGCGGCCCTCTTCACGTGACCAAGGAGAGCCGCCTTGATACGCCCTGCCGCAGGAGTCGTCGCCGCCGCGCTGGCCGTGACGCTCCTGCCCGCCCTGCCCGCCGAGGCCGCCGGAAGACCCCCCGGGCCGCCGTCGGACGCCAAACTGGCCGCCGAGCCCGCGCGGCACGACCTGACGCGGGAGCAGTTCTACTTCGTGCTCCCGGACCGGTTCGCCAACGGCGACCCGCGCAACGATGCGGGAGGCATCGGCGGCGGCCGGCTGGAGACCGGCCTGGACCCGACCGACAAGGGCTTCTACCAGGGCGGTGACCTCAAGGGGCTGACGGACCGGCTCGACTACATCAAGGGGCTGGGCACCACCGCCATCTGGATGGCGCCGATCTTCAAGAACCAGCCCGTGCAGGGCAAGGGCGACGACGTCTCGGCCGGCTACCACGGCTACTGGATCACCGACTTCACGCAGGTGGACCCGCACTTCGGGACCAACGCCGACCTCGCGAACCTGATCGAGAAGGCCCACGGGAAGGGGATGAAGGTCTTCTTCGACGTCATCACCAACCACACGGCCGACGTCGTCGACTACCGCGAGCAGTCCTACTCGTACCTGTCGAAGGGGGCCTTTCCGTACCTGACGAAGGACGGGGTCGCCTTCGACGACGCGGACTACGCGGCCGGGAAGAAGTTCCCGGCCGTCGGGCCCTCTTCGTTCCCGCGCACGCCGTTCGTGCCCGAGGGGAAGAAGAACCTCAAGGTGCCGGCGTGGCTCAACGATCCCACCATGTACCACAACCGGGGCGACTCCACCTTCGCCGGTGAGTCCTCCGAGCAGGGCGACTTCTTCGGGCTCGACGACCTGTGGACCGAGCGTCCCGAGGTCGTCAGCGGCATGGAGAAGATCTACGAGAAGTGGGTCAGGGACTTCGGCGTCGACGGGTTCCGGATCGACACCGTCAAGCACGTGAACACCGAGTTCTGGACGCAGTGGGCCACGGCCCTGGACACGTACGCCGCCAAGCAGGGGCGCAAGAACTTCTTCATGTTCGGAGAGGTCTACTCGGCCGACACGGCCGTCACCTCGCCGTACGTGACACGGGGACGGCTGGATGCCACCCTCGACTTCCCGCTGCAGGACGCCATCCGTGCGTACGCCTCCCAGGGGGCGGCGGCCGGGCGGCTGGCCGGTGTCCTCGCCGACGACTACCGGTACACGACGGACAAGGCCAACGCCTATGAGCAGGTCACGTTCCTCGGCAACCACGACATGGGGCGGTTCGGCACCTTCCTGAAGCAGGACCGGCCCGGAGCCGGTGAGCAGGAGCTGCTGGACCGGTACCGGCTCGCCAACGAGCTGATGTTCCTCTCGCGCGGCAATCCCGTCGTCTACTCCGGTGACGAGCAGGGATTCACCGGCGCCGGCGGCGACAAGGACGCCCGGCAGCCCCTGTTCGCCACGAAGATCGCCGACTATCTCGATGACGATCAGCTCGGTACCGGGCGTACCCATGCCAGTGACGCGTACGACCAGCAGCACCCGATCTACCGGCAGATCGCCGGCCTGTCCAAGCTGACCAAGGAGCACCCGGCCCTGCGGGACGGCGTCCAGAGCGAGCGGCTGGCGGACGGCTCGGTCTACGCCTTCGCGCGGACCGATGCCCGGAGCCGCACCGAATACCTCGTCGCCGCCAACAACGGCACGGAATCGCGGACCGTCGAGATCGACGCCCCCGCCGGCGCCCAGTACCGCACCCTGTACGGCGGCACCGCGCTGATCCGCGCCTCCGCAGCCGGCAAGCTCACCGTGGTGGTGCCCGCCCTCGGGTCGGTGGTGCTGCGGGGCATCGAGCCGCTCCCCGCCCCGGCCTCCAAGCCCGCGGTGACGCTGAAGGCGCCCGCCGCAGGGGCTGCGGGAACCGTCGAGGTGTCCGCGGACGTCAGCGGCGGCGGGCTCAACCGCGTCGTCTTCGCCGCCCAGGTCGGGAACGGCCCGTGGCAGGTGCTCGGCTCCGCGGACCACGCTCCGTACAAGGTCACCCAGCACGTGCACGCCCCGGCCGGGACGCCGCTGCGCTACAAGGCCGTGGCCGTCGACGCCGGTGGCCGTACCGCGAGCGCCCTGGGCGAGTCGGTGGCCGGGCAGGTCCCGCCCGTCCGTGTGCCCACCGCCGTGCAGCGCGACTACGCCGTCGTCCACTACCGGCGGGCCGACGGGGACTACACGAACTGGCGGCTGTACGCCTGGGGGGACATCGCCGACGGGGAGGCCACGCCCTGGCCCGCCGGGCACGACTTCACCGGCCGCGACGCGTACGGTGCCTTCGCCTGGGTCAAGCTCAAGCCCGGCGCCTCGTCGATCGGCTACCTGGTGATCGACAAGGACGGAAACAAGGACGTCGCCGCCGACCGTGCCCTGGACGTGACGCGCACCGGCGAGGTCTGGCTGGAGCAGGGCAAGGAGGCCGCGCAGACCGAGCGGCCCGCCTACCCGCCGCAGGACACGGGCAAGGCCGTGCTGCACTACAAGCGCGCCGACGGGGCCTACGACGGCTGGGGCCTGCACGTGTGGGCCGGGGCCGCGAACCCGACCGACTGGTCCAAGCCGCTGATGCCCGCCCGCTTCGATGCCTACGGCGCCGTTTTCGAGGTGCCGCTCGCCGCCGGGGCCGGTTCGCTCAGCTACATCGTCCACAAGGGCGACGAGAAGGACCTTCCCGCGGACCAGTCGCTCGACCTGAAGGGCACCGGGCACGAGGCGTGGATGCTGGGCGGGCAGGCCCCCTACCTGCTCCCGCAGCCCGCAGGGGCGGCCGCCGGGATCGACCTCGGGAAGGCGCAGGCCGTCTGGATCGACCGCGACACCGTGGCGTGGAACGCTCCGCCGGCCGCTGCCTCCGTCCAACTGCTGGCGTCCGCGGACGGAGCGGTCAAGGCCGAGAACGGCACGCTGACCGGGGCCGCACAGTGGCTTCGGCTCTCCGCCGCGAAGCTCACCGACGCGCAGAAGCAGAAGTTCCCGCACCTGGCCTCGTACAGCGCCTTCACGGTGGACGCGCGGGACCGCGGACGCGTGCGGGAGGCCCTGCGGGGGCAGGTCGTCGCCTCCGCGCGGGCCGGCAACGGGGCCGTTCTCGCTGCCACGGGCGTCCAGCTCGCGGGGGTGCTCGACGATCTGTACGCCACCCAGGCCGCACTCGGGCCGGTGTTCGACCACGGCCGGCCCACCCTGTCGGTGTGGGCGCCGACCGCGCGGAAGGTCGAGCTCGAACTCGACGGCCGCGTCCTGCCCATGCGCCGCGACGACGCCACCGGCGTCTGGTCGGCGCGCGGCGAGCGGTCCTGGGCCGGCAAGCCGTACCGGTACGCCGTGACGGTGTGGGCGCCCGGCGCCCGGCAGATGGTCCGCAACGTGGTGACGGATCCCTACTCCACTGCGCTGACGACCGATTCCGCGGCGAGCCTGGTGGTGGACCTCGCCGATCCCAAGCTGGCCCCGCCCGGCTGGCGGCAGCTGCGCAAGCCCGCCGCCGTGCCCTTCAACTCGGCGCAGATCCAGGAACTCCACGTCCGGGACTTCTCCATCGCCGACCCCACCAGCCGGCACCCCGGCCAGTACCTTGCCTTCACCGACAGCGGCTCGGCGGGCATGCGGCACCTGCGCGACCTCGCGGCCGCCGGGACCTCGTACGTCCACCTGCTGCCGGCCTTCGACATCGGCACCATCCCCGAGAAGCGCGAGGACCGCACCGAGCCCGCCTGCGACCTCAAGGTGTACGCGCCGGACTCCGAGCAGCAGCAGGCCTGCGTGGCCGCGGCAGCCGCCAAGGACTCCTACAACTGGGGCTACGACCCGCTGCACTACACCGTCCCGGAGGGCTCGTACGCCAGCGACCCGAACGGGACCGCCAGGACCGTCGAGTTCCGGAAGATGGTGCAGGGGCTGGGCGAGGCCGGACTGCGGACCGTGATGGACGTGGTCTACAACCACACCGTGGCCTCCGGACAGGACGGCAAGTCGGTACTGGACCGGATCGTGCCCGGCTACTACCAGCGGCTGCTCGCCGACGGCAGTGTGGCCACGTCGACGTGCTGCGCCAACACGGCTCCCGAGAACGCCATGATGGGCCGCCTCGTCGTGGACTCCATCGTCACCTGGGCCAAGGAGTACAAGGTCGACGGCTTCCGCTTCGACCTGATGGGCCACCACCCGAAGGACAACGTCCTCGCCGTGCGCAAGGCCCTCGACGGGCTGACCCCGGAGAAGGACGGCGTCGACGGGAAGAAGATCATCCTGTACGGGGAGGGCTGGAACTTCGGCGAGGTCGCGAACGACGCGCGGTTCGTCCAGGCCACGCAGCCGAACATGGCCGGGACCGGGATCGCGACCTTCTCGGACCGCGCCCGCGACGCAGTGCGGGGCGGAGGCCCCTTCGACGAGGACCCGCGCGTGCAGGGCTTCGCCTCCGGGCTGTTCACGGCCCCGAACGGCTCCCCCGCCAACGGGACGGCCGCCGAGCAGCGGGCCCGACTGTTGCACGACCAGGACCTGATCAAGGTCGGCCTCTCCGGGAACCTCGCCTCCTACACCTTCACCGACACCTCCGGGCGCCGGGTCAAGGGCTCCGAGGTGGACTACAACGGTGCCCCCGCCGGGTACGCGGCGGCCCCCGGGGACGCCCTCGCCTATGCCGACGCGCACGACAACGAGACCCTCGCCGACGCCCTGACGTACAAGCTGCCCCAGGGCACCGCCGCAGCCGACCAGGCCCGGATGCAGGTGCTGGCCATGGGCGTGGCGGCGCTGTCCCAGGGGCCCGCGCTGTCGCAGGCCGGGACGGACCTGCTCCGTTCCAAGTCCCTGGACCGGAACTCGTACGACAGCGGCGACTGGTTCAACGCGATCCACTGGGACTGCCGTGACGGCAACGGCTTCGGGCGGGGACTTCCCCCGGCTGCGGACAACCGGTCCAAGTGGCCGTACGCCAAGCCGCTCCTGACCGGGCCCGCCCCGGGCTGCACGGAGATCAACGGCGCCTCGGCCGCCTACCGCGACCTGCTGAAGATCCGGACCACCGAGCCCGGCTTCGGTCTGGGCACGGCCCGGCAGGTGCAGGACGCGCTGGCCTTCCCGCTCTCGGGGAAGGACGAGACCCCCGGGGTCATCACCATGACGCTGGGCCGCCTGGTGGTCGTCTTCAACGCCACGCCCGGCACCCAGAGCCAGCGGATCCCCGCCCTCGCCGGAACCGGCCACGCCCTGCACCCCGTGCAGGCCGCCGGCTCCGACGCGGTCGTCAAGCAGTCCTCCTACGACGCGGAGAAGGGAGAGTTCCGCATCCCTGGCCGCACCATCGCGGTCTTCACACGAGGCTGAGCCGGTCGAGCCGCTTCTCCAGCAGGATCACCCCGTAGATGCGGCCGTCCTTCCCCTCCTTGTGCGGGAACTCCCCGACCACCCGGTAGCCCGCGTTCCGGTAGTACGCGAGCAGCCGGGGGTTGGTGGAGACGCAGTCCAGCCGCGCCCGCGGCAGACCGGAACCGGCGATCCGGCGCTCGGCATGTTCGAGCAGCCGCCGGCCGGTCCCCGCGGGCGCGGTCTTGCGTTCCACCATCAGCCGGTGCACGTAGCCGGCGACAGGAGGCTGCACGCCCCAGGCCTCCTCGTCCGACCACCACAGCTCGTACGCCCCGACGATCCGCCCCCCGGGACCCCCCGCGAGCCACACCTCACCGTCGCGCATCTTCCCCGTGAAGTGCGCGACGTCCTTGTCCCCGGGCTTCCACTGCTCGATCCCGTTCTTCTGCATCCACCGGGCGGCCTGGTCGTACAGGGCCACCAGCGCGGCGGCGTCCTTCTCCACGGCCCGCCGGAACAGGATCCCCTCGTCTTCAATGATCACGCGCGTATTATCACGCGATCATCAGTGCGGGTCCGGCGCCGGTTCCGGTGTGTTGGGCACCAGCAGGGCGAGGCGGCCCACCAGTTCGCCGAACGGCCCGTCGGCCGGCTCGCCCTCCAGGATCCGCGCCATGATCCCGGCCATCTCGGTGTCGTACGCGGCGCTCACCGCGGCCAGCGCCGCGAAATCGTGCACCAGCTGCAACTCCAGCTCGGCCCGCGGGATCTCCCGGCCCTCCAGCCAGATCAGCGCCGTGGACTCGGCGAGCGACACCCACGACCGCACCACCAGCGCCAGGCGGGCCGGCGGCCTCTCGATGCCGAGGTGCTTGATGATCTGGTCGTACGCGGCCTGCCGGACCTCGTCGATCATCGCGTTGGTCCGGGTCGAGCCGACCGCCGGACCACCGCGCATCAGCGCGGAGAAACCCGGCCCGTGGTCCTCCACGAACGCGAAGAACCGGCCCATGACGCGCAGCAGCCGCGCCCCGAGCGGACCCTCGTGCGGTTCCGCGAACCGCTGCGCCAGATCGTCGGCCGCCCGCCGCAGCGCCGCCTCGTACAGGCTCAACTTGCCGGGGAAGTAGTGGTAGACGAGCGGCCGCGATATGCCCGCGGCCGCCGCGATCTCGTCGATCGACACGTCGTCGGGCGACCTGTTGCTGAACAGCTCCAGGGCGACCCCGATCAGCTGCTGCCGCCGCTCCTCGACACCCATCCTGCGCCGCACCCCGGTTGTCATGCGGACACCCTACTTCGCCATCGGGTGACCGGATCTCCCCGGTTGTCCGTGAATACCCGCAGGTCGGGGGCGGTCCTTACAAGTCGAGGAGCAGGCGGTCGCCCTTCGCTCGGGACACGCACAGGAGTATCGAGTCCTTCCGCTCCCCGTCCGTGAGGAGCTCGTCCCGGTGGTCGACCCCGCCCGCCAGAACCCGGTGTCGGCAGGTCCCGCAGAAGCCCTGCTCGCAGGAGTACGGGGTGTCCGGCAGCACCCGGCGGACGGCGGCCAGGGCCGATTCGCCGGCCCCGACCTCGACCGTGCGGCCCGAGCGGGCGAGGTCGAGGGTGAACGGGTGGGCCGTGGCGGGGGAAGTCGAGGGGGCGAACCGTTCCAGGCGGACCGCCGCCGGGTCGGGGGCGGCGGCGAGGACGGCGGCCGTCAGGGGTTCCGGGCCGCAGCAGTAGACCAGCGTGCCAGGGCTGGTCGCGCAGAGCCGTCCGGCCAGGTCCGGCAGGCCCGCCTCGTCCTCCGGGACCACGGTGACCCGGCCCCCGTACGCGGCGAGTTCGGGCAGGAACGGCATCGAGGCGCGGGAGCGGCCCCCGTACAGCAGGGTCCAGTGCGCCCCGGCGGCGGTGGCGGACCGGAGCATCGGCAGGATCGGGGTGATGCCGATGCCGCCCGCGACGAACGCGTACGAGGGGGCGGGCTCCAGCGCGAAGCGGTTGCGCGGCGGGCGCAGCTGCAGCTCGGCGCCCTCGACGAGGCGGGTGTGGGCCTCGCGGGAGCCGCCGCGGCCGTCCTCGACCAGCCGGATCGCGATCGTGTAGCGCCCGGTATCGGCGGGGTCTCCGCACAGGCTGTACTGGCGGACCAGGCCGGAGGGGAGGATGACGTCGACGTGCGCGCCCGGCGCCCAGGCCGGCAGCTCCGGGGAGGCCACGGTCAGC
This sequence comes from Streptomyces sp. BR123, assembly GCF_013401435.1. GTDB lineage: Bacteria > Actinomycetota > Actinomycetes > Streptomycetales > Streptomycetaceae > Streptomyces. Next base: position 33,589 of record NZ_JACBGN010000044.1, read on the forward strand.
CGGACCACCCCTTGCGCCGGTTCGGTGCGCGACACGATCAGGGCGCTCAGGCGGCGGCGCGGCGAGTACCCGGAGACCGGGGTCTCCAGGGCGGGCAGCGGCCAGAGGGGCGAGCGGGATATGCGCCGGCGCAGGGCGCGCTTCGTCAGCCACGCGGCGCCCGCGAACGCCGCGACGGCCAGGGCACGGCTGCTCATGGCCGGACACCGCCGTTCGCGCCGGGGGAGGACGCCAGATAGGCGGCGGCCTGGGCGGTGGAGCCCTCCTGGGACGGGTGGTACGCGGGGGAGAGGTAGGTCGGGATCGACTTGAGCATCGCACTCGTGGACGGCAGCGTGCCCTGCTGCCCGGCCCGAAAGAACTGGCCGAACGAGGCCTTGCCGTCGCGCAGTTCCGGGTCGTTCTCCATGAAGAAACGGGCGCCGCGCTGCCAGAGGAAGACGAGGGCGGCGAAGGCCGTGGCCCAGGTCCGGACCCGGCGGCGGTAGCCGCCGTCCACGTGCATGAACAGGTCGAAGGCCACCGAGCGGTGCTCGACCTCCTCCGCGCCGTGCCAGCGCAGCAGGTCGAGCATCATCGGATCGGCGCCGCGCCGGTCCAACTCGTCCGCGTTCAGCACCCAGTCGCCGAGGAATGCCGTGTAGTGCTCGATCGCCGCGATCATGGCGACCCGCTCCATCAGCCACCAGTGCCGCGCCCGGCCGGGCGGCAGGGTCCGGTCGCCGAGCAGCTTCTCGAAGAGCCAGTCCACCTGGGCGGTGTACGGGGTCGGGTCCAGGCCGAGCCGCTTGAGGTGGGGGAGCACGTCGTCGTGCGCGGCGGCGTGCACGGCCTCCTGGCCGATGAAGCCGATGACGTCCGCGCGGAGCCGTTCGTCCCTGATGTGGGGGAGCACCTGCTTGTAGACGTGCACGAACCAGCGCTCGCCGGCGGGCAGGAGCAGGTGCAGCACGTTGATGGTGTGCGTGGCGAAGGGATCGCCCGGCAGCCAGTGCAGGGGGGTGTGGTCCCAGCCGAAGGACACGTTGCGCGCCCTGAGTCCTGCATGTTCCGACAGCGGCTTATTAGACATGGCGTCAATGTACTGACGGGTTGGGGGGTTGGGAATCCCCTCGGCACCCGCTAGTCTTCTGCGTAGCGCAGTTGATGTGCGACGCAGAGAGCGCGTGACGCCGGGTCATGCGCTGCTGCCCGCTGTCCTCACGGGGGAACCATGCTCACCATCGCCGTCACCGGAGCCACCGGAGCCCAGGGCGGGGCCACCGCCCGGGCCCTGCTCGACGCGGGCCACCGGGTCCGTGCGCTCACCCGCGACCCCGCCTCGCCCGCCGCGGACGCCCTGCGCCGTCTCGGTGCCGACGTGCGGAGCGCCGACTTCGACGACCGTGGCTCGCTCGACGCCGCCCTCGCCGGGGCGGACTCGCTCTTCGCGGTCACCACCCCGTTCGGCACCGACATCGCCACCGAGACCCGGCAGGGCCGCACCCTCGTCGACGCCGCGGCGGACGCCCGCCTCGGGCACGTCCTGTTCACCTCCGCGGCCCACGCCGACCGCGGCACCGGCATCCCGCACTACGAGAGCAAGCAGCTCATCGAGCAGCACCTGCAGGCCGCCGGGGTGCCCTGGACCGTGATCGGCCCGGCCGCGTTCATGGACAACCACGCCACCGGCTGGACCCTGGACGGGCTCCGCGAGGGCTCCTTCGCCTGGCCGATGCCCGAGGACGTCCCGCTCACCCTCATATCCGCCGACGACATCGGTGCGTTCGCGGCGCTGGTCCTGGGACGCCGCGCCGAGTTCACCGGCCGCCGCATCGACATAGCCGCCGATGAGCTCACCCCCGCCCGAATAGCGGAGGTCCTCGCCGCCGCCACCGGCCGCGCGATCGCCCACCGGCAAGTGCCGCTCGCCCAGGTCCGCAACCGGTCCGAGGACCTGGCGGCCATGTTCGCGTACTTCACCGCCCACGGCCTCGATGTCGACACCGCCCGGCTGCGGCGCGACCATCCCGAGGTCGGCTGGCGGACGTTCGCCGACTGGGCCGCGGGCCAGGACTGGCCCGCACTCCTGTCCGGTGCCACTCCGGCGCATGCTGCGGGAGCGCACGCCTGATGTGCGTCGCGTGACGTGCGTCGCGTGACCTGCATCGGCGCCGCGGGAACGGCCTCCCTCCGGGCTGCTACCCGCCCAGGGCCCGGGCCTTGGTGCCGTCCGTGAGCTTGCCCGACAGCTCTACCCGGGCTCCCGCCGGAGCCTTCAACGCCAGCCGGTTGCCCGTCGCCGAACCGTTCACCCCGCCGCCCGAAGCCGAGAGCGACGCGAACTGCGCGCTGCCCGCCGCCAGGGTGTACCACTGGCCCGCCTTCGACTTCCACAGCACGCCCGCCAGCACCCGCGGCTCCCGCGGGCCGCAGGCCGGCGAGCCCTCCGCCTTGGCCGCCTGCGCCGCCAGCGGGGCACCCGGGGCCAGGAACTGGGCCTGGACACGGTCCTGCACCCCCGCCCAGGTCTCCGCCCGCGTGCACAGCCAGGCCGCCGTGCCCTCACCCTCGGGCAGCTGCTGCTTGGCGTAGGTCCAGGCGTTGACCGCGCGGACCCCCGCCGAGCGGACCGACGGCAGCAGGCAGGCGATCCGTGACCAGTCGCCGAGCTCCCCGCCCTCCGCGGCATCCCGCTCCGCGCCCGGAGCGCCCGAGGTCAGCCGGGCCGGGGCCAGTTCGCCCAGGTCCGTCACCAGGCGGGTGGAGCCGTCGCCGGTCAGCGCCAGCGCGTTCCAGCTGGTGCAGCTGCCGGACGGGGCGGGGCTCGGCACCGGCGGGGTGATCCCGTCCGGGCCCAGCTTCAGCGGCACCGCGGCCTCGCCCGGCTTCAGAAGGTCCCGCAGGCCCACCCCCGAGGTCCAGGGCGCGACCAGGTAGCGGACGTTCCCGTCGACCCGGCTCAGCACCAGCCCGGTGGCGGTATCCGCCGACGCGCCGTCCGTACGGGCGAAGTCGAGGGCGGTGACCGCGGTCCCGGTGCGCGGCTCGGCGTACCGGACCACACGCAGCCCGTCGTACAGCAGGACCACCACGGCCTGGTCGACCGTGCCCGCGAACAGCAGCTGCGGCGGGCCCATGGGCGGCCCCGGCGGCGTGCCCGGCGTGGCAGAGGCGACGACCGACTTGCCCGGCCGCGCCCACACGGCCAGCGCCCGGCGCAGCAGCCCCGTGTCGTCGACGCGGTCGCCGCGCGCCGGCCAGGTCGAGAAGCCCGTACGGGACGACGTCTGCCACAGCGTGGGCGCGACCCGGATCAGCCTGGCCGGGTCCATGGCCTGCTCCACGGCGGCGTTGCGCGCGTACGGCGGAGCCGCTGCCCCGTCCGCACCCCAGCCACCCCCCGGAAGCGCGAGCAGCACCCCGCAGACGGCGAGGGCGGCCCCGGCGGCCAGCGCGGCCCGCCCGATCCGGCGGCGGCGCAGCAGATCGGTGGGCCGCGCCTGCAGTACGCACGGATCGAACTCGGGGGAGGCGAACAGCCGGTCGTGGGCCGGGTCCCCGGACCCCGCGACCGCGGCCTCCGGGTCGGCCACCCCGGCTGCGGCCAGCACCCGCAGCACCTCCGGCTCCGGCAGCCGCTCCAGCGCCCGCAGCACGCAGGCGGCCCGGCCCGGCCCGTCGAGCGTGGCGAGCCACTGGTCCAGGGCCAGTTCCTCGGCCCCGCCGGAACGAGGGAACAGCCGCAGTCCCCACACCTGAGGGAGGACCGCCGGCAGCTGCGACCGCCGGGGCAGCGCACGGAAGGTCAGCGGAACACCCGCCTCCAGCGCGGAGCGCAGCACCCGCAGCCGAACGTACGCGTACCCCGCGTCGCCGCCCCGGCTCCCGCTGCCGGGGCGGTCTCCGCGCTGGCCGGGAAGCCCGCCGTGGCGTGCCCGGGACGCGGCCCTCCCGGTCCTCCCGCCTGACCGCCGTCCGTGCGGCAGCGCGCGCTGGGCCAGCGAGTGGGCGGTGAGCACCCGCCGGTGGCGGCCCAGGGAGGGCGGCAGCACCAGGTAGGCGAGCCGCACCAGCCGCGGGTAGTGCTCGACGATCGCGGCCTCGGCCTGCTCGACGTCGGGCGTCGCGGGAGACGGGGGGCGGGTGGCGGTGTCCGGCGCAGTCACGTTCAGCTGAACGAGCGAATGGCCGGATGGTCACCGCCCCCAGGTCACGCGTTCGGGCCGAGCGGGGGTGAGGCTCGGGGGCGCAGGGGACGGG
>NZ_JACBGN010000450.1 GCF_013401435.1 Streptomyces sp. BR123
GGCGGGGGCGGGTGTGGGGGCTTCGGGCGCTTCGGGCATGTCCTTCTCGAACCGGGCCGAAGTGGATCTCATTCCCCGCGCGGCCTCAGTTCGTGCACGCCGGGTCCGTCAGGTCGGCGAGTTCCGCGGCCAGGTTGCGGCGGGCCCGGGCCTCCCAGTGCGCGGTGCCGTGCGGGGTGCGGAAGAGCCGGGGCAGGTCCAGCAGCCGGCGCAGCACGGCGGCCCGGCCGGCGCGGAAGGCGTCCTCGGGGACGAAGCCGTACTCCTCGCGGACGGCGGCGACGTAGGCGGCGTACGCGTCGGGGTCACCGGCGAGGACGGCCAGGTCGGCGTCGCAGAGCACCTCGCCGTTGGTGTCGCCGGGGGCGGGGTCGTGGGTGACGGTGAGCCGGACGAGGCGGGCCACCTCGGCGGTGCGGTGCTCGGGCAGGCCGAGTTCGGGCAGGGCGCGCTCGGCGAGGGCGGCGCTGCGCTCCTCGTTCTCGGAGCGGTCGGGGCGGTAGACGGCGTCGTGGAACCAGGCGGCGAGCTCGACGGCGGCCGGGTCGGCGGCGTGCGGGGCGAGGATGTCGATCCGGTCGAGTACGTCGGCCAGGTGCGCGGTGGTGTGGTAGCGGCGCTGCGGCTCCGCCCAGGCGGCGAGGAGGCGATCGGCGTAGGGGGCGGGGTCCCGGTCGGCGGGGGCGCCGGCCGAGACGGCGGTCGCGTGCCAGCGGTCGTGCAGCCGGGCGGTGGCGGTGGCCGCGCCCGGGCCGGGGCCCATGTCCGTGTCGATGTCCATGCGGACATTGTGGGGTGGCGTGAAGGTGCTGGTGAAGGGTGGGAGCGGCCCGTACTCTGGATATTGGACTAGACCTATTTTTCCGATCAGCAGCTTTCCCGAGGAGTGGGACCGATGAGCAACCGTGCAGTCCTGGAGGTGATTGCCCTCGATGTGGAGGATGCGGTCGCGGCCCAGGCCGGTGGGGCGGACCGACTGGAACTGGTCAGCGACATGGCCGCCGACGGGCTCACCCCGTCGCGCGAGACCTTCGCGGCGATCAGAGCGGCGGTCGGCATCCCCCTGCGCGTGATGCTCCGGGCGGCGGACGGCTTCTCGGCGGGCTCGGCGCAGGACGTGGACCGGCTGGCTGCGCAGGCGCGGGCGCTGCGGGCCGAGGGGGCGGAGGAGTTCGTCCTCGGGTTCCTGGCCCCGGACGGCAGCCCGGACCTGGCCGCCGTCGAGGCGGTCACGGCGGAGCTGGCCGGCTGCCGGTGGACCTTCCACCGGGCGATCGACCGGGCCGCCGACCGCGACCAGCTGCGCAAGGCGCTCGCGGACCTGCCCGGGCTGGACACGTACCTGACGGCCGGGGCGGCGGCGGGCGTCGAGGAGGGCCTGCCGGTGCTGCTGTCCGAGGTGGCGCGGCAGGGCGAGCCGGGATACGGGGCACGGCTGCTGGTCGGCGGCGGGCTGGCACTGGAGCACCTGCCGGTGCTGCGCAAGGCCGGGATCGACGGCTTCCACATCGGCGGGGCGGCCCGGCCCGGCGGGTGGGCGCACCCTGTCTCGGCCGCCGCCGTCGAGGAGTGGCGCGCCGCCTTGTCCTGACCTGTCGACCGCACATCCCGGCCGCACCGCCGAAGCCGAGCCGGCGCATCTCGGCCGCACCTGCGAAGCCGGGGTCCGGCAAGATCCAGCCCCGCCGGCGTTTGAGGCGCGGGTCCGGGCAGAGCCCGGTGCCCGGCGGAGCCGGGTTCCTCCCCCCGCTACCGCCGGGAGGTGCCCCCGGGGGCGCCGCCCCAGCCCCCGCGCCTCAAACGCCGGGCAGGAACGCCGGGCCGGAGGCAGAGGCAGAGGCAGAGGCGGCGGGGGCGGAGACGGAGACGGGGCGGCCGGGTCAGTCGGTCAGGGCCGCCGGCAGGGGGGCGGCGTGGAGGGCGGTCAGGCCGGAGACGGCGCGGGTGAGGCACACGTACAGCCGGCGCAGGCCCGTCCGCTCGTCCGGTTCGCCCGCGACGATCGCGGCGGGCTCGTCCAGCACGACGTAGTCGTACTCCAGTCCCTTCGCGAGGGACGCCGGAACCAGCGTCAGCCGGGTCCGGGCGGTGGTCTCCTCGCCCGGTGACAACCAGGCCAGCCCTGCCGCCTCCAGGGCCGAGGCCAGGGCCGGGATCCGCGCGTCGGCCGCGATCAGGCCGATCGAGCCCTCCCGCTCCAGCGAGTCCCGGCAGGTGGCCACCACCGCTGCGGTCAGCTCCGCGGCCTCCGGGACCGGCGTCACCGCCAGCGAACCCGGGGTCTCGCGGACCGACGAGACCGCCGCCAGTCCCGGGGAGATCGACGGCAGCAGCCGGGAGGCGTACGCGATCACCTCGCGCGGCACGCGGAAGCCCGCCGTCAGCTCCTCCAGCGCCGCCTCCGGCTTGCCCAGGTGCGTCAGGGCCTCGGCCCAGTCGCGGGTCGCCCACGGCGTGGTGCCCTGCGCGAGGTCGCCCAGGACGGTCGCGGAGCCGGTGGTGCAGCGGCGTCCGACGGCCCGGTACTGCATGGGGGACAGGTCCTGGGCCTCGTCGAGGACGACGTGGCCCAGCGAGGGCGTGCGCTCCACCAGGTCCGCCGCCTCGTCGATCAGGACCAGGTCGGCAGGCGACCACTTCGCGGACTTCACGCTCCGCGCCGGCTTGGCCCACAGCAGGAGCTCCTGCTCCTCCGCCGAGAGGAGGCCTTCCGCGTGTGCGGCGAGGAACTCCGCGTCGGACAGCAGCCGCAGCACCAGCCTCGCCGGGTCCACGGCCGGCCACACGGCCTTGACCAGCGCCTTTACGGCGGCATTCCGCGCGACCGCGTCCTGCACCCGGTCGTCGGGCGCCTCGCCCGCCTGCTCCATCCGTACGAGCACGGCGTGCGCGACGCGCTGCGGGAGCGCGTCGCGGGCGGCCCCGTAGCGCATGTCCCGACGCTGCAGCTCCCCCACGATCTCCTGGAGCTCGTACGCCGGGACCCGCCAGCGGCGCGAGCCGCGGACGACCATCAGGGGCTCGGCGGGCTCGGTGACGTGCGAGCGGACCGCGCGGCGCAGCACCTCGGCCATGCGGGCGTCGCCCTTGACGACGGCGGTGGCGGCGGCGTCGGCGCCCCGGACCTCCAGGCCGTCCCGGGTGACCAGGTCCTCGACGGTGGCCTGCTTGACCTCCAGCTCGCCCAGGGCCGGCAGGACCTGCTCGATGTACTGGAGGAAGGACCGGTTCGGACCGATGACGAGGGTGCCGGTGCGGGCGAGCCGCTCGCGGTGCGCGTACAGCAGATAGGCGACGCGGTGCAGGCCGACGGCGGTCTTCCCGGTGCCGGGGCCGCCCTGGACGCAGACGGAACCGGACAGTCCGGAGCGGACGATCTCATCCTGCTCGGGCTGGATCGTGGCGACGATGTCGCGCATCGGGCCGACGCGCGGCCGCTCGATCTCCTGCTGGAGCAGCTTGCTGACGCCGGCCGTCTCGGCGGGGTCGGAGAGGTGTTCGTCCTCGTAGGCGGTGAGCTCGCCGCCTGTGTAGCCGAAGCGCCGGCGCAGGGCGACGTCCTGCGGGTCCTTCTTGGAGGCGCGGTAGAAGGGCTGGGAGACGGGTGCGCGCCAGTCGATGACCATGGGGTCGCCGTCGGCGTCGTGGACGTGGCGGCGTCCGATGTAGAACTGCTCGCCCTCGGCGCCCTCGGCGAGTTCCGCGCCGGGGGCGTGCAGGTAGTCGAGGCGGCCGAAGAAGAGGGGGGTGTGGGCGAGGTCGGCGAGGGCCTTGATGCGGTCGTCGATCTGGGCCTGGAGGACGATCGCGTTGACCCAGTTCGCGGTGACGTCGCGGATGTCGAGGGCCTCGACGTCCTCGCGCATGGCGCGCAGGGCGGCGCGGGAGGAGGCGAGGTGGGCCTGCTCGCGGGCGAGGGGGGCCGCCTCGCCTCCTCC
>NZ_JACBGN010000451.1 GCF_013401435.1 Streptomyces sp. BR123
GGCCTCGGGGAGGCGCTGGGCGGGCAGCTGCAGGGGCGGAAGGGGCGGAAGGGCGTTCCAGGGCACGGCCCGGCTCTGCAGGTCCGCACGGACCTTCTCGGCGAGTCTGCGGGTGTCACGGCGGTTCATGACCGCGCCGACGGCCGCGCCCACCATGAACGGCATCAGGTTCGGCAGGCTGCGGATCATCCGCTTCATGATCTGCTGGCGCAGTTCGTTCTTCATGTGCCCGCTGAGGACGGAACTCAGCGTCGACGGCCTCGTGAGGTCGACGCCGCGCTCCTCGGTCCAGGCGGTCAGGTACGCGAGGCTGCGGTCCTTGACGCTGCCGGGGGGCCGCAGGCCGTAGACCTCGTGGAGCTCGGCGACGAGCTTGAGCTCTATGGCGGCGACGCCGGTGATTTCCGTGGCCAGCTCCACGGGCATCGCGGGCGGCACGGGCAGCATGGCCGCCGCACCGATGCCCGCGCCCACGGTGGAGGTGCCGTTCGCGGCGCCTGCGATCAGCTTGTCGGCCAGCTGATCGGGGCCGAGGCCCGGGAACTGGGCCCGCAGGGTCGCGAGGTCCCGGACCGGGATGCGCGGGGCGATCTCGATGATGCGGTCCGCGATGTACAGGGCGGCGGCCCTGGCGCCTTCGCCGCCCCTGCGCACACCGCTCTTGACGGCCTGCAGCCGACGGGCTCCGGCCCGCTGCCGGTCCTCTTGGCCGGACTCCGCGGCCGCCGGGGCCACGGCGGCGTTGTCGGAGTACACGGCGGGGACGCCGGGAGCTCCTGGGCCCGTTTCCGGGCCGGTGGCTCCCGCCGGTGTCTCCGCCGGATCAGCGGACTTCCGGAGGCGAAGCCTGCGGAAGGGTGTCGAGCCGGTCACAGCCGACGCCTCTCAGTCGCAGTCGCGGCAGATCGGCTGACCGTTCTTCTCGCGCGCCAGCTGGCTGCGGTGGTGCACCAGGAAGCAGCTCATGCAGGTGAACTCGTCGGCCTGCTTCGGCAGCACCCGGACGGCCAGCTCCTCGTTGGAGAGGTCCGCGCCGGGGAGCTCCATGCCCTCCACGGCGTCGAAGTCGTCGATGTCGACGCTCGACGCGGACTTGTCGTTCCGCCGGGCCTTCAGCTCTTCGATGCTGTCGTTGTCGACGTCTTCGTCGGTCTTGCGTGGGGTGTCGTAGTCCGTTGCCATGTTTCGCTCTCCCCCTCTGGGATTTAGCGGTGTCTCAGCGCACGTAACGCGCGAGAGGCCGGACTTGTGCCCGACCTGAGGCGGAGATTTTGCCTCACATCAAGGTCTGTTACTCAATCGACACCCAGCCGCGCGCCTGAAGGGGCGACCGGCTGGGATGACGACCGGGACCGTACACGGTCCGCAGACCGCCTTGCACAAAGGCCACCCGGTGTATTTTCCGCCGGGCGGGTGCCCGGAAACCCGGACTTGCCGGACTTTCCAGGCCTTCCGCGCCTTCTTTGGGCCACTGAACGCACATGACCCCACACTCGACCATGTGACCGATCACACAGAATTCAACTTGTTCACAGGCCAGCCATTCAGCTGTCGGCGAACGCGGACGCAGGGATTCACAGGGGCAACGTGACACGCATCACGAGGCCTCCGCCCTCCCTGGGCGTCGCCGTGATCCGCCCGCCGTGGGCGCGCGCCACGGAGCGTGCGATGGACAGCCCCAGCCCGACACCCTTGTCGCTGCCCGTGCGCTCCGTACGCAGCCGCCTGAAGGGCTCGAAGAGGTTGTCCACCTCGTACGCGGGCACCACCGGGCCGGTGTTCGACACCAGGAGCACCGCCTGGCCGTGCTGCGCCTCGGTGGTGACCTCCACCCAACCGCCCTTCGGCACGTTGTACCGGACGGCGTTCTGCACCAGATTGAGCGCGATCCGCTCCAGGAGCACGCCGTTGCCCTGCACGACGGCCGCTGCGCGCTCGCCGCGGATCTCCACGCCCTTCGACCCGGCCTCCGCCCGGGCCTGGTCGATGGCCCGCGAGGCGACCTCGGCCAGGTCCACGGGTTTGCGCTCGACGATCTGGTTCTCGCTGCGGGCGAGCAGCAGCAGGCCCTCGACCAGCTGCTCGCTGCGCTCGTTGGTCGCGAGCAGGGTCTTTCCCAGCTGCTGCAGCTCCACGGGCGCGCCCGGATCGGACAGGTGCACCTCCAGGAGCGTCCGGTTGATCGCCAGCGGGGTGCGCAGCTCGTGCGAGGCGTTGGCGACGAACCGCTGCTGGGCGGTGAAGGCCCGTTCCAGGCGGTCGAGCATCTCGTCGAAGGTGTCGGCGAGCTCCTTGAGCTCGTCGTCCGGCCCGTCCAGCTCGATCCGCCGGGTCAGGTCGGAGCCCACGACGCGGCGGGCGGTACGGGTGATCTTGCCCAGGGGGGAGAGCACGCGGCCGGCCATCGCGTAGCCGAAGGCGAAGGCGATGATGCTCAGGCCCAGCAGGGCCATCAGCGACCGGCTGAGCAGGTCGTCCAGCGCGTGCCGGCGCTGTTCGAGCATGCAGGACTGGATCGCGGCGTAGAACTGGTCGAAGGGCTGCTCGCCGCCCACCCCGGGACAGGTCGGGCTGGAGACGACGATCTTCTGCCCGCTGACACTGACGATCTTGAACGGAAGGGCGTTGCCCTCCCGCAGCGCCTGCGCGGCCAGCAGGTAGATGATCGACAGCAGCAGGATCCCGGCGATCAGGAACATGCCGCCGTACAGCAGGGTGAGGCGTATGCGGATGGTGGGACGGAGCCAAGGGAAGGGACCCTCGGGCGGGCCGGGGTCCCAGGTGGGTTTCGGAGGCGCGGACGGCGGCGCCGGAGTCGGTGCCACCCTCGTCAGATCCGGTATCCGGAACCCGGCACGGTCACGATGACCGGCGGCTCCCCGAGCTTGCGGCGCAGGGTCATGACCGTGACCCGGACCACGTTCGTGAACGGGTCGGTGTTCTCGTCCCATGCCTTCTCCAGCAGCTGCTCGGCGGAGACGACGGTCCCCTCGCTCCGCATGAGAACCTCCAGCACCGCGAACTCCTTGGGCGCCAGCTGCACCTCACGGCCCTCGCGGAACACCTCCCGCCGGTTCGGGTCGAGCCGGATCCCGGCCCGCTCCAGCACCGGGGGCAGGGCGACGGTCGTACGCCGCCCGAGGGCGCGCACGCGGGCGGTCAGCTCGGTGAAGGCGAAGGGCTTGGGCAGGTAGTCGTCGGCGCCGAGCTCCAGGCCCTCCACGCGGTCGCTCACGTCCCCGGACGCGGTCAGCATCAGCACCCGCGTGGGCACGCCCAGCTCGACGATCTTCCGGCAGACGTCGTCGCCGTGCACGAGCGGGAGGTCCCGGTCGAGCACGACGACGTCGTAGTCGTTGACCTCGACGCGCTCCAGGGCCGCGGCACCGTCGTACACGACGTCCACGGCCATGGCCTCGCGGCGCAGTCCGGTGGCCACCGCATCGGCGAGCAGCTGCTCGTCCTCGACGACGAGTACGCGCACGTCGTTTCCTTCCATCGAGCCCTCAGGGCACACGTGTATTGCGCCGTCCATCCTGCCCGTTTCAGCCGTAAACCGGCTGTAAGGCGCCACACGGGGGCCGATCCACGGCGGAAGTGAGGATTCCTTGGCCTTGCGAGGTTTCTGGGCCCAGGGTGCCGGGGAGGACGTCAGCACACCCCGACCACTCCCTGACGGCGGACTGCCCGTGCCGCCGCCGACCCACGAAAAGGGGGCGAACCCACCATGGACGCATTCACCACAGGTCTCCTGCAGCGCATCAGGACCACGCAGTCCGACCTCCAGCACGCCCGTGACGCGGGCGACGACCACCTCGTGGAAGTGGAACAGGCCGAACTGGAGGATCTCCAGCGCCTTGCCGCAGAACACGGTGTGCCCGTCTCCGCCTGCTGATCCTCCCCCTGCCCGCCCCCGGAC
>NZ_JACBGN010000452.1 GCF_013401435.1 Streptomyces sp. BR123
CCCCCGTCAGCAGCCCCCGCCGTCCGATGTACGCCATGTGATGACTCCGTTCCTTTGCGTGACATCGCCTGTCTGCGCTCAGCATGCCCGCCCCGGCCGGCCACCACCGGCAAGATCGGGGGTAACGTCGGGGGGCGTGGCGGGCGCCGGATGCAGTTACCACTGACGACAACGGGGGACCCGCCGACGACGGAGCAGCGAAAGGCACGAAGTGACTGACCTCCCTTCCGACATCACACGGGTCGGCGTAGTGGGCTGTGGCCAGATGGGTGCCGGCATCGCCGAGGTGTGCGCCCGCAGCGGTCTCGACGTGAAGGTCGCCGAGACGACGGGCGAGGCCCTGGAGCTCGGGCGGACACGGCTGCAGAACTCCCTGACCAAGGCCGCCGCCCGCGGCAAGATCAGCGAGGAGGAGCGGGACGCCACCCTGGCCCGCCTCTCCTTCACCACCGACCTCGGCGAGTTCGCCGACCGTGACCTGGTCATCGAGGCGGTCGTCGAGAACGAGCAGGTCAAGACGGAGATCTTCCAGGTCCTGGACCAGGTGATCACCCGCCCGGACGCCATCCTCGCCTCGAACACCTCGTCGATCCCGCTGGTCAAGCTGGCCGTGGCGACCTCGCGGCCCGACCAGGTCATCGGCATCCACTTCTTCAACCCGGCCCCCGTGCAGAAGCTCGTCGAGCTGATCCCCGCGCTGACCACCGGCGAGGAGACCATCAAGCGGGCCGAGGCCCTCGTGCAGGGCATCCTCGGCAAGCACGCGATCCGCGCCCAGGACCGGTCCGGCTTCGTGGTCAACGCGCTGCTGGTCCCGTACCTGCTGTCCGCGATCCGCATGTTCGAGTCGGGCATCGCGAGCCGCGAGGACATCGACAACGGCATGGAGTTCGGCTGCGCCCACCCGATGGGCCCCCTCAAGCTCTCCGACCTGATCGGCCTGGACACGATCGCCTCGATCGCCGACTCGATGTACTCGGAGTTCAAGGAGCCGCTGTACGCCGCTCCCCCGCTGCTCCAGCGGATGGTCGACGCGGGCCGCCTCGGCCGCAAGACCGGCTCGGGCTTCTACGCCTACAGCTGAGCCCGAGCCGCGCCCCACCGGCCGCGCCCCACGCCGGCCGCGCCCCACGCCGGCCGCGCCCCGCAGGACAACGGCTCCTCCGCGGCGGGCCGCCCCGGCGGAACCGGCCCGGGTGGTCGCCGCAGGCCCGGGTGGTCGCCGCCGGGGCGGGACGGGGTCAGCCGAGGCGCAGGTGGTGCAGGAGGAGCAGCCCGGCCGCCGTGTTCGCGGCCGGGACCTCGCCGCGGGCGATCATCTCCGGTACGAGTTTCAACGGCACCCACTCGCGCCGCGAGGACTCGAAGTCGTCCTCGGGATGGCCGACGTACGTGGCCCCCTCCGCCCAGAAGAGGTGGTGGCGGGCGTCGGTCAGCCCGTTGGAGGGCTCCACGGTCATCAGGGGGCGCAGCGGGCCGGGCCGCCAGCCCGACTCCTCCTCCATCTCCCGGGCCGCCGCGCCCGCGAGGTCCTCGCCGTCCTCGACGACGCCCGCGGGCAGCTCCCACCCCCAGCTGTCGGTGATGAAACGGTGCCGCCACAACAGGAGCACCTCGTCCGCCTCATTGACGGCGGTGGCGGCGGCGACCGGCCGCAGCCGGATCACGAAGTGGTCCAGGTGCCGCCCGTCGGGAAGTTCCACATCGGCGAGGTTCACGTCGAACCAGCGGTTCTTGTACACGGTCTGCTCACTCAGCTTCGCCCACTGCACGGTTCTGCCACCTTCCGGATCGTCGGTGGCAACATGGCAGCAGCCGCAGCGGTCACAGCGGAACGCGCAACGCCCCGTCGATGAGCCGGGCCGTCTCCTCGGCACCCTGGCAGCCGCTGGTCAGCAGCTGTTCGCGGACCGCCCGCAGCCGGTCCCGCAGCCGCAGTGACTCCATTCCCTTGGCCCGCTCGGCCATTTCGGCGGCCGTCGCCGCCGCGCCGTCCGCCTCCCCCTGGCACAGCTGGATCTCGCACAGCATCGCGAGCCGGTGGACCCGGCCGCGATCGTGGGCCGGGGTGCCGACCGCGGCGGCCGCCTGCTCGTGCGCGGCGTCGAGGTCCCCGAGGCTCAGCAGCGCCTCGGCCACCTGTACGTTGACCAGCCCGGGCTGGACGTACCCGGTCTCGTCCGGCTCCGAGCCGGGCCGGATCCGCTCGGCGGCCGCCTCCGCGTGCCGGATGCAGGCCAGCGCGGCGGCCGGGTCGCCGAGTCGGGCGTACGCCTTGGCCTGCATCGCGTACAGGTCGGCGGTCAGGGCCGGGGTGGTGTCCCGGCTCGCGGAGCGCAGGGCGGCCTCGGCGAAGGCGACGGCCTGGCGGTGCTCGCGCAGGTGCAGGCACTGGTTGACGAGCAGGGCGATGACGTAGGCGCCGAGCCCCCGGTCCCCGCTCGCCTTCGCCAGCCGCAGCGCCTGGTGGAAGTAGCGCTGGGCGAGGCCGTGGGCGTCCGAGTCGTACGCGCAGATCCCCGCGACGGCGACCAGGGAGCCGGCGGCCCGGTGCAGGCTGCGGCCGAGCGCGTCGGGGTAGCCGCCGCGCAGCATGGGCGCGGTCTCGCTGCCGAGGAAGCGGACGATACGGGCCCGGGTGGCCACCCCGCCGGCCCGGCGGTACATCAGCTCGTAGTGGGCGCGGGCGGCCCGCAGGATCTCGATGTGCTCCGGTCCGATCCGCAGCGGCCCGTCGCGGGAGACGTCGGCGTCCTCGGGCGGGTTCTCCCACTCCCAGACGGGGATCACCGCGGGCGTGCCCGTGACCGTCTCGGTGGTGAGCAGCGGGTAGCGCCCCTGCTGGTCGGATCGCCACAGGGCGGCGGCCCGGTCGACGAAGCCCTGGAGCGGGGAGGAGTGGGGGGCGGCGGGCTGGCCGGGCACCCCGAGCCCGACGTCGTCGAGGGAGACCGGGCGGCGGAGCCGGCCGCCGAGCACCTCGCAGATCAGGTCGGGGACCTGGCCGCGGGGCCGCTGCCCCTTCAGCCACCGGGTGACGGCGGTGTGTTCGTAGCGCAGGGCGAGCCCGCGGGACCGGCCCGCCTGGTTCACGTGCGCGGCGAGTCCGGCGTGGGACATGCCCGCCTCGGCGAGGAGGGCATCGAGCAGGGCGTTGGGCTGCATGGGCCCCTCCAAGGGCTCGTCGGTCTCAGGCTAGTGGGTGCGGGGTTCACACGGGGTGTGAAACGAGTACGCGCATAAATGCGATACGCACCCTGCCGCCGGGGCCCCGGGAGCGGTTCACTGAAGAGCCTCGCCAAAGAGGCAGCCCGGGTCGTCGGCTCCCCCTCGTACAGTGCGACGACCCGCACCGCGCCGCCCGGCCTGTTGTCTGCCCGACACTCCACGGCAGGCGGGCGGCGCGCCCCGGCTCCGCCGGCGCCCGGTTGGTCACCGGGTCCGGCAGGGGTCGGCAGGAACGCGCGCCGGGCCCTCCCACCGGGGCCCGGTGTGCGGTTCCCGCCGCCGTCCCGGTACGGGGTTCAGGCGCAGCGGTCGCTGCGCAGGACCAGCAGGGCCACATCGTCGGTGAGCCGCCCGCCGGTGTGGCGCAGCAGTGCGGCGTGCACGCCCGCGACCAGCCGCGCGGGTGCGGGCGCCGGCTGCCGGGCCAGGATCCCGGCCAGGACGCGGTGCAGCGGGAAGAACCGGCCGGCGGCGTCGCGGGCGTCCTCGGCGCCGTCGGTGTGCAGGAACAGGAAGTCGCCGGGGCGCAGCCGGCCGCAGTCCCCTGCCGCCAGCCCGTCGGGCACGGGCACCACCCCGAGCGGTGGCAGGGGATCGCCCCCGTCGAGCACCCGCACCCCCTC
>NZ_JACBGN010000453.1 GCF_013401435.1 Streptomyces sp. BR123
GTACTGGGGGCTGGGGGCTGCTGGGAACGGGCCTGGTGCTGAACCCGGTGGTGCTGGTCGTCCTGTTCCTCATCGGCCCGCCGACGGCCGTATTCCGGGCCCTCGCCGGGATCAAGATCTGGTGGTGAGGACCGACCGTGGCACCGCCTGCCCGGCCGGCACTCGCGGAGGCCGGACTTCACCCGTGCGGCCCGATCCCGAGCGGCGGTCCCCGGGTAAGGGAGGGTGCGTCTGCTCGTCCCCGTGCTCCTCCCCCATCCCGGAGGCCCCGTGCCCGTCATGAACGGCTCCTACAGACCCGGCACCCCGTGCTGGATCGACCTGATGGTGCCCGACCAGCAAGCCGCCCTCGACTTCTACTCCGGCCTCTTCGGCTGGTCCGGCGAGGTCGGCCCGCCCGAGACCGGCGGGTACTCCGTCTGCCTCTACAAGGAGCAGCCGGTCGCCGGGATCATGAAGGCGATGAACCCCGACGGGTCCACCCCCGACCCGATGCCACCGGCCGTCTGGACGACGTACCTGGCCGTCCACGACGTGCACGAGGTGGTCCGGGCGGGCACCGCCGCCGGCGGCAGCACGATCATGGATCCGACGGAGGTCATGGACCTCGGCCGGATGGCCGTGCTCGCCGACCCCACCGGCGCCGTCTACGGCATCTGGCAGGCCGGCACCTTCCCCGGCGCCGGGATCGTCAACGAGGACAACACGCTGACCTGGAACGAACTGGCCACCACCGATCCGCAGCAGGCCGCCAGGTACTACAGCACCATCCTCCCGATCACGCCCGCCTCCTCCGAGATGCCGGGCGCCGAGGGCTACACCGAGCTCAAGGTCAACGGCCGGGCCGTCGGCGGGCTCATGTCCCTGGACCAGCACCCGAAGGGCACCCCGCCGCACTGGCTGCCCTACTTCCGCGTGGCCGACGCCGACGCTACACAGGCCGCCTGCGAAAAGGCCGGCGGCAGCGTCATGGCCCCCGCCTTCGACATGCCGGTCGGCCGGATGGCCGTCCTCGCCGACCCGCAGGGCGCGGTCTTCGCCGTGATCAAGCCCAACGAGGCCCCGGAACAGCCCGACCCCATGTGACGGCCCCGGCCGGGCGGGGGCGGGGTGCCCCCGACCGGCCGGTCTGGGCTGCCTGGCTGGCTGGCTGGGCAGCCTCGGCTAGCTCCGGTCGGCGTCCAGCTCCGCGATCGACTCCACGAGGATCTGCGCGTTGCGCGGCGAGCACAGGAGGTACGCGGTCTCCCGCCGGGACCGGGAATCCTCGGCCGCCCCGGCCGGCGGTCCGCCGAACTCGCACCACACCGACTTCCCCGGCTGCCTCGGCAGCGCGCCCCACCGGTCCGAGACGGCCTCGACGATGCGCAGGCCGTACCCGTCGCCGACCCGGGTGTTGGAGAGGCCCGGGCCGCTGTCGTGGACTTCCAGCCGCACGCCGCCGTCGTACGCCATGAGCCGGACGCGGTAGTACCGGCCGGGCGCGACGCCGTAGCGGAGGGCGTTGCTCGCCAGTTCGCTCACGCAGAGCAACAGGTCGTCGCGGTGGTGGGTGACACCCCACACGTCAAGTGTTTCCGCCGTGAACTGCCTGGCAGTGGCGACGGTTTGGCGAGAGCGCGGAAAATAGCGGTCCCGCATCAGGGCGGGTTCAATCTCCTGAATCACGGGGCGATCGTCGCGGTGCGTGACTACCGTGGACAGTGCGACCGCCCGTACCGATCGATTGGTACGGGTCGGTACGGATACATCACGGGCGCAGGTGGGGAGTCCGAAAAACATGCCGCCGAGGAAACGCGTACCGAAGAACGGCACCGCCCTGAAGATGGTCGGGGCACAGGTGGCCGTACTCCGGATCAGGAAGGGCCTGACACAACGCCAACTGGCGAAGCTGGTGCGGATGGAAGAGGAAACGATCGCATCGATCGAGCAGGGCAGACGGGCCCTGATGCCGGACGTGGCAGAGGCGATGGACCGGGTGCTGGAGTCGGGTGGGGTGCTGTTGGCGGGGGTGGAGAAGCTTCCGCCGGTGGACCGAGTACCGGAATGGGCGGAGGAGTACATGCGCTGCGAGGCGGAGGCCATCGCGCTGTCTTGGTACGACAACCAGGTCGTGCCAGGTCTACTCCAGCCCGCGAGCTACGCCCGGGCCGTCTTCAAGTGCCGGATCCCCGCCTACCGTGAGGAGGAGATCGAGGCACTCACCGCCGACCGACTGGTCCGGCAGCAGATACTGCACCGCAAGACGCCGCCGACGACGAGCTTCGTCGTCTGGGAGCCCGTCGTCCGCCACCGCATCGGCGGCCGGGAGGTACACGAGGAACTGCTGCGGCACCTGATCGGCTGCACCGAACTCCCGGATGTTTCCATCCAGGTGATGCCACTCGACCAACCCAGGCACGCTGGCCTCAACGGCCCGTTCACGCTCCTGGAAACCCCGGATCACCAGCACCTCGGCTACTCCGAGAGCCAGCGCGGTAGCCACCTCGTCTCTGACGCGGACGAGGTGAGCATCATGGCGCGCCGGTATGCGATGCTGCGGACTCAGGCCCTCAACACCGAGCAGACGCGGGGCCTGTTGGACCGCCTGCTAGGAGAGCTATGAGCACCGCACTGAAGTGGTTCAAGTCCAGCTACAGCGGCGACGACGGCGGCCAGTGCCTGGAAGTAGCCGTCGCCTGGCGGAAGTCGAGCCACAGCACGGAACAGGGCGGCGCCTGCGTCGAGGTCGCCACGTGCCCCGGCACCGTCCACGTCCGGGACTCCAAGGTCACCGACGGCCCGGTGCTGGACTTGGCTCCCGCCGCCTGGGCGGCCCTGACCGGCTGGGTTGCCGAATAGCACCCGGACGCGCGCACGAAAGGCCTGCTCGCGCCCTCACTGGGCGCGAGCAGGCAACGCGGGCAGGGGCACAGCGGGATCGATCAGCGGGTCAGCGGGTATGAGTGTCGGCCCGTCGCCTCGTCGATCTCTCCGTGGGCCTTTTGCAGCATCTGGGACGCGAGATCCATCAGCGCACGCGCGCCTGCGATCTCTTCTCCGACCCGCAGCTGCGCCGGGTCGGAGGGGTGACGCAAGGCGTAGCCGCGCGCCCGCATCTCGGAGCCGTCACCGAGTCTGACCATGGCCGCCGCAGTGGTGCGGTGACCGTCCTCGGTGAATTCGAGCTCCACGTGCCACCCGACGAGTGTGGACATGGTGCATCACCTCCAGGGGCTCACCCTTGTCCCTCCAGGGTGCGCCCGGGGAGACGGGAGCGCGAGCGGGCTGGGCAGAGGCGAGGCGGAGGCGCGAGAGGCAGGCAGCAGCCGAGGGGCGGGATAGCAGCCGACCGGCGTCGGAGGGGCATCCGGGGCGTCCCGGCCGCCTATCGTCCTTCCGGTTCGGGCCGCCCTGTAAAGGGCGCTCCTCCTTCGTCGTCGCGTCGCTGCGCGATGGCCTTCGGCCACCCTTGACAGGCCGCCCCGCCCCGGAATGCCAACAGACTGCCGGGAAGCCCCGAAGGATGGCCAGGGGGACAAGTCCAGGGACGGGCCTCGTCAGAGACGCAGGGCCCCGGCTCCGCCTCGCAGCGTCTCCACGCGCCCAGGACCACCCATGCCGGCCGGCACTGGGGGCGCGGGCACGAAAGACGGCCCTCAAGGCAGACATCAGGGCCCGCCCGGGAGCGACGAGCCCCAACCTGCAGAAAAGGTTGACCAGGGCCCCATCGGGGCCGGTCAGACGCCCCAGATCGCTACGCGCTCCTCATCTCACGGCGACTGGCCCCCGTCCCGGGCCGAGGAGGCGCCCCGGATCGCTACGCGCTCCTCTTGCTCGGCGACTG
>NZ_JACBGN010000454.1 GCF_013401435.1 Streptomyces sp. BR123
CCCCCGTTCCCGCCCCGGCCTCCGCTCCGCCCCGGGGTGCGGCCCAGGCCCAGGCCGTGCTGGGCCCGCTGGGGCTCTTCACCGTGCTGCTCGGTGCCGCCCTGCCGATGGTCGACTTCTTCATCGTCAACGTGGCACTGCCCGCGATCGACCGAGACCTCGCCGCCGGCCCCGCCGTCCTCGAACTGATCGTAGGCGGCTACGGCGTCGCCTACGCCGTGCTCCTCGTCCTCGGCGGCCGCCTCGGCGACACCGCCGGGCGGCGCCGGCTCTTCCTCGCCGGCATGGCCGCCTTCGGCCTCACCTCTCTCGCCTGCGGCCTCGCCCCCACCGCGTGGACCCTCGTCGCCGCCCGGGTGGCGCAGGGCGCCGCGGCCGCCCTGATGCTGCCGCAGGTGCTCGCCACCATCCAGGCCACCACGCAAGGGCCCCGCCGGGCCCGGGCGATGAGCCTGTACGGGGCCACCGGCGGGCTGTCCATGGTGGCCGGGCAGGTCCTGGGCGGCGTCCTCGTGGCCGCCGACGCGGCAGGCCTCGGCTGGCGCTCCGTGTTCCTGGTGAACGTGCCCGTCGCCCTCATCGGGCTGCTGCTCGCCGCGCGGACCGTGCCGCAGACCCGCTCGGACCGGCCGGCCTCGGTCGACGTTCCGGGCACGCTGTTGCTGGCCCTGTCGCTGGTCTCGCTGCTGCTGCCGCTGACCGAGGGGCGGGCCGCCGGCTGGCCGCTGTGGACCTGGCTGCTGCTGGGCGCCTTCCCCGTCGCGGCCACCGGCTTCGTCGCCGTCGAGCGCCGCGCCGACCGGCTGGGGCGGACCCCGCTGGTGCCGCCGAGCCTGCTGCGGCTGCCGTCGCTGCGGCGGGGACTGGCCTTGCTGGTGCCGTTCTCGATCGGGTTCAGCGGCTTCATGTTCGTGATGGCCGTGGTCCTGCAAGAGGGCCTGCACAAGGGCCCGGTGGCCGCCGGGCTCGCCCTCGCGCCCATGGCCGTCGCCTTCTTCGGGGCCTCGCTGGCCGGGCCGCGGCTGACCGGCCGGTTCGGCAGCCGCGTCGTCACCGCGGGAGCGGCGCTCCAGGCCGTCGGCATCACCGTGCTGCTGCTCACGCTCCGGTACGGCGGGCCGAACCCCGGCGTCGCCGCACTGGCCCCGGGCATCGCCGTCGCCGGCCTCGGCCAGGGCTTCCAAGTGCCCGTGCTGATGCGGCTGATGCTCGCGGAGGTGCCGGCCGACCGGGCCGGCGTGGGCAGCGGGATCGTGACCACCACCCAGCAGTCCGCGCTCGCCCTCGGCGTCGCGACCGTCGGCAGCCTCTTCCTCGCCGTCAGTACGTCGCACGGCATCCGGACGGCGCTCACCGCGGCCCTGCTGGTCCAGCTCGCCCTGATCGTCCTCGCGGCCGGGCTGAGCCTGCGCCTGCCGCGCACCGTGCGGTGAGCGGCAGGCGGGCCGTGGCCGGGAGGGGCCCGGTCAGTCCGCGGCCGGGCGCGCGACGCGGAACCCCACGTCGTCGACCCGGAACGTGGGGTGGCTGCGACGGCGGGCCGAGGCCCGGCAGCTCCAGTGCTCGTCGAACCAGCCGCCGCCGCGCAGCACGCGGTAGCCGCCGTACACCTCGGCGTCGTACACGTCCCAGCACCAGTTCCAGACATTGCCGAGCATGTCGTACAGCCCCCACGGGTTGGGGAGTCTGCCGCCCACCTCGCGGATCCGCCCGTCCGAGTTGCCGCGGTACCAGGCGATCTCGTCGAGCGGCCCGTAGTGCGGTCCGGGGGTCCCGGCGCGGCAGGCGTGCTCCCACTCGGCCTCCGTCGGCAGCCGGTACCCGTCCGCGGACCGGTCCCATTCCAGGCCCCCGCCGTCCCCGTCGCCGTCTCCGTCCGCGGCGCCGTCGTGGAACCGGTAGACGGGCGTGAGGCCCTCCCGCGCCGAGAGGGCGTTGCAGAACCGGGCGGCGTCCCACCAGGACACCCCCTCGACGGGCAGTCGGTCCCCGTGGGCCGCGCTCGGCCGCTCCCCGGTCACCCGGGCGTACAGCGCCTGGGTGACCGGTACCGACCCGAGCCGGTACGGCGCCACGTCGACCGCCCAACTGCGCTGCGTCCGCCGGTCGGACAGGGTCACCCGTCCGCCCGGCACGGAGACCAGCTCGTGTCCTGTCATCGCGTCCATGATCATGGAATGTTATCCGTGCGGACGGCGGCCGGCAGCGGCGAACGCGCCACCGGCCCGCGGCGGGCTGTCACCGGACACCCTTCCTCCCGTACAGTCCGTGATGCCGTGCCGACGCTCCGTCAGGGGGAGTGGTCGGGCAGGCGCACCGGAAGCAGGAGGAGGAGCGTGGCCACCGAAGCCCGCCTCGACCGGGACCCGCTCCCGCGGGGTCCCCGACCGGGCCGCCCGGTTCCCGAACTGGACTCCGTCCACGTGCAGCGGTGGCGCGCGGAGCGCGGAGAGCTCGTCGAACTGCTCGCCCTCGCGCGGGAACGGCTCGGCGGCATCGCCGCGTTGCACCTCGGGTCGGCGGACGCAGGCACCCCGCCCGCCCCGGCCACCGTCCTCGTCACCGACCCCGAGGCCGTCCGGCACGTACTCGCCCTGCGTCCCGACCGGTACGTCAAGCGCTCCCACCGCGCGCGCCTGCTGATCGGCGACGGGGTCCTCGCCGCCACCGGCGATGCCTGGAAGCGCCAACGCCGGCTGCTGCAGGCCCAGTTCACCGGCACCGGGATGCGCCGCTACGAGCAGCGGATCGAGCGGGCCGCCAACGCCGCCGCCGAGCGGTGGGCGCGGTACGCCGCCACCGGGCGGACCGTCGACGTGGGACGGGAGATGCGCAGCTTCGCCCTCGACACCATCTGGCGCTCCCTGACCGGACACCCCCTCGACGCCCGGACCGAGGGCGAGCTGAACGCCGTCGAGGACCTGGCGGCCGCGCTGCCCACCCTGCCCGCCGACGAGGCCGACGCCCGGGACGCCGTCGCCGCGGACGTCGCCCGCATCGACGCGGTCGCCCGGGATGCCATCGACGCCGCCCGCACGGCTCCCGCAGGACCCGACGGGCCCGGCCTGCTGCGCGCCCTGACCGACGCCTCCGCCGAGCGGCCCGAGTACACCGACCGCCTGATCCGCGACGAGCTGGTCACCCTGCTCTTCGCCGGGCACGAGACCACCGCGACCACCCTGACCTGGCTGTACCTGCTGCTCGACCGGTATCCCGGGACCCGCGAGCAGGCCCTCGCCGTCGGCGCCGCGGGCTCCGCCGAGCGCCGGCAGGCCGTCCAGGCGCTGGTCCACGAGACCCTGCGGCTCTACCCGTCGGCATGGATCCTGCCCCGCCACGCGGCCGAGGACGACGTCCTGGCCGGCCACGCCATCGCCGCCGGCACCGACCTCCTGGTGTGCCCGTACCTCACGCACCGCGACCCGGAGCTGTGGCCCGACCCGGAGCGCTTCGACCCCCGGCGCTTCACCGCCCCCCGGGGCAGGTCGGCGGCCCCGGGCGCCTACCTGCCCTTCGGGATGGGCCCGCGCGCCTGCCTCGGCCTGCAGTTCGCCCTGCGCGAGTCGACGGTCCTGCTGGAGCGGCTGCTGCCCGCGTACACCGTCGCCTTCCGCTCCACCCCCGCCGGCGCCGCGTACGGGATCACCGTCCGCCCTGACGGCCCCACCCCTGTCTCTTATACACCTCTGACGCTGCCGACGCCGCTC
>NZ_JACBGN010000455.1 GCF_013401435.1 Streptomyces sp. BR123
GTGCAGGGGCGGCTGAAGGGTGCCGGGGGCGGGCTGGAAGGTGCGGGGCAGGCTGCATGCTGCCGGGGCGGGCTGCATGCTGCGGGGCGGGCTGGACGGTGGCCGGGCGGGCTGGAGGGTCTCGGCCGGGCTGGACGGTGGCCGGGCGGGCGCGGCACCGGTGGGTGACCGGTTCGCTGTGCTGCGCGGTGGCGGGCGGGCCGCGAAACGGCGCCCCCGGAACCGGGGGCGCCGTTTCGTTGGCCGGTTACGCCTTGCGGAGGCGGAACGTGAGGGTCAGCGGCTCGTCCGTGAACGGGGCACCGTACGCCGCATCGGCCTCGCCCTGCGCGAAGTCCGTCGCCAGGACCTCGTCCGCGATCAGCCCGGCGTGGTCGGTCAGGGCGGTGACCACCTCCGGGTCCGCGGCGGACCACCGCAGGGCGATCCGGTCCGCGACGTCCAGGCCCGAGTTCTTGCGGGCCTCCTGGATGAGGCGGATCGCGTCCCGCGCCAGGCCGGCGAGCCGCAGCTCGGGGGTGATCTCCAGGTCCAGGGCGACCGTGGCGCCGGAGTCGGACGCCACCGACCAGCCTTCGCGCGGGGTCTCCGTGATGATGACCTCCTCCGGGGTGAGGGCGACCGGCTCCCCGTTCACCTCCACCGTGGCCTCGCCGGAGCGCAGGGCGAGCGACAGCGCCGCCGCGTCCGCCGCGGCCACGGCCTTCGCGACGTCCTGGACGCCCTTGCCGAACCGCTTGCCGAGCGCACGGAAGTTCGCCTTCGCCGTGGTGTCGACGAGCGAGCCGCCGACCTCGGACAGCGATGCCAGCGAGCTGACGTTCAGCTCCTCGGTGATCTGGGCGTGCAGCTCGGCCGAGAGCGCCTCGAAGCCGCCGGCCGCGACCAGCGCCCGCGAGAGCGGCTGGCGGGTCTTGACCCCGGACTCGGCGCGCGTGGCACGGCCCAGCTCGACCAGGCGGCGCACCAGCAGCATCTGCTGGGACAGGACCGGGTCCACGAGCGAGGAGTCCGCCTCGGGCCACGAGGTCAGGTGCACGGACTCGGGCGCGTCCGGGGTGACCGGGACGACCATGTCCTGCCACACCCGCTCCGCGATGAAGGGGGTGAGCGGGGCCATCAGGCGGGTGACGGTCTCGACCACGTCGTGCAGGGTGCGCAGCGCCGCCTTGTCGCCCTGCCAGAACCGGCGGCGCGACCGGCGCACGTACCAGTTGGACAGGTCGTCCACGAAGGCGGACAGCAGCTTGCCGGCGCGCTGGGTGTCGTACGCCTCCATGGCGTCCGTGACCTCGCCGACCAGCGTGTGCAGCTCCGAGAGCAGCCAGCGGTCCAGCACCGTGCGGTCGGCCGGCGCCGGGTCGGCGGCGGTCGGCGCCCAGTTCGAGGTGCGGGCGTACAGGGCCTGGAAGGCGACCGTGTTCCAGTAGGTGAGGAGCGTCTTGCGGACGACCTCCTGGATGGTGCCGTGGCCGACGCGGCGGGCCGCCCACGGCGAGCCGCCGGCCGCCATGAACCAGCGCACCGCGTCGGCGCCGTGCTGGTCCATGAGCGGGATCGGCTGGAGGATGTTGCCCAGGTGCTTGGACATCTTGCGGCCGTCCTCGGCCAGGATGTGGCCCAGGCAGACGACGTTCTCGTACGAGGACTTGTCGAACACGAGCGTGCCGACGGCCATCAGCGTGTAGAACCAGCCGCGGGTCTGGTCGATGGCCTCGGAGATGAACTGCGCCGGGTAGCGCTTCTCGAACAGCTCCTTGTTCTTGTACGGGTAGCCCCACTGCGCGAACGGCATCGAGCCCGAGTCGTACCAGGCGTCGATGACCTCGGGGACGCGGACCGCGGTCTGCGAGCAGCCCTCGGCCGTGCAGGAGAAGGTCACGTCGTCGATGTAGGGGCGGTGCGGGTCCAGGGCCGAGTGGTCCTGGCCGGACAGCTCCGACAGTTCGGCGCGGGAGCCGACGCAGGTGAGGTGGCCCTCCTCGCAGCGCCAGATGGGCAGCGGGGTGCCCCAGTAGCGGTTGCGGGACAGCGCCCAGTCGATGTTGTTGTTGAGCCAGTCGCCGAAGCGGCCCTGCTTGACCGACTCCGGGAACCAGTTGGTCTTCTCGTTCTCCCGCAGCATCGCGTCCTTGACGGCGGTGGTGCGGATGTACCAGGACGGCTGCGCGTAGTAGAGCAGCGCCGTGTGGCAGCGCCAGCAGTGCGGGTAGCTGTGCTCGTAGGCGAAGTGCTTGAAGAGCAGGCCGCGGGCGTCGAGGTCGGCGGTGAGGCGCTCGTCGGCCTTCTTGAAGAAGACGCCGCCGACGAGCGGGACCTCCTCGGCGAAGGTGCCGTCGGGGCGGACCGGGTTCACGACGGGCAGGCCGTACGCGCGGCAGACCGCGAGGTCGTCGGCACCGAAGGCGGGAGCCTGGTGGACCAGACCGGTGCCGTCCTCGGTGGTGACGTAGTCCGCGTTGACCACGAAGTGGGCGGGGGCGTCGAAGGGCACCAGCTCGAAGGGGCGCCGGTAGGTCCAGCGCTCCATCTCCCTGCCGGTGAAGGTCTGGCCGGTGGTCTCCCAGCCCTCGCCGAGGGCCTTCTCCAGCAGCGGCTGCGCGACGACCAGCTTCTCCTCGCCATCGGTGGCGACGACGTACGTGACCTCGGGGTGGGCGGCCACCGCGGTGTTGGAGACCAGGGTCCACGGGGTGGTGGTCCACACGACGAGGGCGGCCTCGCCGGCGAGCGGGCCGGAGGTCAGCGGGAAGCGCACGTAGACCGAGGGGTCGACGACGGTCTCGTAGCCCTGGGCCAGCTCGTGGTCGGACAGGCCGGTGCCGCAGCGCGGGCACCAGGGGGCGACGCGGTGGTCCTGGACGAGCAGGCCCTTGTTGAAGATCTCCTTCAGCGACCACCAGACCGACTCGACGTACTCGGGGTCCATGGTCCGGTACGCGTCGTCCAGGTCGACCCAGTAGCCCATGCGGGTGGTGAGCTCGGCGAACGCGTCGGTGTGGCGGGTCACGGACTCGCGGCACTTGGCGTTGAACTCGGCGATGCCGTAGGCCTCGATGTCCTGCTTGCCGTTGAAGCCGAGTTCCTTCTCGACGGCGAGCTCGACGGGCAGGCCGTGGCAGTCCCAGCCGGCCTTGCGGGCCACGTGGTAGCCCCGCATGGTGCGGAAGCGGGGGAAGACGTCCTTGAAGACGCGGGCCTCGATGTGGTGCGCGCCGGGCATGCCGTTCGCGGTGGGCGGGCCCTCGTAGAAGACCCACTCGGGGCGGCCCTCGGACTGCTCCAGGGTCTTGGCGAAGGTCTTGTTCTCGCGCCAGAACTCGAGAACGGCGTGTTCCAGGGCGGGCAGGTCGACCTGGGCGGGTACCGGGCGGTACTGCGGCGGTGTGGTCATGAGGCTGAACTCTTCCTCCGGCGGTGTGGCGCTTCCGTCCGGAGGGACGAGAGACGCCGCCTCCTTCGTCGAGGACGCGCTCCCGCGGTACCACCCTCCTTGGCCACCGGACGGGTCCGGCGGCCCCCTCATTGGGGTGCGAAGCCGGTTCTACTCGCCGCACGGGCTCCGGGTGGCCCCGTGGCGGCTTTCTTCCGGCGGCTCAGGGGTGATCCTTCACGTCGCGCTCGCCCCCGGGCTCTCACCGTCCCCGGGTCGCTCACGGCTGCGTCCGACGCTACTCGTCCCCGTCCATGCCTTTCGCTGGGCCCAGTGTACGGGGCAGGGGCGGCCCCGGCAGACCGGTTTTCCGCGGGGTGCGGCGGGGGCACGGGCCCGGCCCCTGCGGGGC
>NZ_JACBGN010000456.1 GCF_013401435.1 Streptomyces sp. BR123
CCCCGCCCGGGCCCCGCGGTTTCCCGGCCCGTCGTCCGGCTGCCGGGTTGTGGGCGGCCGGTCGCGCAGGTCCCCGCGCCGGGGGATCGGGGGAGGGCTCGGGTTCCTCGCGTCACCGGGTGGCGCGGGGGCGCCGGGTCCTCCGGCGGTATCCCCCGGGCCTCGCCCGGGGGTCGCGCCCGTCCGCAGGGCGGCAGTTGCGGGGCGCATGCCTCAGGGGCGCGGGGAACGGCGCGGGCGGGCGCCACGGCCCGCGGGGAGCTGCGGGAGCGGTCGGGGGCGTCAGGCGTCGGCGGGGCTCGGGGCGGGGGACTCCTCCGCGACTCGGCGCCGACGGCGGTGCTTGAGGAGGGCCCAGGGGCCGCGGGCGGCGGTGACCTCGGTGCCGGCCTGCCCGGCCGCGGCCGACGCGGCCTGGGCCACCGGCAGCATGTCCTCGTTCCGGGCGATGTCCAGCCGGTCGGACTCCGGCCACAGGGCCAGCGCCGCGCACACCGTCGGCAGGATGGCCATGGCTGCGGTCGCGTACCCCTCGGCCGAGGGGTGGTACGAGTCCGGGCCGAACATCTCGCGCGGGTTGGCGGCGAATTCCGGGCCCAGCAGGTCGCCCATCGAGATCGTGCGGGCGCCCAGCGCGACGACCCCTATCGTCTGGGCGGCGGCCAGCTGCCGCGAGACCCGCCGGGCCAGCCATCGCAGCGGCTGGTACACCGGCTCGATCGTGCCGAGATCCGGGCAGGTGCCCACCACGACCTCGCAGCCGGCCAGCCGCAGCCTCCGCACCGCCGAGGTGAGGTGGCGGACGGACTGCGTCGGCGGCATCCGCCGGGTCACGTCGTTCGCGCCGATCATGATCACGCACACGTCGGGGGCGGCCCCGTCCCCGTCCCCGTCCCCGACGCCGTCCAGCAGCAGTCCGACCTGGCGGTCGAGGTCGTCGGACATGGCCCCGGACAGGGCCACGTTCCGCAGTTCCACGGGCCGCTCGGCCACCGCCGCCAGGCCGGAGGCCAGCAGGGCGGCGGGGGTCTGGCGGGCCCGGTGCACGCCGAGCCCGGCTGCCGTGGAGTCGCCCAGCATGGCCAGTCGCAGCGGGGCCGGCCCCGGGCAGCCCGGTCCGTCGGCCGCTCTGCCGAAGTCGCTCCCGTACAGCCCGTCGGCCCGCGGGGGGTCGCCCAGCCCGGTCCCCACCGTCCTCTTGGCGAACTGGACCTCCGCCAGCACCAGCCCGACGGCGGCGACCCCGACCAGCCCGAGCCCGCCTCCGCCGTACGCCGCTCCCGCCGCGATCCGGCGGGCCGTCCTTGCCCTGGACACCCTGCTAGCCACCTCCTGCTCTTGTTGACCTTCCTGCCCCGTACTCCCTGTCGGCCAATCCCTTTCCGCATACTCTGGCCATGTCTCCCGGAGAACCCGTGGAGTCCTGTCCCTGGAGAACATGGTGCAATTCCACGACTCGATGATCAGCCTCGTCGGCAACACCCCGCTGGTGAAGCTCAACCGTGTGACCGAAGGCCTGCAGGCCACCGTCCTTGCCAAGGTCGAGTACTTCAACCCGGGCGGCTCCGTGAAGGACCGGATCGCCCTCCGGATGATCGAGGCCGCCGAGGAGAGCGGTGCCCTCAAGCCCGGTGGCACCATCGTGGAGCCGACCAGCGGCAACACGGGTGTAGGACTCGCCATCGTGGCCCAGCAGAAGGGCTACAAGTGCATTTTCGTGTGCCCCGACAAGGTCTCCCTGGACAAGATCAACGTGCTGCGGGCGTACGGCGCCGAGGTCGTGGTCTGCCCGACCGCGGTCGACCCGGAGCACCCCGATTCGTACTACAACGTGTCCGACCGCCTCGTCCGCGAGACGCCGGGCGCCTGGAAGCCGGACCAGTACAGCAACCCGAACAACCCCCGCTCGCACTACGAGACGACCGGTCCCGAACTGTGGGAACAGACTGAGGGGAAGATCACGCACTTCGTGGCCGGTGTCGGCACGGGCGGCACGATCTCGGGTACCGGCAATTACCTGAAGGAGGTGTCCGGCGGCAAGGTCAAGGTCATCGGCGCCGACCCGGAGGGCTCCGTCTACTCGGGCGGCTCGGGGCGTCCGTACCTGGTCGAGGGCGTCGGCGAGGACTTCTGGCCGACCGCGTACGACCAGAGCGTTGCCGACGAGATCATCGCGGTGTCCGACAAGGACTCCTTCCAGATGACCCGCCGGCTGGCGAAGGAGGAGGGCCTCCTCGTCGGCGGTTCCTGCGGCATGGCGGTCGTCGCCGCGCTGCGCGCCGCCGAGGGCCTCGGCCCGGACGACGTGGTCGTCGTCCTCCTCCCCGACAGCGGCCGCGGCTACATGAGCAAGATCTTCTCGGACGAGTGGATGGCCGGGCACGGCTTCCTGGAGGAGGCGGGCCCGTCCGCCCGCATCGGCGACGTCCTCGCCGACAAGGAGGGCGACATGCCCTCCCTGGTGCACATGCACCCGGAGGAGACCGTCGGTGAGGCCATCGAGGTGCTGCGCGAGTACGGCGTCTCGCAGATGCCCGTCGTCAAGCCCGGTGCCGGTCACCCGGACGTGATGGCCGCCGAGGTCGTCGGCTCGGTCGTGGAGAAGGAGCTGCTGGCGGCGCTGTTCGCGCAGCAGGCGGCACTGTCCGACCCGCTGGAGAAGCACATGAGCGCGCCGCTGCCGCAGGTCGGCTCCGGCGAGCCGGTCTCCGACCTGATGGCCGCGCTCGGTGAGGCCGACGCGGCGATCGTGCTGGTCGAGGGCAAGCCGACCGGTGTGGTGAGCCGCCAGGACCTGCTGGCCTTCCTCGCCAAGAACGCCAAGTAGGCGAAACACCTGACGCGCCGTCCCGGCCCGGGCCCCCGGGCCGGGACGGCGCGCGCGTTCACGGCCCGCCCGTCCGACCGCCGCGACCGCCGGCTGTCGTGGTGCCCGCGCGTCGGGCAATCGGTACGGGCACGTCACGTTGCGGCAGCACCGGCTTAACACGCCTCGGGCACAGTGGTCGGTGTCGGCAGGGGCGAGGCCCCGGCCGGCGCCACGGAACGGCGTTGGCGGACCTCCGGAGCGGCTCCCGGACCACGTGAACGCCATGGACGCGGACGGCCCTGACCCGGCCCGTGTCCCCCGCGGGGACCGCCGTCGTCCCGCCCCTCGGGCAGCCGAGGGTGCGGCGGTCCCCGCGTTCCACTTCCGCGGGCGTCCGGCTCTCCGGCCGCCCGCCAGGGCGGGTCGGGTCAGGTCAGGGGCAGGTGAGCTCGGTGCGGGCGTTCTTGATGGCCGCACTCAATGCCTGGACCTGTGGTGCGAGTTGGGTGGCGGCCTGGCTGCCGGTGGTGTCGCCGGGCAGGTTCTCGTACGCCTTCTGGAGGTTCTGGGAGGCGGTCTTCAGCGCGTTCTTCTTCGCCTGGTTCCAGGTGGCCGTGGACTCGGCGACCTTCTTCCAGTCCTCATGGACCTCGTTGGTCGCGTCCTTGATCTGGTCCTTGGTCGTGGTGGACGGGTTCAGGGCCCGCAATGCCGCGGTGTCGGAGCTGAGTTCGTTGATGTTCGCGCACAAGTCCGCCGCCGCCTCGCTCGGGTTGTCGGTCGGGTCGCCGGCGAACGCGGCGGACGTACCACCGCCGGCCAGAACCAGTGCCGCCGCGGTGACGGCAGCCGTCCTCGGAAAGCGTCGCTTCATGGGTCGCCCCTCTTCGGGATGTTTCGGAACGGTCCCCCGATTCGGCCCCCGAGTTCCCCGAGCC
>NZ_JACBGN010000457.1 GCF_013401435.1 Streptomyces sp. BR123
GCCGTGGGGCAGGTCCCGCACGGGGGCGAAGGAGCGGGTCTCGTCCGGGTCGCCGTACCGGCGCTGGCCGATGACGGTGGGGGTGGGGACGGTGTCGTCGCCGAGACCGTGGGCGAGGTCCACGCGGGGGATGACCTGGGTCGCGCCCGCGTCGGTGTCGCCGTACGCGTAGTCGTAGTCGTGATCGTGGTCGTCGTGGCCGCGGCCGTGTTGGCGTACGGCTTGGAGCAGTCCGCCCATGGCGGCGGGGTCACCGGGGGCGGACTTGCCGCTCCAGACGACGGGGGCCCTGCGACGGCGGGCGGCGGCTCCGGCGGCGGCGGTGACGGCGCCGCCGAGGACGGGCATCCGGCCGGGGGTGTTCGCGGGCTTGGAACGCGCGCTCGGGCTCGGTGCGAGCCGCACGCGGAAGCTGGCGTGGTTGACGATGACCTGTGCGGGGTCGCACGGCACCTTGACCATGCTCAGCGCGGGCTGGTCGTCGAACCCTGACGTTCTGGTGTCCACACTCATCTAACCGAGTGATCAGTGCTTAGGACACTGCCTTGACGGCAGGGATGTGTCCGAGACGCGTCAAGATCAAGCCACCCCGCCCGAAATGGGCGGGGTGGCACGCTCACGGGTCACTCTCCGCGAGCCAAGTGGATCAACGGCGGCGCTCCGGACGGGCGGTCAGCCCCGGCGGCGGGCCGCCTCGTACAGCACGACGCCCGCGGCGACACCGGCGTTGAGCGACTCGGCGCCGCCCGGCATCGGAATGCGCACGAGGAAGTCGCAGGTCTCGCCGACGAGCCGGCCGAGGCCCTTGCCCTCGGAGCCGACGACGATGACGACGGGGCCCGCCAGGGCGTCGAGGTCGGCGACGCTCTGCTCGCCCTCGGCGGCGAGGCCGACGACGGTCAGCCCGGCCTTCTTGTAGTCCTGGAGGGCGCGGGTCAGGTTGGTGACGCGGGAGACCGGGGTGCGCGCGGCGGTACCGGCGGAGGTCTTCCAGGCGCCGGCGGTCATACCGGCGGCGCGGCGCTCGGGAATGACCACGCCGTGGCCGCCGAAGGCGGAGACGGAACGGACGATCGCGCCGAGGTTGCGCGGGTCGGTGACCCCGTCGAGGGCGACGATCAGCGGCTGCTCGCCGTTGTCGTGGGCGGCCTCGGTGAGGTCCTCGGGATGCGCGTACTCGTACGGCGGGACCTGCAGGACGAGGCCCTGGTGGTTGAGGCCGCCGGTCATCCGGTCGAGCTCGGGGCGCGGGGCCTCCATCAGGTTGATGTTGCCGCGGGCCCCGGCGAGCTGGAGGGCCTCGCGGACGCGCTCGTCGTTGTCGATGAACTGCTGGACGTACAGGGTGGTGGCGGGCACGCCGTCGCGCAGCGCCTCGAAGACCGGGTTGCGGCCGACGACCATCTCGCTCTGGCCCTTGACGCCGCCGCGGCGGGGCGCGGGGCGGCGGCGCGCGGCCGCCTTGGCGGCGGCGTTGGCCATGCGGAAGGCCTTGTGGCCCTTGCGGTCCTCGGCCTTGGGCGTGGGGCCCTTGCCCTCCAGGCCCTTGCGCCGCTGACCACCGCTGCCGACCGTCGCGCCCTTCTTGTTGGACGTGCGGCGGTTCCTGCGCTGGCTGTTCCCGGCCATGACCTCTACCTGTTTTCGTTGGTGCTGCGTTACGTACGTATGAAGAGTGTGCCGCCCGGTGCCCCGGGCGGCACAATGTGGCCGGTCAGGCCGGGTGCGGTCAGCGCGGGGCGAGCGTCCAGCGCGGCCCGGACGGGCTGTCCTCGATGACCAGGCCCGACTGCTGGAGCTGGTCGCGGATGGCGTCGGCGGTGGTCCAGTCCTTGCGGGCCCGCGCCGACTCGCGCTGCTCCAGGACCAGACGGACGAGGGTGTCGACGGCCCCGTGGAGCTCGGCGCCCCGGTCGGACTCCTGCGACCAGCGCTCGTCCAGGGGGTCCAGGCCGAGCACGCCCAGCATGGCCCGCACCTCCGACAGGCGTGCGACGGCCGCGTCCTTGTCGTCGGCGGCGAGCGCGCTGTTGCCCTGGCGGACGGTGGTGTGGACGATGGCGAGCGCCTGCGGGACGCCCAGGTCGTCGTCCATGGCCTCGGCGAAGGCCGGCGGGACCTCGGCGGCCGGCTCGACGGCCTTGCCGGCCTTCTCCACGACGCGCTGGCAGAAGCCCTCGATGCGCGCGAACGCCGACTCGGCCTCGCGCAGGGCTTCCTCGCTGTACTCGATCATCGAGCGGTAGTGCGGGGTGCCGAGGTAGTAGCGCAGGACGATGGGGCGCCAGTTCTTGACCATCTCGGAGACGAGCACCGAGTTGCCCAGGGACTTGGACATCTTCTCGCCGGACATGGTGACCCAGGCGTTGTGAACCCAGTACTGGGCGAAGTCGTCGCCGAAGGCCTTGGCCTGGGCGATCTCGTTCTCGTGGTGCGGGAAGATCAGGTCGAGGCCGCCGCCGTGGATGTCGAAGGCGCTGCCGAGGTACTTGTGCGCCATGGCCGAGCACTCCAGGTGCCAGCCGGGACGGCCGCGGCCCCACGGGGTCTCCCAGTCGGGCTCGCCGGGCTTCGACGCCTTCCACATGGCGAAGTCGCGGGGGTCGCGCTTGCCGCTGATGCCCTCTTCGGCGGGCTGGATGAGGTTGTCCAGCTCCTGGTTGGAGAGCTTCAGGTACTCGGGGTACGAGCGCACGTCGAAGTAGACGCTGCCGTCCGCCTCGTAGGCGTGGCCGCGCTCGATGAGGCCGCGCATCATCTCGACCATCTCGGTGACGTGGCCGGTGGCGCGGGGCTCGTACGTGGGCGGCAGGCAGCCCAGGGCGTCGTAGCCGGTGTTGAAGGCGCGCTCGTTCTCGTAGCCGATGGACCACCAGGGGCGGTTCTGCTCGCCGCCCTTCCAGATGATCTTGTCGTCGATGTCGGTGACGTTCCGGATGAAGGTGACGTCGTAGCCGCGGTACTCGAACCAGCGGCGCATGATGTCGAAGTTGAGGCCGGAGCGGATGTGCCCGATGTGCGGGGCCGCCTGCACGGTGGCACCACAGAGGTAGATCGAGACACATCCCGGCTTGAGGGGGGTGAAGTCGCGGATCTGCCGGGCGCTGGTGTCGTACAGGCGAATAGTCACGGCATCCAGGGTAGTGGGCCGCCGGCAGTGCCCCGCGACCCCTTTCGGGGCGCGGGGCGGCTCTGCTGCCGCAGCGGCGGCATGCGCAACGGCCGTCTCGCGGCAGTTCGGGGTGCTCAGCCCCGGTTCGTCCGGTGGACGAGGGCGGTGGCGATCGCGGCGAGGCCCTCGGCACGGCCCGTCAGCCCCAGCCCGTCGGTGGTGGTGCCGGAGACCGACACCGGCGCGCCGGCGGCCTCGGAGAGCGCCTTCTGCGCCTCGTCGCGCCGCTTGCCGATCTTCGGGCGTACGCCGATCACCTGGATGGCGATGTTGCCGATCTCGTAGCCCTCGGCGCGGACGATCCGGGCGGCCTCCGCCAGAAGGGTGACGCCGGCGGCGCCGGACCACTCGGGGCGGGAGGTGCCGAAGTGCGCGCCGAGGTCGCCGACGCCGGCGGCGGAGAAGAGGGCGTCGCAGGCGGCGTGGGCGGCGACGTCGCCGTCGGAGTGCCCGGCGAGGCCGTCCTCCCCCTCCCACAGGAGGCCGGCGCACCACAGCTCGCGGCCGGTCTCGAAGGCGTGCACGTCGGTGCCGATGCCGACCCGGGGGATCAGCGGGGCGACGGGGGCGGCCG
>NZ_JACBGN010000458.1 GCF_013401435.1 Streptomyces sp. BR123
CCCCGGCCCGGGCACCCCCGGCCCCGGCACCCCGGGCGACCCCGGACTCAGGGCATCGGCCCGGGCGGCCGGGACCCCGCACCCGGTGCACCGGGCCCGTGCCGCCCGGTGCACCCGGCCCGTGCCGCCCGGTGCACCAGGCCCGTGCCGCCCGGTCGCAGGGCGGTGGGGCCGCGGGAAAACCCCTCGGTGCAGCCGCCGCGGCGACGTACCCTTGATATTCCGGAGGTCGTCGATCGGCGCGGCCCCTCAACGGGAGGTATGTGCAGGCCACAGTGCCGGCCCATGACTCAGACACCGACACCTCACACCCCGGCGCAGGGACAGGCGCGAGCCCACTTCACCGTTCCGGCAAGCCACCCGATGGTGGCGGTGCTCGGCCCCGGTGACGCCCTGCTGCGTGTGATCGAGAAGGCCTTCCCGAAGGCCGACATCCATGTTCGGGACAACCAGGTCAGCGCGATCGGCGAAGCGGCGGAAGTCCGCCTGATACAGCGCCTGTTCGACGAGATGATGCTCGTGCTCCGCACCGGGCAGCCGATGACGGAGGACGCAGTGGAACGCTCGATCGCCATGCTCAGGGCCAGCGACAACGGCAACGGCCCGCAGGAGACCCCTGCCGAGGTGCTCACGCAGAACATCCTCTCCAGCCGCGGCCGCACCATCCGCCCCAAGACCCTGAACCAGAAGCGGTACGTCGACGCGATCGACAAGCACACGATCGTCTTCGGCATCGGCCCCGCCGGTACCGGCAAGACCTACCTCGCCATGGCCAAGGCGGTCCAGGCCCTGCAGTCCAAGCAGGTCAGCCGGATCATCCTGACCCGCCCGGCCGTCGAGGCCGGAGAGCGGCTCGGCTTCCTGCCCGGCACGCTCTTCGACAAGATCGACCCGTACCTGCGCCCGCTGTACGACGCACTGCACGACATGCTCGACCCGGACTCGATCCCCCGGCTGATGGCCAACGGAACGATCGAGGTCGCCCCCCTCGCATACATGAGGGGGCGCACCTTGAACGATGCCTTCGTGGTCCTCGACGAGGCGCAGAACACGAGCCCGGAGCAGATGAAGATGTTCCTGACCCGGCTCGGCTTCGACTCGAAGATCGTCGTCACCGGTGACATCACCCAGGTCGACCTCCCCGGCGGCAACAGGTCCGGTCTGCGCCAGGTCCAGTCGATCCTGGAGGGGGTCCCGGACATCCACTTCTCGCGGCTCACGTCCGAGGATGTGGTCCGGCACAGGCTGGTCGGCCGTATCGTCGATGCGTACGAGAAGTACGACGACAGCCAGGCGGACCGGGAACCCCGGCCGGCCCGGAACGGCACCCAGCGGAAGTAGAACCCAGCGCACCATGTCGATCGACGTCAACAACGAGTCCGGAACCGAGGTCGACGAGCGGGCGATCCTCGACATCGCCCGCTACGCGCTCACCCGCATGCGGATCCACCCCCTGTCCGAGCTGTCCGTCATCGTCGTCGACGAGGACGCCATGGAGCAGCTCCACATCCAGTGGATGGACCTGCCCGGACCCACCGACGTCATGTCCTTCCCGATGGACGAGCTCCGTCCGCCGGCCAAGGACGACGAGGAGCCCCCGCAGGGGCTCCTCGGTGACATCGTGCTCTGCCCCGAGGTGGCGAAGAAGCAGGGCGAGGACGCCCCGACGCGGCACTCCATGGACGAGGAGCTCCAGCTCCTGACCGTCCACGGGGTGCTGCACCTGCTGGGCTACGACCACGAGGAGCCGGACGAGAAGGCCGAGATGTTCGGCCTCCAGGCGGCCATCGTCGACGGCTGGCGCAGCGAGCGGGGCCTGACGGGCCCGTCCCCGGCCCCGACCGTCTCGTGACCGCCCCGCAACTGATCACCGGGGCGGTCCTGCTGGTGGTGGTCGCCTGGTTCGCGGCCTGCGCGGAGTCCGGCCTCGCCCGGGTGTCCAGCTTCCGCGCCGAGCAGGCCGTACGGGAGGGCCGGCGCGGCAGCGAGAAGCTGCTCCAGGTCGCCCGGGACACCACCCGCTACCTCAACGTCGCCCTGCTGGTGCGGGTGACCTGCGAGATGGCGGCGGGGGTGCTCGTCACGTACGTCTGCCTCGACGCGCTCGGCGAGAACTGGAAGGCGCTGCTCACCGCGATCGCCGTGATGGTGCTGGTCTCCTTCGTGGCCGTCGGTGTGTCGCCGCGCACCATCGGTCGCCAGCACCCGCTCGGCACGGCGACGGCCGCCGCCTACGTCCTGGTGCCGCTCGCCCGCGTCATGGGGCCCGTCCCGCAGCTGCTGATCCTCCTCGGCAACGCCCTCACCCCCGGCAAGGGGTTCCGCAAGGGCCCGTTCGCCTCGGAGGCCGAGCTGCGCGCCATGGTCGACCTGGCGGAGAAGGAGTCGCTGATCGAGGACGAGGAGCGCCGGATGGTGCACCAGGTCTTCGAGCTGGGCGACACCCTGGTGCGCGAGGTGATGGTGCCGCGGACCGACCTGGTCTGCATCGAGCGGTACAAGACGATCCGCCAGGCGACCACGCTCGCGCTGCGCTCGGGCTTCTCGCGCATCCCGGTGACCGGCGAGAACGAGGACGACATCGTCGGCATCGTGTACCTGAAGGACCTGGTCCGCAAGACGCACATCAGCCGTGACGCGGAGTCCGATCTGGTCTCCACGGCCATGCGGCCGGCGGCGTTCGTACCGGACACCAAGAACGCGGGCGACCTGCTGCGCGAGATGCAGCAGGTGCGCAACCACGTCGCGGTCGTCATCGACGAGTACGGCGGCACGGCGGGCATCGTCACCATCGAGGACATCCTGGAGGAGATCGTCGGCGAGATCACCGACGAGTACGACCGGGAGATCCCGCCCGTCGAGGAGCTCGGCGAGGACCGCTACCGGGTCACGGCCCGGCTCGACATCACCGACCTCGGCGAGCTGTTCAAGGTCGAGGCCTTCGACGACGAGGACGTGGAGACGGTCGGCGGACTGCTGGCCAAGGCCCTCGGCCGGGTGCCGATCGCAGGCGCCTCGGCGCTGGTCGAGCTGCCCGACGGGCGGCCTCTGCGGCTGACGGCCGAGGCGCCGGCCGGCCGCCGGAACAAGATCGTGACCGTGCTCGTGGAGCCGGTGGCCCCGGCGCAGGCCGGGGGCGAGGGGGAGGAAGGGGAATGACCCCTGCGGAACTGCGCGAGCTGTGCCTGGGTTTCAACGCGGCGGTGGAGGAGTTCCCCTTCAACCCCGAGACCTCGGTGTTCAAGGTGTCGGGGAAGGTGTTCGCGCTGTCGTCGCTCGATGCGGAGCCGCTGAAGGTGAACCTCAAGTGCGAGCCCGAGCTGGCGGTGCGGCTGCGCGCCGAGTACGAGGCGGTCGTGCCGGGCTGGCACATGAACAAGCGGCACTGGAACACGGTGACGGTGGGCGGACCCGGCGCCCTGCCCGCCGCGATGGTCCGGGAGCTCGTCGAGGACAGCTACGACCTGGTGGTCGCGGGCCTGCCGAGGGTGGAGCGGCTGCGCCTGGACCGGCCCTGAGCCGACCGGCTCCCCGCTCGTCCGGCGGGATCCTGCCCTGCCCTGTCCTGCCCGCCCGGTGGGCCGCGGGGGGCGTGGGATGAACGTCACTGTTTTCCGGGGCGTTCGGCAGGAGCCATTGCCCTCACCTGCCCTTATGTTGGTCCAGGCCAATCCCTGAGACGGGAGCGACCGGGGGGACATGCGGGGGATGGAGGGGAGCGCGCCTCGGCG
>NZ_JACBGN010000459.1 GCF_013401435.1 Streptomyces sp. BR123
CCTTTCAGCGCCGATGGTACTGCAGGGGGGACCCTGTGGGAGAGTAGGACGCCGCCGAACAATCATTGCGGGAAGCCCCGCACCAGCCCCCCTTTCCGGGGGTTCGGTGCGGGGCTTTTCTGCGTTCACCGGCATGTCCGCGGGCCGGTCGGTATCCTGGCCGCATTCCCCCGGAGGAGTCGATGACAGCACAGCACGTGGAAGACGGCGGCCCGCTCATCCCCCAGCCGGCCATGACACGGGAAGCGCTGCGGGACGCCGTGCGGCGAATCGACATGGCGAGCCTCGCCGTGCTCGACAGGGAATGCAACGAGGCCTTCGACCGCGCCGCCGAAACCGGGGCGATCAACCCTCTGCGGTTCTTCCTGATCAAGTGGGCCACGCATGTCGCGATCCACCGGTGGCCGGCGCGGGCAGCGGCCCTGCGCGAAGCAGAACGCATCGCCGGCGACCCCGCCTCCACCGAGAGCGAGTTCCAGGCCGCGATGCGGACCAGCAGCCGCATCCTCGCCGAGGCGCAGCGGGAAATCGGTCTGTGAGCCCGCGGGGCGAGGGCGTCGAGAGCGACAACGGCTGGGCGTGGGAATGCGATCCCAGCCGGGTGTGGGTCCTGGGAGACATGCCGTCGGCGCAGCAGGGCCTCGTGGCCGCCGTGATGGACGGCCTGGTGGACCTGGCGTCCATGGGCATCGACCCCAAGGACGGCAGCCTGTACGAGGACCCGACCCCGATGCGGTTGCGCACGTACGAGGACGAGCACCTGATGCTCTGGTACCAGACCATCCCGCACCGCAGCCGCGTCTACCTGAAGCGGGTCAACCTCTGACCCGCCCCCCGGACAGGCCCACGCTCGCGGCTCAGCCCCACGCAGCGGCCTCGACGGGCAGTCCGCGCAGGAGGGGCGGCGTAAGCCTCGGAGGTGGATGCATCGCAGGACACGCGCACGACCCGGCCGCGGTCCGGCGGCACGATCACGGAGGGGCAGGAGCAGGTCCCCGGGCCCCTCGCCTCCCGAATCAGCAGCGCGATGACGGTCTCGACGTCGATGAGCCGTACGTCGGCCATGCAGGCCGTCCCCGCGGCACTCCAGGAGCTGCGGCGCGAGGTTCTCCTGGCCCACCTCGGCAGCAGAGAGGCGAGGCGATTCCACACGACAGCGTCATCGCCATGGCTGATCACCCCCCCCAACGCCGATAACCCTTGCCGCGGCCTCGAGATCCAAGTCCGGTTACTGTCCGGGTGATCGCGGACCGGCCCCATCCGTCAACGCCCTGCCTCTGGCCGTCGCCAGCGACGCCGACTGACCGGGTTGCCTCCCTGCCAGGCCTTGCGAGGCGGCGGATCGCCAACCTCTACCCGGGCGAGGCGAAGACCGCCGCGAAGGGACGCCGCGGTGATTGCGGACGCCGCCCGCCCCATGCCGCACCCCCTGCGCTCGCCGGAACTGACCGACGAGATCGCCGCCGAGCTCACCGAGCTGACTGGGTTCGACCTGGACCTCGCGGGCGAGGAAGGCCGGCCGCCGCAGGCTCGTCGAACTCGTCCGGCCCAAGCCCCGCGCATGGCCCAGGCAGCTGGCCTCCGGGCCCGGCATGACTGTGTCCCCTGTCGCACGGATGACCTGGGGGTTGGTGTCACCGGGCCCGAGGGGTGCCGTCGAAGACGCTGATGAGAGGTCCGACCACCGCCTGGCCGGGCGCAACGCCCGACCGCTCGCGGGCGGCAGTGTTCGACACCGTGACGTGGGCGTGCTGCGGGCCTGGACGTCGGCAAGACCGCTCCTCACGGCCACGGGCTGACCCGCCGGGAAGAAGGTCTTCGACAAGCCGCTGCCCAACAGCGAGCCGAAAATGCGGGCAGTCTTCGACAAGCTGACCGCAAAGTTCGGCACCGTCCTGGTGATCGTGGACCAGCCCGCCTCGATCGGCGCCCTCCCGCTGGCCCTCGCCCGCGACGCGGGCCGCCAGGCGCCTACCTGCCGGGCCTTGCGATGCGGCGAGTCGCCAATCTCTACCCCGGCGAGGCGAAGACCGACGCCAAGGACGCCGCGGGATCGCGCAAGCCGCCCGCCCCATGCCGCACACCCTGCGCTCGTCGGAACTGACTGACCGACGAGATCGCCGCCGAGCTCACCGTCCTGGTCGGCTTCGACCACCTCGCGGCCGAGGCCACCCGCAGCTCCAACCGGATACGCGGTCTGCTCACTCAGTTCCACCCCAGCCTGGAACGCGTCCTCGGCCCGTCTGGACCACGAGGCCGCCACCTGGCTGCTGGAGCGCTACGGCTCCCCGGCCGCCCTGCGCAAAGCCGGCCGCCGCAGACTCGTCGAACTGATCCGGCCGAAAGCCCCGCGCATGGCCGCACGGCTCGTCGACGATGTCTTCGACGCGCTCGACGAACAGACCGTCGTCGTCCCGGGCACCGGCACCCGCGACATCGTCATCCCACCCTGGCCGGATCCCTGGCCACCGTCCACGCACAGCGCCGGGCCCTGGAAGCCCAGATCAACGCCCTGCCGGAGGCTCACCCTCTTTCCCCGGTCCTGACGTCGATGCCCGGCGTCGGTGTCAGGACCGTCGCAGTCCTGCTGGTCTCCGTCGGCGACGGCACCGGCTTCCCCACCGCCGCCCACCTCGCCTCTTACGCCGGCCTCGCCCTCACCACGAAGCAGTCCTGGACCTCGATCCACGGCGAACACGCACCACGAGGCGGAAGCCGGCAGCTCAAACACGCCATGTTCCTGTCCGCCTTCGCCTGCATGAACGCCAGCCCGGCCTCCCGCACCTACTACGACAAGCAACGAGCCCCCGGCAAAACCCACGCCAAGCCCTTCTCCGCCTCGCCCGCCAACGCATCAGCGTCCTGTTCGCCATGCTCCGCGACGGCACCTTCTACGAACCTCGCACCCTCAAAGACATCGAACTCGCCGCATAACCCAGGCATAGAGGCACCCCCGCCCCGCGCCAGCCGGGATGCCACCGGGGCGAGCCTGATGGGGATCCTGATCTGCCGCCCGGAGGCGTTCGCGCGTGACCGGCCGGGCGCCCTGCTGCGCGGGGCGGGCGCGAGGAGCTGCCCGTGGGGTGGTCACCGCTCGCGCGGCGAAGAAGCACCGGTACGGCGCACGCGCCGTCAACATCGGCGGGCGCCTGGAGGTGCGCGAGGCCTATCCAACCTCCTCGGGCTACACGTCGCCGTTCGCGCCACCCGGACCGTCGAGACGGTGTGCAGACCAGGCGACAAGACGATGGCTTGGCCGTTGGCAGGGGAGGAGCAGGGACCTTTGACACCCGTCCGGCGAGGGTTGTAGTATGTAGCGGTTGCCTGGAACGGAAGAGTTCGGCGACAACCCACAAGCAAGATCCAGACACCCGGTGAATCTGATTCCTCGGGTGCGCAGTCGACTCCTTCCCCAGGAACTGAAGCCGGGAAATCCGGTGGAAAACTTCTGATAGAGTCGGTCTCGCCGGAAAGGGAAACGCGAAAGCGACGCCCTGGAAAGCAAAAACCCGCTTCGACCGGGAATCGGACACGTAAAGAGTCTGATAGAGTCGGAAACGAAGAACGAAAGCCCGGAGGAAAGCCCGAGAGGGTGAGTACGAAGGAAGCGTCCGTTCCTTGAGAACTCAACAGCGTGCCAAAAATCAACGCCAGAAGTTGATACCCCGTCCACTCCGGTGGATGAGG
>NZ_JACBGN010000045.1 GCF_013401435.1 Streptomyces sp. BR123
CGGGAGGGGTGCCCGTGCGGGGCGCGCTGCCGGGGAAGGGGCGGTCAGGGGGCTCGGAGCGACTTCGGAGGTCACGGTTTCCTCGCAGGGAGCGGGGCGCCGGCCGGCCTCGTCAGCGGAGGCTGAGCGGCAGCGACCGAAGCGAGCGGAATTCGAGGTTCTTGTTCCAGAGCGGCTCGCCCGCCGGCCGGATGGCCGGGAAGCGGTCGAGCAGGGCGACGTAGAACCACTTCAGCTGCAGGGCAGCGATCTGCCGGCCGAGACAGGAGTGCACCCCGAGCCCGAACGACAGGTGCCGGCCGCTGTTGGGTCGGTCGAGGTCGAAGTCGTGCGGCCGCTCGAACGTGGCGGGGTCCCGGTTGGCGGCGCCCAGGAACAGGGCGATGTTCTGTCCTGCCGCGATCCGTACACCGCCCATGTCGACATCCGCGGTCGCGACGCGCCAGGTGAACTGGTTCGAGGCGTTGTGGCGGACGACCTCGTTCGCCGTGTTGTCCACACAGGCCGGGTCTTCCAGGAAGCGTTCGGCCTGCAGCGGATTGCGGGCGAACGCGAGCATGCCGCTGCTGAGGGAGCCGGGTGTCGTCGGCGCGAACAACGCGATGAACAGCAGAACGAGTTGGTGCACCGTCTGTTCCGGCGTGGTCTCGGTCAGGCCGCCCTGGGCATCTGCCAGGCGGGCGATGACGGTGTGGGGCAGGACCTTTCCCCGTTTGCCGTGGAGGAGTTCGATGGCGTACGTGTGCAGGTCGGTGAGGAGCGCGAGGAGTTGCTCCAATGACACCGGCTGCTCCTGCGGGCCTGACCAGTACGTCATCAGTGTCTCCACGCACGGGATGACGAATCCGAGGTCCTCCTCGGGGACCCCGAAGGCCTGTACGGCGGAGCGTACGGGGAGTTGGGCGGCCAGGACGGGGACGGCGTCGATCTCGCAGGCGCCGGCCGGGACGGAGGCGACCAGATCGGCCGCGGCCTTCCGGATGACCCGGCTGTAGTGCTCGTGTGCGGCACGCGTGAAGCCTGCGTGGGTGGACCGGCGCAGCACGTCGTGGCGCGGCGGGTCGGTGTACATCATCACGTTCTTGGTGAAGCGGTGGTAGATGCTGTCCGGCGGCAGCGGCTGCCCGGAGAACTTCGCCGCCAGCACTTCCTCCATCCGCTCGGCTTTCAGCCGGGGGTCCTTCAGGCCGGCGGCGCAGTCGGCGTACGTCATGACCGCCCAGGCGTTCAGCCCCGCGCACCAGTGAACGGGTTCCCGCCGGGCAAGGTCGGCGTAGACGGGGTAGGGGTCGTGAACGATGGACGGGTCCGCGAGCGGCGACTGGACGGTCACTGGGTCTCCTCGGATTGGTCGCCAAGGGTGCGGGCGGCGGTCGCAGCGGGGATTCCCGGGGGCCCGAGCACCTCGATCCCGTAGTCGGCAGCCACGGCGCGTACGTGTTCCAGGTCGGGCAGCGCGACATCGGCGGGCGGGATCTCCAACGACGGGGCGGGCCTGGCCAGGGAGCGTAGGAAGCCGTCGAAACCGCCCGGCTCGGTCACGTGGAGGAACCTCGCCTCCGGTGAGGTGACGCGGAACGTGTGCGGGAGACCGCGAGGGCCGTAGACGAAGGCTCCGGCTCGTACCGGGAAGGCCTGTCCGGCCACCCAGAAGGTCATGGCCCCGTCCAGGACGTACCACCACTCGTCCTCGCCCAGGTGCCGGTGCAACGGGGAGCCGCTGCCCGCACGGCCCAGGAACTCGATGACCGTGGCGGCTCCGTTCATTTCGGCGGCGGAGCCTTTGACCGCCGCCAGGAAGTCGAGGAACCACAGGGCTTCGCCCGCGCCGTGCCGCAACGCGAGCGGAGCGGCGGCAGGGCCTGCGGGGTCCGGTCCGGTGTCCGGCGCCTTGCGCCCATTCATCGCACGACCAGCCTGACCGGCACGGCCGACGGAACCACGGAAATGGTCGAATGGAAGTGCACTTGGACGTTTTCGACGGGAACGATGTCGAAATTCTTGAGGATCGCTGCAATCAGCACCGCGCACTGCTGCTCGGCCAGCCGGTTTCCCACGCAGTGACGTGGGCCCGCACCGAACGGGAGAAAGCTGTTGAGGGTGTCTGATCCTGCGTCGAAGCGGTCTGGGTCGAATCGATCCGCCTCGTGGAAGACATCGGGATTGCGCCCCACTTCGTTCTTCATCCACATGATGGACGTGCCCGGTGGAATACTCATTCCGTGTTCCTCCACCGCCCGCTCCGTGCTGAACTTCGCGCTGAACGGTACGGGCGGGAACAATCGCAGCGTCTCGTGGACGATGCTCCGGATGTACGGCTGGGCGTCTTCTCCCGCCGCCGCCGACTTCCGCGCCTTCTCCTGAACGTGCGGATCCAAGGAGAGCATGACCAGCGCCTGCGACAGGACGTAGGACATGGGGTCGGCGCCGCCGAGGACGAGGGACATCATCTCCTCGACCCGGTCCTTGGCGGACCACGGTGCGCGGCTCACCC
Source organism: Streptomyces sp. BR123 (assembly GCF_013401435.1). Taxonomy (GTDB): domain Bacteria; phylum Actinomycetota; class Actinomycetes; order Streptomycetales; family Streptomycetaceae; genus Streptomyces. The sequence goes on from NZ_JACBGN010000045.1 coordinate 2,495, forward strand.
GGTCGAGGGGGTCGTCGGGCCGCCCGTGCGCCGGGCAGCCCGCCGGGACGCGCAGCGCCCGTCGGTGCAGAGCCGCCCCGAGGACGGCCGCGACCTCCCGGTAGGCGGCCCTGACGCGCCGCCGCCGCCTGGGGAAGATCCACCGGACGAAGAACGGATGGAAGGCCCGGAAGCTGACCTCCTCCTCTACGGCGGCGAGCGCGCGGTGGTAGCGGGGCAGGTCCGCCGGTTCCTCCCAGTCCTCACCGCAAAGGAACTCGCTGAGGCAGTTCACGCTCCAGTCGCGCAAGTCCGCCTGGAGGCCGTCGTACCGCTCACCGGCGCCCTTCCACTTCTCCACGTACCGGATCGAGACGCCCTTCAGCACGTCCGACCGCTGCGTGACGCTCCGCGTCGTCAGGGCGGGGGACAGCACCCTGCGGTGGGACCGGTGGAGGGAGCCACCTGCCATCCCCATGAGGCTGCGGGAGAGCACGGTCCCGTCGGCGCGGCGCAGCGAGTCCAGCTCCTTGCGGTGCAGGTTGGGCGAAACGTACGAGAGCGACACCAAGGGTGCGGTTCCCCAGGGCAGGTGGAGACGTACGACGGGCCCGTACGTGGCGTGCAGGGCATGAAGGGCCTCGTGCCGGCCGCCGTGCCCGTGGGCGAGCAGATCACCGAGATTTCCGAGGAAGAAGGAGGGCTTCGGACCCGGCAGGTGGCGCCGGGAGCGGAACTCACGGAGTCGCCGCGTGACGATGACGAGCAACAGTCCGAAGACGGCCGCGGTACCGGCGAGTATGAGAGGGCTGGACCGGTTGGCGCCAGCCCATAAACCGAGTGCGACCGCGAGGATGGAGACAGCCGATCCGGCCGCGTAGACGAAGCGATAGAAACTCAGCAGACTGCGTGCGTCGTCGGGCCTGTTCATAGGCGGTAAACCCCTCGACTGATTAGGGGATTGCGATGCGCAGCAAGGGTATGGAGCGGATTCCCGGCAGCACAATGAGCGTCCGGGCGGATGGCCGGTTTGCACGAATCCCCTGGAATATGCCGGGTGCAAGAGGTGTGGGGAGCAGGGCTGGTCCGGCATCCCCGGCCCACGCTCCGCAGCGTTTCGCCCACCGCGGGGGTTCGGCCCGAATGGCCCGTTTCTTGCGCGAGGGTGCGGTTCTGGGTCGCCTGCCCGGATGTCGGCGCGCGGCGCTCACACCACCGTCGAACCCGCCGACACCCGGCAGCTCACCGCACGCAGGTTCCCCCGGCACCCGTCCGTGCCGCACCGGCGCGAACGGAAGCGTCGGCGCCCGCACGCAGCTGACCATTGCGAAGTGCAAGGGCCGGGGACGGCTGCAACAGGACCGGGGCGTCCCTCCGGCAGCCCTCGGCCGAGCGCCACCCCGGCATCGGCCACGGCCACCGAGGGCCCGCCCGCCCAGAGCGGCCCGTACGGCGCACGCAGTGGCGGCGAGCGCGTCCGTGTCGATCACGTCCATCCGGTGCGCGGCGGTTCGCGGCGCGCACCCGTGCACGCCGCGCCGGAGCCGGCCGCACCACGGCTGCACATCGCGGCCTGCCTTGCCCCGCAGAGCCGCAGCACGCAGGAACTCGCCGTCCTCCTCGGCCTGGCGCCATCGGTGGTCTCCCGCCACCTTCAGCAGACGACGCGGGTGGGTACGAGGTCGGGCTGCACCGCGTCGCGCTGGCACATCCGCCGCAGTGAGCCGGCACGCCGGCCAGGCCGGCTACTCGGGGTCCGATGGCTGTGCCGGGGGCTGCTCCGGCTGCTCGGCCGGTTCCTCGCCGGCAGGCGGCGCCGCTGTCGGCTCTCCGGCCGTGTCGTCACCTGCCTGGGCGTGGAGATGGCCGATCACCGTGTTGGCGACGGCGATCACCGGGACGGCCACGACCGCCCCGCCGATACCGGCGATCAGCCCGCCGGCGGAGACGGCCAGGACCACACCGAGAGGGTGGATCCGGACGGCCCGGCCCAGGATGAAGGGCTGCAGTATGTGGCCCTCGATCTGCTGTACGGCGAGTACGACCAGCAGGGTCATGATCGCGGTGAACAGTCCCTGCGTGACCAGCGCGACGATGACGGCGAGGGCACCGGAGGCAATGGCGCCGACCAGGGGCACGAACGAGGCCAGGAAGATCACCACGCCGATGGGGACGGCGAGGGGTACGCCCAGGAAGTAGATGCCCACGCCGATGAACACGGCGTCGATCATGGCGACGATCATCGTCCCGCGGACGTAGGCGGTCAGTGTGCGCCACGCCGGCGGGCCGGCGCCGGCCACTGCCGGGCGGGCGGCAGCCGGCACGAGCTTCAGCGTCCACTCCCAGATGCGTTTGCCGTCGTACAGCAGGAAGAGGGTGGCGAACATCGTGAGGAGGACACCGGTGATCACCTCCACCAGGACGGTCACCCCTTGGAGACCAGTTGAGGCGATCTTGCCTGTGCTGGTGCCGATGGCGTCGCTCAGCCGCGCTGCGATGTCGTTGATCTGCTGCTCGGTCACGTGGAGGGGGCTGTTGAGGAGCCAGCGCTTCAGCTCGTCGATGCCCTCTTGGAGACGGCCGGACAGGTTGTCCAGGTTGTCGAGCACCTGCCACACGACGAACCAGCCGGCCAAGCCGAGTGCGACGAACCCGCAGACCGCCGTGACAGCGGTCGCGAGCCCCCGCGACAGACCGGTGCGCTGCAGCCGGGCGACCGTCGGCTGGAGCAGCGCGGTGACCAGTAGTGATGCCGCGAAGGCGAGGGCGACCAGCCGGACGGAACCGATCAACCACATCACGATCCACAGCGCGGCGGCCACGACCACCAACCGCCAGCTCGCTTCAGCCGCGACTCGCAGACCCCAGGGCACCGCCTGAACGGGATCGGGGGGACGGGCACGGGTCCGGCGGGCCGACGCTGCCCGTGCCCGCTCGGCTTCCGCCCCTACATCGTGGCGGGCCTCCGCCTGCGCGCGGCGCTCTCTGAGCGTGGCGGCGCTGCGTTTCGCGCGGTCGGCCCATGCCCGGCTTCCTGGCATACCGAACCTCCTCCTCGCTCGCTTGTCCGTCTGCCCCCGCTGCGAGCGGTCAGGCACGTGGAGCCCTTCCGATCTGGGGGGGCAGGGCGTCCGCACATCTTTCGCCGTCCTCGACGACGGCAGCGTTGTCCGCTGGGGCGCCATCGCCGTCGCCCAGCTCGGCAGCAGCAGCGGCAGCGGCAGCGGCAGCGGCAGCGGCAGCACGAACGCTTCCGGACAGCGAGGCCCGCATCCGGCAGTCGAAGGCATGCCGGTCCGGCGCGGGGGCAGGCGCAATGACCGAGAGGACAAGGCGAGCAGCTGAGGAGGGGCAGTGCGACACCCCCCGCGCCGGCACTGCGAATGCGTTGGAAGCACCTCCGCGGGCCGGGCTCGCGAGGAGGTCCTGCGCTTCATCGGCGATGCCCTGGCCAGCGGACACCCGGTGACGCCGGACATGCGGGACGCGGTGCTCCTCGTCGCCAGCGAGTTGGTGACCAACGCCGTACGCCACACCGATGGTCCCTGCTGCCTCGACGTGTCCTGGGCCGGGGACGGCATCGACGTCGATGTCACCGACTCCAGCCCCCAACCGCCCCGCTTGCGCACGGCGGACCCCGCGGGGGCCACGGGCGGGTACGGCTGGCCGCTGGTGCGCCGCCTGGCCTCCGAGGTGGACGTTCACCTCACGAGCGGGAGCGGGAAGACCATCCACGCTCATGTCCCGGGGGTCGCCCCTTGAGGCCGGGTGGCGCCGACGGAACACTTCTTTCCCCTCGGCGGCCGAGCCGGGGCCGGCCCGCCTCGTGTCGCGGTCGTCCTCGGCGCACGCCGGCCTGCACCGCAGAGGATGTCGGACGGCCGTGCGACGAAGTGGCCGACCTCGACCTTGCCGACGGCCGGCCGGTCTCGACCGAGTCCCCCGACTGGCCACCGGAGCCGCCTCACTTGATCAGGGCAGGGTCCATATCTGCGTCGTCATCAGGTAGAAGACGGCAGCCCAGACCACCGTGGCCGCGGCGACGATCCCGAGGCCGATGCGGTTGTTCTTCGACGGCGGTTCGTCCGGGGGCGGTCGCAGCCACCGCTTGAGCAACGGGTTCACGTAGTAGGGCATGGTGAGGAAGGTCATGAGCAAGCTGGAGAGCAGGTTTCCGACCAGCATCCCGAGCCAGAACGGCATGTGCAGTGGCGACAGGGCGAGCGTCAGGAACACGACGGTCGGGTACAGGCCGACCCAGACGGCGATGGCGGTCTTCGTCTCGGAGGGCGCCGGCGCCGCTGTGCCGTTCTCCTCGAAGGCGAACCAGCTGCCGAACGAGTTGTCGATCGTGGTCAGCTTGAAGTCGCTGAATTCCTGGCCCTCGGCCAGGACTTCCCGCCGCTTGGCCGAGGTCAGCCAGGCGTCGAGGTGCGCGGCGCTGTCGAAGCGGTACAGGGTGGTCCATTCGTCCTGAAGCCCGTCGATCGGCCGGAATATCTCGGTCCCGCGGAAGCCTGCGAATTTGCTCTCCTCTTCACTCATGCGGCGTTGCCACGCGAGGAAGCCGTCCACGCGGTCCGGTCGGACCCGGTGGCTGATCACCACCGTCACCAGCGGATCAGGGGCTTTGGTGTGGCCGCTGAGGACCCGCTGCGTTCCCGGGCCGTCGAGATAGGTGTCGCCGACCTGCAGGAGCCGCTGCCTGGTCGCGCTGTTGATCCACGCCTGGAGGTGGGGTATCGAGTCGAACCGGTAGACGACGACCCATTCGGGTTGCAGGGGTGTCGGCCGGGAGACCTCGACGCCGAGGTACCCGGGGTAGCCGGCCGCCGCGGCGTTGACCTCGTCCTGCCAGGTCTCGTATTCACGCTCCCGGCCGGGCAGGACCTTCTGGCCGATGATGGCCGTCGCCACGGCGTCTTCGTGCCTGTCGGTGTCCATGGCTCAGGCCTTGGGAACGGGCTGCTGCTCGTTGAGCCGACTGTAGATCCGTTCGGGAGTCAGGGGCAGCGCACGGTAGCGGATGCCCGTGGCGTCGTGGAGCGCGTTCGCCAGCGCGGGCGCCACCGGGTTGATGCTGCACTCCGCCATCCCCTTCGAACGCAGGGGACCGACGGAGTCCGCCGAGTCCACGAGGAGCACCTCGGTGCGCGGGACGTCGGCGTAGGTGGGGATGCGGTAGTTGCGGAGGCTCGGGTTGATCACGGCACCGTCTGCGTCGAGGTGCAAGTTCTCGGTCAGTGCGAAGCCGATTCCCTGGGCGACGGCGCCCTCCACCTGTCCCCGGACCTGTTGGGGGTTGATGACCACGCCCGCGTCGGTCGCCTGCACGCTGTACAGGATGCGGATCTCCCCCGTCACCCGGTGGACGGCGATGCGGAACCCCTGGGCGTTGGAGGTGACGCTGCGGGGCGAGCCGTAGGCCTTGCGGGCGGCGGTGAACCGGATGCCGCGCGCTCGGGCCAGTGCGACGAGCTCGGCCAGGGTCACGCGCCGGTCGCCGCAGGTGACGCCGTCGTCGTCCATCGAGCACATGACGGGGTGGACGCCCGTGTGGGCGGCGGCGAACTCCAGGATGCGGTCGCGTACGGCGTTGGCCGCCCGGAGCACCGCGTTGCCGGATACGAACAGGCCCGCGCTCGCGAAGGCGCCGGTGTCGAATCCGGTGCGGTCGGTGTCGGATTGCACCAGGCGGATCCGGGACGGCGTGGTGCCCAGTTGGCCGGCCGCTATCTGGACGTGAGCAGTAGAGGTGCCCTCGCCGAACTCGGCGGTGCCGACGGCCACTTCGTAGACGAGATCGTCGCCCAGCGTGATCCAGGCCTCGGAGATGTGCTCGGTCGGGGGTGCGGTCTCGTGGACGGAGCTCGCGACGCCGGACCCGATGGCCCATCCCGGGCCCAGGTCCGGCTCCTTCGCCGGCCGCGCCATGGCCCTGTCCACCAGGTCGATGCACTTCGCCAGTCCGTCCTCGGTGAACGTCACGTCGTCCGGGCCGTCGTGCATGGCGACGAGCGGGTCACCCGGCCGCACGATGTTGCGTCGCCGTAGTTCGAGCGGGTCCATGTGCAGGGCGAGGGCGAGCTCGTGCATGGCGGATTCCATGGCGAACGCCGGCTGCGTCATCCCGTAACCGCGCAGCGCCCCGCTCGGCACGGTGTTGGTATAGACCGAGTACGCGTCGTACTTCTTGTTGGGGCAGCGGTAGATCATGACGGCGGCGCCACCTGCGTACAGCGTTTCGCCGCCGTGGTTGCCGTAGGCGCCCGTGTTCGAGACGTTGCGGACCTGCAGGGCCGTGAGCGTTCCGTCCGTCCTGGCGCCCAGTTTGACGGTAAGCGTCATCGGGTGGCGCGGCGAGGCGGTGGTGAACTCCTCCTCGCGGGTGTACTCGAAGCAGACGGGCCGCCCGGTGTCCAACGTGGCGAGCGCCACCAGGTCTTCCGAGATGACTTCCTGTTTGCCGCCGAAGCCACCGCCCACCCGCTTGCAGAACACGCGCAGCTCGTCGGGGCGCAGCGCGAACAGATAGCTCAACTTGACCTTCGCGATCGACGGCGACTGCGAACTGGTGCGGACGTTCAGCCGCCCGTCCTGCATCCATGCGATCGAGCCGTGCGTCTCCAGGTGCGCGTGTTGCACGCGTGGTGAGAAGTACGTGCCTTCGTGGATCACGTCGGCTTCGGCGAACCCCGCGTCCACATCTCCGATGTGCGAATGGAGTTCGAGCAGGATGTTGTGAACGGGATCACGGACGAACGGATCGTCCGCGACGCCGTGTACCGGTGGGGCCCCCTCGGCCATGGCCTCCTCGGGGTCGAACACCGCCGGCAGCGGCTCGTACTCGACGACCACCCTGCGGCAACCCTCCTCTGCCGCACCGGGTGTATCGGCCAGCACGGCGACGACCCGCTGACCCACGAAGCGGACCGTGTCATCGAGGATGAAGGTGTCGTCCGGATCGACCAGGTGGTCGGTATGGATGGCCGTGGTGAAGCGCCTTCGCGGCACGTCCTCCCAGGTGTAGACGCGGTGGACACCGGGAACCGCCAGGGCGGCGGTCTTGTCGATCGAGACGATCCGGGCGTGCGCGTGGGGCGAGTGCAACACCTTGAGGTGCAGCATGCCCTCCATGTGGGTGTCCATCGTGAACTCGGCGCGGCCGGTCACCACGTCGCCGGCCGCGGGGGCCCCCACACTCGTTCCGACGGCCTTCCCCGGCTCGGCCGTCTCCACCCCGACGACGCCGTTCACCGCGTCCTCGACGGCCCGGTAGCCGGTGCAGCGGCAGAGGTTGCCCTTCAACGCCCGGGGCAGGTCGGCCTTCTGGGCCTCGGTCAACGACACCGAGGTCATGATCATCCCTGCGGTGCAGAAACCGCACTGGAATCCGGGCGCGTCGCGGAACCGACGCTGCATCGGATGAAGGTCACCGGGCGAGCCGAGGCCCTCGATGGTGGTCACCTCGTGGCCGTCCGCGCGGAACGCGGGGGTGATGCAGCTGTGGATCGGAACGCCGTCCAGCCACACCGTGCAGGCGCCGCAGTCGCCCGCGTCGCACCCCTTCTTGACGCCGTAGTGCCCGAGTGAGCGCAGGAACGTGCGCAGGCATTGCCCCGGCTCCGGCTGCCGGGCGAAGACCATGCCGTTCACGCTGTACGTCATGACGGCTCCCCGCCCATGAGTTCGCGGCGAATCTCTTCCACGAAGTGCTTCGTCAGATGGCGGCGGTGGTCGGGGGTTCCATTGGGATCCGCGAACCAGACGTCGCCGGGGATGACATCGATACTCTGCTGGAGGGTCTGGGCATCGGGCATGCTGTCGAAGGCCATGCGCACCGGTCGTGTGGTGCCGGCTGTGACGGTGAGCAGCAGGTCGTTCGCGCCCGGCGTCCGCGTACCGACGACGAAGACGGTCGAGCGTCCGAGGTGGGTGAGCGTGAAGCGGCGGTGGGTGGCCAGTTTCCCCAGTGCGTTCGCCGGGATGCGGACGCACCGCAGGATTTCGCCGGGGGTCAGGATGTTCTGGTGGTCGCCGGTCACGAAGTCGAGGGCGTCCACGATGCGCTGTGACCCGTCAGGGGCCCAGAGTTCGTACGTGGCCTCGAGGGCCACCGTCAGCGTGATCATCGGGCCGGCCGGCAACGACATGCAGATGTTTCCGCCGACGGTTGCCGCGTTCCAGACCTTGAACGAGGACAGGAATGCCTCGCAGCTCGTGGTGAGCAGCGGGCCCGCGGTCCATTCGTCCGGGTGAGCAAAGGCGTGCAGATCGCGGATGGTGCACGTGGCGCCGATCTCCAGGCCCTCGTCGCTCGGGACGAGAGGATCCCAACGCAGCGCCGTCAGATCGATCAGGCGGCGCAGGTCGGGCTGTTCCGCGGAGAACAGCCAGGTCCCGCCCGCCAGCCAGGCGTCGCCTTCACGCCAGTCGTCAGTCGGCCGCTCGGAGGGGTGCCGGACGACTTCGGTGATGGTGTTCAGGTCCACGGAAACCGACCTCCCTCAGAGGGGCGTCCTGCGCTGGAGGGGCGGCCTGGCGACTCCGTCCAGTCTAGATCGGGGAGACACTCGGCGCAGGGCGGCCGAAACCCTTCTGTCGCCGTGCTGCGCCACCCGCTGGCGCCGGCCTCCGCGGAGCGCGCTGCGCGCAGCGCGCCTACGTGCTGCCGGACGGCGTGCTGCCGGACGGCGTCGGCAGTTCGACCGGCTGGATACGGCCGGCACGGCCCGGACGAGGCGTGTGTACCGTCGCGCCCCGCCGGGCTGCATCGCTGCGGGCTCGGATGCCGGGCAAGCCGCCGGTCCGGGCGGCTCGCCCGGCAACACCTGGGCTTGCCCTCGCGACGCTGTGGGGCGTGCCGGGCTCAGGAGCGCGGACGGCGGATCTTCTCAACCTCTGGCGGGAGAGATCAGGTGTTCCGCGAGCGGTTCCGGACAGAAGCGGCCCGCACGGGGTCATGCACGTGTTCGGCGCCCGCGATCTGGGCGAAGGGCGGCGATCAGGCCGGGCGCGGGAGATACGCCAGGCCGTGCGCGCCGGGCTCGCCGAGCTTGGCGACGTCCAGCCGGGCCAGGTGATCCAGCGTCTCCAGGTCGACGATCTCGACGGTGGACGAGACGACGCAGGCCACATAGGCGAGTCGGCCGTCGGGAGACGAGGTGATGGTCAGCGGGAAGAGCCCGACCTCGATCCCGCCCAACTGCTTGCGGGTCCCGGCGGAGAACACCGTGAGGCGGCCCGGCGCGTTGCATCCGAGTCGGGACACCGGATCGGGTGCCATGCGCACTTCGCCCGCGAGCAGCTTCCCCGTCGACGTCAGGTGCACGGGCAGGACGACGTCCTCCGTGGGCAGGGTGTCGACGACGGACGCCGTCCGGGCGTCGATGACCCGGATTCCCGGGGCCGGCCGCTCCGCGGCGGTGCCGGAGAAGTTGCCGTAGGGCGCGGCGACGAAGGCGTGCGCGCCGTCGGCGGAGACGGCGAGTCCCTCACTGCCCGGTACCTCGACCTTCGAGGTGAGGACGCCTCGTTCGAGGTCGACGACCGAGACGAACGGCGCTTCCTTGTTGGTGGCGTACCCCGTCCTCCCCGCCGGGTCGATGGCGAACCAATGCGGGCCGGGCGCGTCCGTGTCGATCCTGCCCACGGGCCGGCGGGTCGCCGTGTCGATCACTACGACACCGCCGGGCCGGTCCTCGGCGCCCTCCACGCTGACGTAGAGCCGACCGCGCACCGGGTCCAGCGCCAGGCCGTGCGGCCCGTGTTCCGGAGCGAGGTCGACGACCTCGACGATGCGGCGGGTGTCGGCGTCGATGACGGCCAGTTCGGTACGCCGGCCGCCGTTGGCGTGGTAGTAGCCCGAGTGGTACGTCAGCGTGCACCACAGCAGTCGTTGCGTCGCATCGAAGCACAACTCGTGGGGCTCGGCGGGGACGTACACATCGCCGAGGTGGCGGTCGGAGGCGGCGTCGTAGAACGAGACGGTGGGTCCGCTCTGACTGACGACGGCCAGGACGTCGCCTTCCCGACCGGTACGGGGGGACTGCTGCACAGCGGCTCCTTGCAAGGGGCGGAGGGAGGAATGCCACGCGTTTTCGCGGGTGTCTCCACTCTCCGTGCCGGAAGGTGCCACAACAATGCAAAGGTTGGTACCAAATCATTGCCACAAACGTAAAAGTGCAGTTCAGGGAGGACACACCCCCATATGGATCTCAACCTGCTGCGAGTCCTGGACGCCCTGCTCCAGGAGAACAGCGTGACCCGTGCAGCGGAGCGCCTCGGCACCTCGCCTGCGGCGGTCAGCCGTACCCTGGCCCGGCTCCGCCGTGCCGTCGGCGACCCGCTGCTGGTCCGGGCCGGCCAGGGGATGGTCCCGACCCCGCGTGCCGTGGAACTCCGCGAGGAGGTGGGCGCGTTGCTGCGCAGCTGCGACAGCGTCCTGCGGCCCGGTCCCGGTTTCGACGCCGTGCATCTCCAGCGCACCTTCACGGTGCAGGCCACCGACCTGCTGCTGGTGGGATTGGCCGGGAGCCTGACCGAGCGGATCCACGCGGAGGCCCCGCAGGTGGACGTCGTCTTCCTGCCGGAGGCAGTGGAGGGCGGCCCCGGGCTGCGGCAGGGCTGGGTGGACGTCGAACTGGGCGTCCTTGGACACCTGGATCCGGAGATCCGGACCCGGCAGCTCACCCGGATGACGCCGGTCGGCGTCGCCCGCAGCGGTCATCCCCTCTTCGAAGGGCGGATCGACGCCCGTCGTTTTGCCGCGGCCGACCACATCGGCATCTCCCGGCTCGGCAAGCGCATCGGGCCCATCGACAGTGCGCTCGCGGATCTCGGGCTGCGGCGCCGGACCGCGGTCGTGGTGCCGAGCCACACGAGCGCGATGATGCTCGCCCGGGACACCGACCTCGTCGCGCTCAGCCTGGCCGGCTGGCTTCCCGACACCGTCTCCGCCATGGGACTGCGGACGTTTCCCATCCCCCTCGACCTGGCACCCTTGGACGTCGGCATGGCCTGGCACCCCCGCAACTCGACCGATCCGGGGCACCGCTGGTTCCGCGAGCACTTGGCCGCCGCCCTCCTGACCCCGGCGGAGGCAGGGGCGGCAACCGCTGATGCCGCGTCAGGCGATGTTCGCCTCTCGACGACTTCGCGCAGCCGTTCGTCGGGGGCCTGCTGAGTCAGATGCGCCGGTGCCGGATGCGATCGGCGAAATCCCGGGGCACGCCGCAGTGGCCCGGTGGGCGCGGTGGATATGGCCCCGCCCGGGCCCGAGGGGCACGGGCCGCTGGACCGCCCGCCCTGTTCGGAGGAAAACTCCTCGCGATTGCCGGGGCGTGTTGTTGACTGGCCGTTACGTGATGGCCCGGCGCTGGGACTGCGGCGGCCATCTGATCCGCGGTGCGAAGGGGCGAGGGCATGCTGGTCGAGGCATTGACGGCATTGGCTGCGGCAGGCGGCGGTGCGGTGGTCCAAGCGGCGGGCACCGATGCATGGAACGGGCTGCGCGGGCGGATCGTGGAGGTCTTCGGCCGCGGCGACGCTGCGCGGGGACAGGCTGAGCTCGAACGCCTGGACCACACGAGGCAGGCTCTGGACCAGGACGCTTCGGCCGGTGTCATGACCGAGGGGGTGCGGCAGGAGGGGCTGTGGCAGGGCCGGTTCGAGGCCCTGCTGGAGGGTCTCGACGCCCAGGAGCGGGAGCGCGCGACCGAGCAGTTGCGTGAGCTGGTGTCGTTCGTCGCCTCCTCGGCGGGTAGCGCAGCGATCGGGACAGGGAAGGCCGTCGCCCGTGACGGAGGGAGTGCCGTCTCCGGCATCAGGAACGCCGGCGGCATGGGCGCAGCACGAGCAGTGCTCACCGGGGATGCGGAGGCCGACGGAGCGGACTCCAGTGCCGTCAGCGGCATCGTCAACGAGACCGCCCTGCGTCGCGGCAACTGATCAGGAAGTCGGGGTGACGGCATGGCCAGGGAGCAGTTGATCAAGAGCGGCAGCTCCGACGCAGGCGCAAGCGGGGACGCGGAGGCCGCGGAGGCGGAGACGGGCAGCAGCGGCGAGGCCGCTTCTGCGGACGCCTGCGAAACCCGGTCTGCGGCACCCGGCGATCAGCGCAGCATGCAGCAGGTGTCCTGCAGCGGGACCGCGACCGCCGCGAACGGTGGAATTGCCGTCTCGGGCATCTACAACGCCAACACCGTGGTGAGCCTGCCACCCGAAGTGTTGCGGCCTGCCGCCGAGGTGAATGCTCCTGCCGGCCTGGATGACCTGCGCGACCGCCCCCACCACTTCGTCGGCCGCGGGGACGAGCTCGACCTCCTCGATGCCGCCCTGAACACTCCCGGCAGCGCCTTGGTCCAGGTTGTGCACGGGCTGGGCGGCATCGGCAAGAGCGCCCTGGCCGCCCACTGGGCCGCCACCCGCCCGCACGGCCGCACACCCGCCCGCTGGATCAGCGCCGACAGCCCGGCCGGCGTGCAGCAGGGCCTGGCCGACCTGGCCACCGCCCTGCAGCCCGCCTCCACCGGTCTGCTGCGGCTGCCGGCCGAGGTGCTCGCCGAGTACGCCCTGCAATGGCTGGCGACCCACACCGGCTGGCTGCTCATCCTGGACGACGTCAACGACCCCGCCGACATCGCCCATCTCGTCGCCCGTGCCCCCGCCGGCCGGTTCCTCATCACCAGCCGGCTCGCCGCCCCATGGCCCCGCGCCACCACCCTGGTCCGCCTCGACGTCCTCGGCCCGGCCGAATCCCTTGACTTGCTGACCGGCATCACCACCGCCGCCGGCCCCCGGGACCTGGACGGCGCTGCCGAGCTCTGCGAAGAACTGGGCCACCTGCCCCTCGCTCTCGAGCAAGTGAGCGCCTACCTGGCGCAGAACACGCTGACCACCCCCCGCGCCTACCTGGCCCTCCTCGCCGGCCACCCGGCGGCGATGTACTGCCAGGGCTCGGCCACCACACGGGGCGAGGGGACCATCGCTCGGATCTGGAACATCACCCTGGACCGGATCACCGCCCTCGAACCCCTGGCCACGGATCTGCTGCGCATCCTGGCCTGGTATGCGCCCGAGAACATCCCCGTCACCCTGTTCGGCAGCCTCGCCGACCCGCCAGCCGTGAACCAGGCGATCGGTCTCCTGATCGCCTACAGCATGATCACCCCCGACCCCGGCACGGGCACCGTGGCCGTCCACCGGCTCGTCCAGGCCCTCGGCCGGACCCCGGAGGAGGGAGATCCGCACCGGAGTCCCGAAGCCGTCGCCGAAGGGCGGTCCGCCGCCGTCGCCTTGCTCGCCGCCGCCATCCCCGAGGACGCACCCCAAGCCGACACATCCGTCCGGCTCCTTCTCCCACACATCGACGCGTGGGTCGCGAACTCGGCCGGCCTCGACCCGCTCCCTTCCGCCGACGGCCTCTTCCTCAGCACCGCCGCCTCCCTGATCAGGCAGGACCTGCAGCACCGCGCCGTGCCCTGCCTGAAGCACGTACTGCACGCGTGTGAGCAGGAGATGGGCCCGGCACACCACCTCACCCTCGCCCTGCGGGTCGCGCTCGCCTCGGCGTACGAGGAAGCCGGGGACATCACCCGTGCGATCCCCCTGTTCGAGTCGGCCCTTGCCGGCCGCCGTGACGTGCTCGGGCAGGACCACCCGGAAACCGTCGTCACCCGGATCCTCCTCGCCGGGGCCCACGAAGCAGCGGGTGGAGCCAAGCTGGCCGTCGACCAGCTCAAGGATGCGCTCAACGACTCGCTCCGGCTGTTCGGCCCCGACGGCCCGCAGACCCTGATGGCACGCAACAACCTCGCGCACGCCCATGGCTCGGCGGGCCGCCCGGACCTCGCGATCCCGCTGTACGCAGAGGTCCTGGCCAGACAGCAGGAGAAGGCCGGCCCGGACCTTCGGAACAGGCTGACGGCACGCAACAACCTCGCGTACGCCCACCGCTCGGCAGGCCGCCCGGACCTCGCGATCCCGCTGTACACCGAACTGCTCGGCGAAATCCGCTGCCTGCTCGGACCGGACCACCCGCAAACCCTCAGCATCGCCCACAACCTGGCCTCCGCCCACTGCGCCGCCGGTGACCTGGAACATGCCGCAGCGCTGTACGAGCGGACGGCCGACGACCGCGCACGCGTGCTGGGCACGTCCCATCCGGACACGCTGACCTCCCGCAGCGACCTGGCCCTCGCCTACAACGAAGCCGGTGACGAACGCGCGGTCGCCCTGGCGGAGGCGGTCCTCGCCGACCGGCGCAGCGTGCTGCCCGCCGGCCACCCGGACATCATGACCTCGGTCAACAACCTCGCTGTGTGCTGCAGCACCGCCGGTGAGTCCGAACGGGCCATCGCCCTGTTCGAGGAAGCCCTGGAGAGCCGGACGGCGGTTCTCGGACCCGACAGCCCCGACACGCTGACGGCACGCAACAACCTCGCCTGCGCGCACGCGGAGGGCGGTCGGCTCGATGACGCGCTGCCCGTTCTGAGAACTGTCCTGGACGACCGGGTTCGAGTGCTGGGCAGGGACCACCCCGATGCCATCGCCTCCCGCGGCACGCTCGGCGGTGCCCACCGCCTGGCCGGCAACACCGACCAGGCACTGATCCACTACGAGGAGGCGCACAGTGACGCCCGGCGCGTCCTCGGGGAGAACCACAAGCTCACTCAACAGCTCAGGAGCCGCCTGGGTGCCATGGGGCGCAAGCTGTAGGTCACCAAGCCCCCGCTGCTCCCCCGGCGGGCGCAGGAGAGGCTCGGGACCCCGTGTGCCCTGCAGACGGTTCAGAGCGTGATGCCGTGGAGGTGGACGTCCCAGCGGCCGGCGCGTGAGGTCACGGTCACGATGGACAGGGGAGGCACCTTGATGTGCCAGAAGGCCGTGGCCGGAACGGACAGGACGTGGAGGATCGTGGCCCGGATGACGCCCGGTTCTGTGATGGCCAAGGCGTCCTCCTCGTCCTGAAGCAGGTCGTACAGCCAGGTGGCGGTCCTGCTGCAGAGCTGTCGGACGGATTCCCCGCCGTGCGGTGTGGCATCGGGGTCCGTGAGCCATGCGCTGAAACCGTGGGGGTTGGTGGCGGCGATCTCGTCCATCTGGCAGCCGCTCCACTCGCCGTAGTCGAAATCACGCAAGGCCAGCTCGGGTGTGGCCTTCAGCCCGAACTCGTCGGCGGTGGTCGCACAGCGACTGGAGGGAGCCCGGAGGGTGGACGAGCGGGGTGGCGGGAACGCACCGGCCACGGTCGCCGAGTACGGCGCCCGCGCGCCTTGGGGCCGGTCGCCGAAGATGCCGGCGGTGTTGCCCGCGGCCGCACACACGAGTGTCAGACGGACCGTCATGTGGATGCCCTCCTTCTGCGTCCGGCGTGACGCCGGAACGTGACCGCCGCACCAACCGGTCGACCGGTGTGGCGGAAGTGGTTGCGGCACACCGGCCGTACGCCGGCGCTCCTCGGCGGAGCCACCGGTGCAGGAAACCGGGGAGCGACGGCGCCGGTATGCACGCACACGCTCAGGTTCCTCGGTCCTTGCCGCCGCAACCATCCGCCACATGTCCCGAACGCCCCCGCCGATCGGCTGGTGGAAGCCTGCTGAGCGGTGGGTCCTGCCGCCGGGAACCTGCGTGAGACCCCTCGGCATGGTACGAATCGGACCGTGGTCCGGATGCCGAATGGAGCACGCGTGATCCGGGTTCTGGTGGTAGACGACGAAGCGTTGATCCGCACGGGCTTCCAGCACATCCTTGACGCCGCTGACGGGATCGAGGTCGTGGGGGCCGTTTCCGGCGGGCAGGCACTGCGGGCCGTGCGCGAGACGGCGCCCGATCTGGTGCTCCTGGACATCCGGATGCCGGACATGGACGGACTCACCGTCCTGGCAGAGCTGCGCCGGCTGCCCGCTCCGCCGGTGGTGGCCATGCTGACGACCTTCGACATGGATGAGTACGTGGAGACGGCGCTGCGTTCCGGCGCGGCCGGTTTCCTGCTCAAGGACACCGACCCGGAGGAGCTTCCGTTCCTGGTGCGCTCCCTGGCCGAGGGCGGCACCGTGCTGTCGTCGAAGGTCACGCGGACCGTGGTGGACGGCTTCCTGAACGCCGGGGCGCAGGCCCCCGAGGCACACCTGCTCGAACGGCTGACCGCCCGGGAGCGCGATGTGCTCGTCCTGATCGGCGAGGGTCTGTCCAACGCCGACATCGCGAAACGGATGCACCTGGGTACCGGCACGGTGAAGGACCACGTCAGCGCCATCCTCATCAAGCTCGAGGTGGGAGGCCGCGTCCAGGCGGCCCTGCTGGCCCAGCGGGCCGGCCTCCTGGGGACGGAGACGCAATGATCAGCCGCCGTGCACCCGCGTTGCTGGACGCCGCCGTGGTGACGGTCGCGCTGGTGGACGTCGCGGTCCACTGGGACAGCGAGGAGCCACTGCGCATGGCCTGCGGACTCACCGCGGCCTTCATCCTGCTCCTGCGCCGTCGCCTGCCGTTCCTGACCTTCGTGCTCACCCTGCCCGCCGTCCTGTTGTCGGACGCGGTCTTCGCCTGCCTGGTCGCGCTGTACACCCTCGCCTCGCTCAGCCGCCACCGCATCCTCCTCGCGACCTGCGCCCTGGCCTTCACGTTCAGTGACATGACCGTGACGCCGACGCTGCTCGCGCCGACCCTCGACCTGACGAGGGCCGCGACGCTGATCAAATTCGGGTACACGGCGGCGACTGCGGCCGCCCCCGTCTTCCTGGGGCAGCTCGTCCAGACCCGGCGGGACCTGTCGGCGCGACTGGCGGAGATCTCGGAGGCGCGCGACCACGAGCAGACGCTGACCGCCCAGGCCGTCCTGGCCAAGGAGCGTGCGCAGCTCGCGCGCGAGATGCACGACGTGGTGTCCCACCAGGTCGGCCTGATCGCCGTACGGGCCGGTGCACTCCAGGTCGGCACGCATGACGCGCAGGTCAAGGAGGCAGCGGCGACGATCCGGCGGCTGAGCGTCCAGACCCTGGACGAGCTGCGCCACATGGTCAGCGTGTTGCGGGCGTCCGGGGGACGGCCCACGGAACTCACCCCGCAGCCCTCCCTCGCCGACATCCAGCAGCTGGTCGACAGCAGCGGCATCGAGACCGAGCTGAGCTCGCAGCTCCCCGAGGGACTCCCGCCGACCGTGCAGCGGGCCGTCTACCGCACCGTCCAGGAAGCGCTGACCAACGCGCGCAAGCATGCCCCCGGCGCCACCGCGAAGGTCGACTTGCGGCACGAGAGCGGCCTGATCCGCGTAACGGTCACCAACACCGCGCCCAGCCTGCCCGCGCTGCCGCTGCCCGGTGCCCACTACGGGCTGGCCGGTCTGAGCCAGCGCGCCGCCCTCCTCGGCGGAAACGTCACCTCGGGACCGACGGCCGACGGCGGCTACCGGCTGACCCTGGAACTGCCGGTGGACGGCGTACCGCGGTCCGCACAGGTCTCCCGCGGACACGGAGGGTAGCGACGGGGGCCGCCTGCGTCTGCGCCCGCTGGGCACCCGCGGGCGTCCCGGACGATGGCCGGGAGGCGTGATCCGCCCGCCCGGGACCGAGTGGGTGCCAGATCCTTCCCGGCCCGGGCCGGGAAGGCTTCCTCCCCGCGGATCGCCGCCGGAACGACCCTCCCCTCCCCAGGCTCTTGGTCGATGTCATCTCTGTCGTCCCCCTGGAGAGCTACATGCCGGTATGGCTCTCCAGCGCGATGCCCGCCGAGGGGGTGATTCCGTAGATTCGCCAGGGATGAACAGTGAAGGACTGGCGATGTCAGATAATGAACACGTGCCCGAGACGATAGCTGCGATGGCAGACCGCCCCGGCCTTCGCATCCTGCGGGCTGATCTCATCTCCCTCCGGGGCCGCCCCATGCCGCCACTGGCCTGGCCGCGCTGGCTACGCTGGCTACCCCACAGCCTCGTGTGCTTCGCAGCCGCTCTGACGGCCGCTGCGGCGGCGGGCACAACCGCCCCGATCCTGGCCGCCGGGCACGCGGCCATGCTGGTGGTGGCGCTGCGCCGGCCGGCGTCCGCCTGGTGGCTGTCGATGGCCTTCATCACCGGCATCACCGTGGGGTATCCGCCCACCCACGACACCCAGATCTACGTGTGGATGGTGCACGCCGGGGTTCTCTTCCTCTTCGCGTTGCGGGTGCGCTTGGTGTCGGCGATCACCGCAGCCGTACTCAGCACCCTGCTGGCCGTTGTGCTGAAGCTGTCCGGCTGTACCGTCGGCTCTTGGACGGTTGTCACCGGAGCCCTCGCGCTGTTCGCTCTGGCCCTGCTCATCGGAGCCGTGGTGCGCGGCCGCCGCGAGGACCATGCCCGCCTCACCGAGCAGATCGCCGCCACGGCTCGGGAACGGGCCCTGCGCACTGTCCTGGAAGAGCGTACTCGGATCGCACGCGAGCTGCACGACGTCGTGGCCCATCACCTGTCACTCATCTCCATCCAAGCCGATGCCGCGCCCTATCGGGTTCAGGCCCCACCAGCGGCACTGATCACCGAGCTGGCCTCGATTCGCGCCAACGCGCTGGAGGGGCTGGCCGAACTGCGCCAGATGCTCGGCCTCCTGCGGTCGAACGGTCCCGGCGACAGCACGACCGGCACCAGCCCCCAGCCCTCCCTGGCGCAGCTCGACGGGCTGCTCGGCAATGTGCGAGCTGCCGGCCTCCGCACCACCACCCGGATCGAGGGCGCCGCCCGTCATCTGCCCCCGGGCGTGGAATTGTCTGCCTACCGCATCATCCAGGAAGCCCTCAGCAACGTGCTGCGCCATGCACCCGGTGCCAAGGCGAGCATCGAACTCACCTATGCACGCGATGCATTGCTCCTGAGGATCGTCAACGGGCCCGCCGCACTCCCGGCTGCCCCCTCACCCGGTGCCGGGCACGGTGTCATCGGCATGCGGGAACGCGTCGCCATGCTCGGCGGCGAACTCGCCGTCGGCCCGACCCCCGACGGCGGTTACGAGGTGAGCGCGGCGCTGCCGGCCTGCCCCGCGCCTGTGCCCGAGCCCGCCGCCACAGTCACCGTCGCCGTTGCCGTCGCCGACAAGGAGAGCTGCATATGACCATCCGCGTGCTCATCGCCGACGACCAGGCCATGGTCCGGGACGCCTTCTCCGTCCTGCTCGGCGCCCAGCCCGACATCGAGGTCGTTGCCACCGCCGAGGACGGCGCGCAGGCCGTCGCCCGGGCCGGGGGGCTGGCGCCCGACGTGATCGTGATGGACATCCGGATGCCCGGCCTGGACGGCATCGAGGCCACCCGCCGGATCACGTCCACCCCCGGAAACTCGACGAAGATCCTCATCCTGACCACTTTCAACCT
Organism: Streptomyces sp. BR123; assembly: GCF_013401435.1. Classification (GTDB taxonomy): domain Bacteria; phylum Actinomycetota; class Actinomycetes; order Streptomycetales; family Streptomycetaceae; genus Streptomyces. Next base: position 21,818 of record NZ_JACBGN010000045.1, read on the forward strand.
CGACGAGTACGTATACGAGGCACTGCGCGCCGGGGCCTCCGGTTTCCTCCTCAAGGACGCCTCCGGCATCCAGCTCGCGGAAGCGGTGAGGGTGGTGGCCCGGGGCGAGGCCCTGCTCGCACCCGACATCACGATGCGGCTCATCGCGGAGTTCTCCCGCGTGAGTCCCAGCGCGAAGCAGCCGACCGGTGTGCGCATCGATGCCCTCACCGACCGCGAGACCGAAGTCCTCGCACACGTGGCGCAGGGCCTGTCCAATGCGGAGATCGCCAAGGTGTTGGTCGTCGCTGAGGAGACGGTCAAGACCCACGTGGGCCGCATCCTGCGCAAACTGCAGCTACGCGACCGCACCCAGGCCGCCGTCTTCGCCTACGAAACCGGTCTGGTCGCGCCTGGGAACGCCGCCCGCCGGACCGCCTCGCTCCGAACCGCCACCTAGCCGATTCCTTCGTCGCCGAGCCACTGTCTGTCTGCCGCTGGGGCCGCGGCGCACGACGTTGCGGGGCGCTCACTGAGGCGCGTCCCGTTGTGCCCGGCATGGACGCCTTCACCCGCCGCGCGCTCGCCGGTCACGCTCCCACCACCGCTGTCCTCGCCTCCCGTGAAACGGGCTCGCCGACTCGCCCGGTCCCGCAGGGCACCGACCTCGCGGGTCCTCGCGGACGGAACACCTGAGACGTCTTCGGTACGGACGAGTTCCCATCGCTCTCCGGGGGCCGGCGTAGCCCTGGAGGGCTACGCCGCAGGTTGGCTCCTCCGGGGGACGCAGTTCACCGGCCCTGGACGCGAACCTTGAGGAGCCCTGTTCGGAGGCGCCGTCCTCCCGCGCCCCAACCTCCAAGGAACGCCGCCATGTCCACCGCCCCATGCCCGGTACCTGCCTCCCAGGCCTCGCCTCCTGGCGCGATCACGAGGTCCCTACGCGTCGTTCTTGCTTTGATCGCCTCAGTCCTGGCCTTCCTCACAGCTGCGATCACGCTGGGCGCGTACTTCCCCGTCATTCCCAAGGCCGGCGTCATCGGTCCGGTCATCGGCGGACAGTACCCCTTTCACGTGGCGCTCCTCGCTCTGGTCGGTGCCGCTCTGGGAGCGCTGGCCTGGCGTAGCGGTTTGGTGCGCTGGGGGCGCGTCCTCACCTCAGTGACCGCGCTGTCGACCATCGCCGCCCTGGGCATCGGGGGCATTCAGTTCGCCGCCGCGCGCGATGCCGGTACGAAGGTCTCCTTCACCCAGGTCTTCAGCCGGCCCGCCTCCTCCGGCGGCGCCGCACCGGACACGACCCGGATCTATGCCACCCCTGACGGCGAGGCGCTCGAAGCGGACGTGTACCTGGCCGAGAAGAGCCGGGGCAGCAAGGTGCCGGCCATCGTGCTCGCCCATGCCGGAGGCTTCCACACCTTCGACAAGAGCGACCTGCGGGGTACCGGCCGTTGGCTGGCGGACCACGGTGTGGCCGTCATCGCGGTCGACTACCGCCTGGCCACCCCCGACCGCCCCACGTGGAACAAGGCCCCGCAAGACCTCGTGACCGCCCTGGGTTGGACGCGGGACCACGCCGACGAGTACGGCATCGACTCTTCCCGCATATCGCTGGGCGGCATGTCGGCCGGCGGCACGCTCGCCATGAGCACGGCCTACCGCCTCCAGAACGGCACCATACGGGTCGCCGACGGCCCCACTCCCGAGCCCCCGTTCTCCGTCGTCGGCTTCTACCCGGGCACTGACGTCGACGACATGTGGGAGGAAGACGTCGCCGGCAGCCGTGAGGCCGCAGAACTCTTCACCGGCGGCACGCCTGCCCGCTACCCCGAGCGCTACCGCGAGGTCTCCCCGACCACCGATATCCAAGAGGGCCTGCAGCGCACCCTGCTCGTCGTGGGCGACCGCGACCGCAGTGCCCGCCCCGGAACCATCAAGGACTTCGGCGCCTCGCTCCAGGCCAAAGGTGTGAACACGACCGTGCGGGAACTGCCCTTCGCCGAGCACGCCTTCGACGACGTCTACGGCAGCCTCGTTTCCCAGACCAGCCGCCAGATCCTCCTCGACTTCCTCGACAAGAACACGTGACACTGCCGCCCGAACGGCGGCCCGCAGCTGACCACCTTCTTGATGTGATCCTTCAGCAGTTCTCGCCGAGCACCTTCCGCAGGGGCTCCCTGTCGACCCCGACCTGATCGCCGGTCAGGCCGTACAGCGACCAGCAGGTTCCAAGGCGAAACGGTCGTCGGCGCCGGCTACGTGTACGGCTACGGCTGGTGGAGGGCGCTGCCGGTCTGGCCGGAAACCAGCCCCCGGGAGTCGAATCCGTGCTGGTTTCACTTGGTTGTCATGCCGGATTCGGTGATGTGTGCGTGAATGGTCAGCCGGGCGGTGCACCGTGTCGCCTCAGGGTGGGTCACGCGAACGGCTGGGGGCTTGCGTGGTTGTCGGGGAGAGACCTGTCGTCGAGGAGCCGCGCCTGGCCGTACGGGGCCGGGCGTCCGGCGCATGGTCGCGGCGTGGCCTGCTGTTGTTCTTCCTGCCCGCGCTGGCTGCAGTGCTGACGGGGATCTCCGCGCTGGCCGTGTCGGGCAACCTGCTGCTGCCCTTCGAGCGGGTCGTCGTCCTCGAAGGCAAGATGGCCTCCAAACGGGACTTCTTCGAGGATGAGGAAGTCCAGCGGATCCTGCTGAAGCACCGCATCAAGGTCCACATCACCAATACGGGCTCGCGCGAGGTCGCCCTGCGGGACCTCGGCGCCTTCGACTTCGTGTTCCCCTCCGGCCAGCCGGCCGGCGATCTGATCACCGGGGTGCGCTCGGCGGCCGGGCAGTACGCCAAGGTCCAGCGCCCGTTCATGAGCCCCATCGTGCTCGCGACCTACCGGCAGTACGCCGAGACCCTGCAGGACGCCGGCATCGCCACCCCGCTGCCCGCCGAGGGATCGGACCAGCCGCTCTACTACTCCCTGGACATGCAGAAGTTCCTGGAGGGCATCGACAAGGGCCAGCGCTGGAGCGACCTCGGCATCGACCGGCACGGGATCTCCAACACCAACCGGGTCTTCGCACAGAGCCCCGACGTGTGCGGCTCCAACTCGGCCGGGACCTACCTGGCGCTGGTCTCCTACACCTGGCGCGGCAACGGTCCCGACGTGCCCTCCACGGATCAGGAGGCCAGCAGCCGAGCACAGTCCGTCAAGCACCTGATGGAGCAGGGCCTGCCCGCCGCCGACGTGTTCAAGACGTACCTCTCGCCTGAGGGGAAGGGGATCGCCCCGGTGGTCGTGGCGTACGAGCACCAGTACCTGACCTATCAGGTACGGCACCGCGCCGAGTCCGAGCGGCTCGACTCCGAGCGGGTGCTGCTGTACCCCTCCACCCAGTTCGTGACCCAGCCGCAGTTCATCGCCCTGAACGGCGAGGGCGACCGGCTCGGCGAACTCATGGTCAGCGACCCGGCGCTGCGCCGGCGTGCGATGGAGCTGGGCTTCCGGATCCTGGACCCGGCCGGCGAGGTCGCCGGTGACCAGTTGTCGGACTTCCTGCGCCAGCGGAGGGTCCCGGTGCCGGCTCTGCGGGGCAACAACACCCGCTCCCCCATACCCCGGATCCGCTTTCTGGAGCAGATGATCTCCATCGTCGGCGACTGCCCTCCCGCCCAACTTCCGGATGCGGCACAGTGACCGCGCGCGGCAACCCGGGCCGACGGCGCCGCAGGGCCCTGACCGCACTCACGCTGGCCTGCCTGTGGGTGCTGGCCACGCTCCCCGGCTGTTCCCCCGGCAGGGGCGAGCCGGTGACCCTGCGGGTGCTCGCCAGCTCCGAACTCGCCGACATGCAGCCCCTGTTCGACGACCTGCGCCGGGACACCGGCATCACGCTGACGATGGACTACCAGGGCACCGTCGAAGCCGCCGCCTCCCTGACCTCCGACCGCTACCGGCACGACGTGGCCTGGCTCTCCTCCTCCCGCCCCTTCGAGCTGCTGCGGAAGGAGAGCGGACGGCAGGTGGACGGCCCGCTGTCGACGAGCATCATGCGCTCCCCCGTCGTCGTCGGCATGAAGCCCGGGGTGGCGCAGCGGCTGCGGCAGGCGACCCCCGACGGACAGCTGTCCTGGGCGGACCTGGCCGACGCCGCGGCGGCCGGCACGCTGAAGTACGCCATGGCCGACCCCCGCAGGTCGAACAGCGGACTCTCCGCGCTGGTGGGCGTCGCGACCGCCGCCGCGGGCAGAGGCGAAGCGCTTCGCCCCGAGGACGTCTCCTGCGACCGGCTGCGCGGATTCTTCGCCGGACACGCGCTGGCCGAGGACTCCTCCGGGCAACTCGCCGACGCGTACGTACGGGGTGAGGAGGGCCTCGACGCCCTGATCACCTACGAATCCGAGCTGCTCTCCCTCAACCGCGCGGGCACCCTGCGCACTCCCCTGGAGATCGTCTACCCGAAGGACGGCATTGTGCTGTCCGACTACCCGCTCATGCTGCTCGACCCGGCCAAGCGGAACGCATACGACCGGTTGGCGTCCTGGCTCCGGAGCGGACCGGTGCAGCAGAAGATCATGGATCGTACGCTGCGGCGACCGGTCGACCCCGACATCACCCGCGTCCCCGGCCTGCGCGCCCCGCTCGGCAACGCGCTCTACTTCCCCGACAGCCAGGCGGTCGTCGACCGCCTGCTGGCCGATTACGGCAGCGCGAAGAGCGGTGGGACAACCCGGGTGATCTTCCTGCTCGACTTCTCCGGGTCCATGCGCGGCGAGCGGAACGCGAACCTCCGCGCCACGATGAACGGACTCAGCGGCGCCGACGACTCCGGATCCGGCAAGTTCACCCGGTTCCACGTCGGCGAGACCGTCACGGTGGTGCGCTTCGGCGGCCGCGTACTGGACGAGCGCAGCGTGACGTACACGGGACCGGCCGATCTGGAGCGGCTGCGCGGCATGGTCGCAGACGACGGCTTCGACACGAGCACCGCCGTGTGGTCGGCCCTGGACCACGCCTACCGGACGGCGGCCGACGCCGCGGCGAAGGTCCCCGGGCAGCGCGTCTCGATCGTGCTCATGACGGACGGGGAGAACAATGCCGGGATCAGCCTCGACACCTTCCTCGCCCGGTACGCCGCCCTCCCGCCGGCCGCCCGTGCGATCCGCACGTACACCGTCCGGTACGGCGAGGCCGACGCACGGGAGCTCGACCGGGCCGCCAAGGCCACCGGCGGGCACATGGCCGATGCCACCGGGCAGTCCCTTCTCAATGCCTTCAAGGAGATCCGTGGGTGTCACGAGTGAAGCATGGTGGGCCGTCTGGTGGCCCTGGATGCTGCTGTGGGCGGCAACCTTTGCCGGCCTCGCGGCGCTCCTCGCAGTGGCGTCGGTGCGGCTTTTCCGCGCCCGGCGGGCTGCCGCCGGGGGCATCACCGACGGCATCTGCTTCTACCTGCACGACAAGACGGTGATGGACCACTACCAGATGAGCGGCTACACGGCCGCCCTGCGCAAGGAGGTCGAACAGCGCACGAGTGAGGGCAAGGACGGCACCATGCGCGCGAAGGTCTTCGGTGTCGGCGCGGACGGCGGCCACAAGGAGAACAAGGAGATCGTCAGCCGCTATATGGAGGTCGCGGAACCGATCTCGGTGATCGGCGTGATCATGAAGGTTCTGGAGGACAAGCACGTCATCGTCCACGTCGACCTCCCGAGCCGGTCCGTCACACGCAGCACCTCGCTGCTGCGGACGGCCTCCGCCGCGCAGGGCTCCGTCCGGCTGGGCGACATCGAGGGCTTCGTCCTGATCCGGGGCCGGTTCCGCACGACCGGCAACGAGGCGGAGGGGGCCGGCTCCACCGTCTTCCTCGCCCCCTACGGAGACACGGCCGACCCCTCCGGGGAGCCTCGCGTCCGCCTCACGTGCGCCACGGAGGGACTGCGGATCCAGGTCCCGCAGGGCACCTTCTCGGCCCACTGCCTGGGCAAGGTCCAGGAATGGAAGTCGGACGAAGGGGTTCTGGAGGTCCAGGCAATGGCGATCTTCCAATAGGACACCGCGTGCCCGCCGGCCGGAGGGGATCGGCCACGCCGCATCGGGTGGCGCGGTTTCTCCTCTGAAGACGGCCGGGCGACGTTTTCGGCATGTGCACCGGACGGGTTCGCGTCGCGTGGATGGTGGGGATCCCGGTACCAGGGAGGCTGCCTTTCGGCGGCTGCAGCGGCCACGTACGCGAAAGACGCTCGGCCGGGAAGTCCCGGCCGAGCGTCTGCGTGCGCCTGCCACCCGCTGGTGGCTCAGTACCAGTGGTGGGTCTGCCAGAAGTTCCAGGCCTCGACCGGGGAGCCGTAGCGCTCGTTCATGTAGTCCAGGCCCCACTTGATCTGGGTGGCCGGGTTGGTCTTCCAGTCGGCACCGGCGGAGGCCATCTTCGACGCCGGCAGGGCCTGGACCAGGCCGTACGCGCCGGAGGACGCGTTCGTGGCGGTGTGGTCCCAGCCGCTCTCGCGGGAAACGATGTTGTTGAAGGCCGCGAACTGCGCCGGGTCCTTGATCATCTGCTGGGCGATCGCCTTGGCGCTCGTGGGGGCGGCCTGGGCCGGAACGGCGGCCAGCATGGAACCGGCGGCGGCAAGGCCGATCACGGTACCCGCGAGGGTCTTCTTAGAAGCGGCGATGCGGCGGATGACGGAGTGGGACACGGAAAGCCTTCCGTAGGGAACGAGGTCGGTCGCGGCATGCCGAAGACATGCGTGAGCCACTCACGCGAAGCAGAGGGGTTCGTCCCGGCGGGGGGCTGTGCGCCCCGGCCGCCTCGGCGACAACACCAGTTAGCCAGGCCGCCGCCGCCCTGGCAAAGCCCCCCGTCTACTACAGGCCCTCGCAGGAGGGTACCGTCAGCGTGTCGTGTCGACGAACCGGCAGGAATCCGTACAGGCAGGGAGCACTCTTCGAGGACCCCCGGGGCTCGAAACCTACTAGCCGTCTTCGTATGTGATGTGGCTCCTATGGGGCGAGTCACCTCAGGGGCGGCGGAATCTCACCGATTGTGATTACTCGTACCCCCATGAGAAGCCGACCGGCGCCCGGATAGCCCAGGAATCGAAGGAGGAAGCCGTGTCGCGGCTGCTTTCTGTTCGGCCCGCCACAGCGTCGGCCAGGGACGACGGAGCGCACCGGACGAGTACGCAGGGACGGCGAGGCCGACTGCCGGCTGAGTTCGCGGCCGTCCAGGGCTTCTCCGCCCCACCGGCGTCGGGCGGCTCCGCCGCGCCGGCGGTCAGTAGTACAAGTCGTCCTCATGGACCCGTTGGGCCAGTTCAGTTTTCGTGTACGCTGCACGGTTTGCCCGGCGGTACTTCTCCTTCACCTGGTCCAGGTAGTACTTCGCCGTGTTGACGCTGATCCCGGCGCGGCGGGCGGTGGCCTTCAAGGTCAGTCCGGACGCGTAGTCGCGCAGGACCTCCCGTTCCCGGGGCGTCAAGTGCGGCCGGGTCGGACTGGTGTCATTGGCCCAGGCGAAGGCAAGTTCCGGGGAATGGGCCGTGCCGTCGGCAGCCACGGTTCTGACGGCCTCGACGAGGGTTTCCAGGGCGTGGTTCTTGGTCACGTAGCCCGCGGCTCCGGCCGCCACCGCCGCCACGACCCTGGCACGGTCGGCCACCGTGCTGATGATCAGGACTTTGCTCCCCGCTGCCCGTACGCGTCGCACGTTCGTCTCCGGCACGGTTCCGTCCCGCAGCATCAGGTCCAGGAGCACGACCTCGGCTCGCCGCGCGGGCCCGGCGAGCAGTTCGGCGACCGTGGCCGCGGTCCCGAGGAGGCGCAGCTGTTCCTGGCGGGACAGCCAGGCACGCAGCCCGTCCAGCAGCATCCGGTCGTCGTCGACCACCGCGATCTCGATCATTTCGGCCACCGCAGTTCGACCACGGTGCCCTCACCGGGCCGGCTGTCCACGGTTGCCGAGCCTCCGACGGTGGCCAGTCTGCCGTGTATGGAACGGCGTAGTCCGGTACCTGCGTCGCGGTGGCCGGCCCTGGAGGAGTCGAAGCCGATGCCTTGGTCGGCTACGGTCACCTCGACCCCCGCCGAGCCTCCGACGACAGTGAGGTAGGCCAGGTCCGTTCCCGCATGCCTGCGCACGTTGTTGAACGCCTCGGTCACTGCGGCGGCCAGGGATTCGGCGACCTCCCTGGGCAGGTCCGGCACAGCGTGGTATTGCGCGAGGATCGTCAGTCCCAGACTTTCCGCGGAGCGGACGGCCTCCTCAAGGACGGCCCCGGTGTTCGCTGCGCCTTTCACGAGCGGCCCGCGCTCCGCGTTGTGGACGCGTTCGTGATGCGGCGGGGTGTCTCCGAGCTGGACCAGCCGCCGCAGGTAAGCCGCCTCGCGGGCACAACGGTCTCTGACGGACGGTGCGTTGGCGTCGACCTGTCCGCCGGCGATGGTGGTCAGGGTGGCGAGCACGGTGTCGTGAAGCGCCGCAAAATGTGTCGTCCGCTCGGCCTGCCGTGCCAGAGCGGCCTCGGTGGCGACCACCCGCTCCTGCGCGGCGTCCATCATGGATCCCTCGCGCCACAGGTACCACCAGCCCGCACCGGTCCAGAACACAACCACCAGCACTGCGCCGATGTGGTCAAGGACTCCCGTCCACTCCGACCCCGGCACCGCCTGGTGAACGGTCACGGATGTCGTCAACAGCAGGGCGACCGACAGGACCGCCTCTCGCCAGCTGAGGCCTACAACGGCGGCCGTAGCGGCCGACAGCCCCTGAACCATCAGCCAGCCATGCGGCTCCACGGCCGGCCCCTCAGAGATCGCGGCGACCGCGATCCAAGGGAGCGCACAGCCGGTCACCAGCACATCGGCCCAGACGAGGCGAGGAGCGAACCGGCCATGTCTGAGTGCCGACGCGTACAAGACCACCGTGATGACGCCCACTGCGACGAGGAGTGCAAGGGCCCGGATGTCGTACGGATCCTTGACGACCACGCTGGTCGCGTAGACGAGGTGCGCAATCCTGAAGAGCCCTGTGGCCAGGACGGCCCACCTCCGCGCACGTTGTACCCCCATGTCCCCCCCGTGGCATGCAGTCCCCCGCCGCAACCCGCCCAAATGGACGGGTGCCGAGCCTTCAGTGGATCCCACTACTTTTCTTGGCGTCAAGGCTGTCCTCGGACACGACGACAACAACCGCGCGCGACTCGGCAGGTATGCCGGTCTCGGCCGGCACGTCGTCTGCCGTTCTTGTGACCGCCGAAGTGATGATGAGGATCTGGAGTTCCTGTGGTGCGATCATCCGTGTTCCGTCTGCGCTCGGCCGCCTTGGCCCTGGCCGCCGCTTCGGCCTGCTTTGCCGGAGGCATCACCTCCGCGCAAGCCGCTCAGCCCGCGGCCGTTCCCGGCGGCGCGCACCAGTACCTCAACTCCGTCACCGGAAAATGCCTGGACGTCCGGGGCGAATCGCAGTACACGAATGCAGTCATTCAGCAATTCGATTGCAAGCGGGCTCTGAATCAGCAGTTCGTCTCGCAGTTCACCGGTGCGGACACCACCACCCGGCTGCAGCCCCGCCACTCCGGCAAGTGTGTCAGCGCCCACGGCAACTGGGCCGGTTCCCTGGCCACGCAGCAGTTCTGCGGCGGGGGCACCCTCGAACGCTGGGAACTGGTCGACGTCGGCGGCGGCGCGGTGGTCATGAAGAACGCCTCGACGGGCCTGTGCCTGGACGACGCCGGGGCCGGCGGGGGCAGCCGACGCGAGGTCCGGCAGCACGTCTGCAACCACGGCGGCACACAGGCATGGTTCCGCCTGCCCGCCTGAGCTTGCCGAGAAGCCGACGTCGAAGTCGGCAAAGCAGTCATCAACCAGGGAGGACATATGCGTACCCACGCTTGGACCGCCGGCGCCGTGCTGGCACTGGCGCTTCTCGGAGGCGTGCACAGCGCCTCCGCCGCCACCCCGGTCGGCCCCGCAAAGCAAACGGCCGTCGCAGCAACGGCGCCCATACTCGTCGGGTACTACGGAACCAGCGAGGAGTGCTATGAAGCAGGCTCCATGATCGTCGGGGAGCACGGCTGCGTCTACAAGGGCGCCAAGGGCTGGGCTCTGTACGTCTTCCTCTAGCCTCGACGACACCGCCGACTGCCGGAATCCGGCAGGTGGGGCATCGAGGCCCGGCGTCTGCCGTCCTTGATGCCCCCACACCGTCGGCCTCGACCGCCGAGTCCTTCACGAAGCGTTTTCTCCGGGCCCTTTCGGGGTCCGGCGCCGTATCAGTCCGAGAAGACAGGGGAGATCTTCTTGATACCCGTGGTCCTTTCCGCGATGTTGTCCGTGATGGTGGCACCGTCCGCGTCCTCCGACGCCGGCGTCTCGATGTACGAACTGCCGCTTCTGGCAGGCCACACCAACAGTTCGGCTCAGGCGGTGAACGACGCCGGGGATGTCGTGGGGCTCTCCCTGGACGAGAACCAGGACGGTTATCTCGTGCGGTGGGGTGCCGATGGCTCCCTCACCCCTTTGCAGGCCGTCGGCGGAGGGAAGGGCGGCCACGCGGTCAAGATCGTCGAAGACGGCACCGTGGCCGGATTCACCACCGCACCGGACGGTGTACGGCATGCCGCCCGATGGGACGCGTCAGGTGTTCTCACCCGGCTTGAGCAGCCATCGGGCTACGTCAACGGCGAGGCCCAGGACATCAACAACTCCCGCGTGGCCGTCGGGCATCTCTCGACGGACAGTCATACGCGCCCCGTGCGCTGGGGCGCCGACGGCCGGGCGACCGTCCTGCGCCTGCCTCCGCAGGCGGACGGAGGCATGGCCACGGGGATCAACGAGTGGGGCGAGATCGCCGGCTACGTGTACGTGCCCGGAGAGAAGACCCGAGCCGTACGCTGGGACATCGCGGGCCGAGTCCATGACCTCGGCTCGCTCGGGGGCTCGTACAGCGAGCCGACCGCGATAAACGACCGCGGTACGGTGATCGGCCGGGCGACCGACGAGGCCGGGGCGTGGAAGGCTGTCCGTGCCTCACTCGGGAAGAAGGTCAAGGCCCTGCCGTCCCAGGGCGAGGGGGCGCGTTCAGCGACCGGCAACAACGTCGACGTCGTGGTGGCGAACGTCAAAGACCGCGCCGTGAGATGGGACGGAAACGACACCACTGAGCTCGAAGTCCTGCGTGGCACGGGCCGAGCCTTCGTCAAGGGCATCAATGATGCGGGGACGAGCGTCGGCACCTCCGACGAGCGTGCCGTGACATGGGACGCGCAAGGACGGGTCACCGCGCTCCCCCTTCCCGCCGGCGTCGACAGGACGCAGCCGATCGCGATCAACGCCACCGGCAGTGTTGCGGGCAACGTGGGCAGCTCGAAGAACTGGCCGGTTCGCTGGCGGGCCGTCATCTGGCGGTAAGCGCCGACGCCTTCCTTCCCCGTCCGTGGCCGACCCTGTCGGCCGCGCCCGCCCGCGTGTGGTCCCGGCGGGCGGGCGCTCGAGCACCGTTTGTGGCGGGGGTCGACCAGGCGACCCGGCCGACCGAGCACCGGGGCACGGCGTCGCACTGCGCATGAGAGCTGTGCCGTGCCGTGCAACGCTCCGGTGCACTCGATCGGCCCGCAACCATGGGCACATGCGCGGCGTGTGTTCCTGTGGGGCGGCTTTCGCCTGGCCCCGCAGTGAAGGTGGGGGGTGGGATGGAGGAACCGACCAGAGACGCGGCCGCACTGACGGGACCGGACCCGAGGAGGACCCGGACGGTGGGAGCCCGTGTGGTGAGCGCGGTGTTCCGCCTCGTCATGGCTGCCCTGATCCTGCTTCTCGCCGTGCGCACGTATGAGGAGACGGCCGTGGCACTCGCGCGGTCGAACGGCTCGCTGCGCACGGCCGAGGCCACCGTCTCGAAGCTGACGTCGCACACGGAGTCGGGGAGAGCCGGCGGAGGCCAGGACGGCGGCAGCGGCAACTGGATCGTTCACACCGAGTACACGGTCGAACTGCGTGTCGGCGATGAGCTGACGACGGTGGACGGCGTCCCGGACGCTGCCGCACACGGCCTTCGGGAGGGACAGCGGGTGACGGCGGGCCTGTGGCACGGGCGGGTCGTGGAAGTCGACGGGCGTGACGTGTGGCCCGGCTGGCACGCCGGCGGGTGGGACATCCCACTGTTCGTGCTGTACCCCCTGGTCATGGGGTATCTGATCGCCCTCGCCGTGGCCGCCTGCGCGCACCTGGCCTGCCGTGACGGCCGGGCGCGGCTGGAGCGGCAGGACAGGTCCGGGCCCTGGGTGCTCGGCTTCCTCGTCGCAGTGGCGGCCGTCTTCGTGCTCATCGTGTGCGCGGCTTTCGGGAACCGCCCCGCGTTCTGGCCTCTCGTTCCCGTCGCCGCCGGAACCGCGGCGGCGCTGGCGAGGCTGAGGGTGGTGGTCCGGCGGATCCGGTCGCAGTAGCACGCAAGGCCCCGGCCATCCACTGCCGGACCGCGTCGGCGGGCCGCGGCCGAAGCGGGAACCCGGCTCACCGTGATCGTGCACCGGCCGCGGGGGCTGTCATTCCGGGCTGCAGGGCCGGTTTCCGGTCTGCGAGTCCGACCACTGCTTTCCCGACGCCCGTCCGGGCTGTTCCCGGGCCTGGACGGTGGCGCACCGCACGGCAAGCACCGCGATGTCGTCGTCGAGCCTTCCGTCACTGTAGCGAACCAGGGCCCGATGAAGCCGGTCGAGCAGGTCTCGGGGCGGTGTCGGGCCTTGCTGGCGCATCCACTGCGGCAGTGGGAAGAACTCGCCGTCACGCCCCCTGGCCTCCGTGACACCGTCCGTGTAGAGCAGCAGCTGGTCGCCCGGGGCGAAGACGAGGGTGTCGACGCAGTAGTGGTCTCCGATGAGCGAGGCGAGGTTGAGGGGCGGAGACGCGATGGTGGGCTCCACGACACGGATCTGGCCGCGTCGTACGAGGAGGGGCGGGGGGTGTCCGCAGTTGAGAATCCTGACTCGGCCTCCGCCGTGCGGGATCTCGGCGATGAGAGCGGTCGCGAAGCGCTCCGGCAGGTCCAGGGCGGGGAACGCCGAGCTGTGGCGGGAGATGCTGGCCTCCAGGCGATGGACGACGCCCCTCAGGTCGGGCTCGTCGTACACGGCCTCCCTGAAGCTGTTGGTCACCGCTGAGGCCGTCCCCACCGCGGACAGGCCCTTGCCGCGCACGTCGCCGATGAGCAGCCGGACCCCGAACGGGGTGCCGACTGCTTCGTAGAAGTCTCCGCCGATCCGGGCCTGCTCCTGGGCCGCCAGGTAGAGCGCCTCGATCTCGACGTCCTCGATGCGGTGCGGCAGTGGGCGCAGCAGTACTTTCTGGGCCGCGTCGGCGACGAGCCGGACATGGAGGAGCGTCTTCTCCCGCTGGAGCCGGACATGGCTTGCGTAGGCGGCCGCCAAGGTGACCGCGATGATCGCAGCCGCCGTGTAGGGGGTCCCCAGGTCGGTGTAGGCGAAGCTCAGGCCGATCATGATCAGCAGGCAGAACGTCCCCAGCAAGACGGTGGGGAGCACGGGCCACATCGCGGCAGCGAGGGCGGGTGCGGCAGGCAGGAGGCGGCTGAAGGCGAACTCCCTCGGTGTGGAGAACGCCAAGGCGGTGATGAGGACGGTAACGATCACCGGTGAGAGCAGGGCGGCATCCCACTGACCGCCATGGAGAGGGCGTCGGCGGCTCGACCGTCTTGGCCTGATCACAGAAGGCACTATATCGGGGCACAGTACGCATCTGACTGTGGCGGGACCTGCCGCTCGTGCTCGGGTGAGCCTCCGCAGGCGGCCTTGCATGCGCCCGGTCAGCTCGAAAGAGGCCGCCGGCGCGGGCGGGCCCTCCTCCTCGCCCCGGCCCTCGCCGGCCGGCTCGCCGCCGGCGCCCTGCCGGCCTCCCCGCCCCGCCGGCTCCGAGGATGCTCAGTCGAGGCAGAACTCGTTGCCCTCGACGTCCTGCATCAGGATGCACGACTCGTTCTCGTCATCGGCGGGCAGGAGCCGCACGCGTACCGCACCGAGCGCGACCAGTCGTGCGCACTCGGCCTCCAGCGTGGCCAGGCGCTCTTGACCCACGAGTCCGGTGCCGGCCCGCACGTCCAGATGCAGCCGGTTCTTGCCGGCCTTGCCTTCGGGAACGCGCTGGAAGTACAGCCGCGGGCCCACACCTGAGGGATCAGTGCACGCGAACCAGGAACCCCGGTCCTCAGGGGGCAGTGAGCGATCGAACTCGTCCCACGTGGCAAAGCCCTCCGGCGGCGGTGCGACGTATCCCAGCACCTCACACCAAAAGCGAGCGACGCGCTCAGGTTCTGTGCAGTCGAAGGTGACTTGGAACTGCTTGATCGATGCCATCGGCCCACCGTAGCAGGGGGGTTCGGGTGCTCATCTCCCGCTCGGAGTGCGCATGTCGGCGGGAGGAAGGCCCTTGCGTGCCGCTGCTGGGCCGTGCGGTCGCAGGCCGGGAACCGGTGTCGGTGCCACCACGGGGTTGCCCGCCGTTCCGGACCGGCCCGCGGCCGCGGGCCGCGACCGCCTTCCCCACCGTGGGCGGCACCGGACACCCCGCCGACGGTCGTGTCAGGGTGCGCGCCAGACGTTGGCGAAGGCCGCGCTCTCGAGGGACCGCCTCTGGCGTACGGCCTCCAGTTCCATCACCGCGTCGTGGACGACGGCCAGGACGGTCGTCACCACCTCGTCGCCGGGGTCCGGCTCGGGTTCGGCCCCGGACCGTCCGTCGTCGAGACCCACGGCCGAGGCGAGGACGGCGAGGACGGGCTCGTTCCGTTCCAGACGGTCGACGGCACGCCGGCGGTCGGGCGTGTCGGCCGGTTCCACACGGTCGGCCCGGAACGGCGAGCGGCCGCCGCGCGTGCGCGTGAGCTGCCCGTCCTCCTCCAGGGCGGCCCGATAGGCAGCGGCGAGGTCGCGGCCCCGCCGCCACAACCAGTCCTCGACCCGCTCGTAGGGCGTCCGGCGGGTGAGGGCCGACGCCGCCTCGGCCAGGAGGCCATCGGCGGGGACCGGAGCCTCGCCCGGCACGATGCGGTCGCCGTCCAGGGTGGCGGCCCCCGCCCCGATCAGGTCGATGAGCTCCGCTCCAGCGAGGGCGAGCGACAGGTCGCCCTGTCCCACAGGGTGCTCCGACTCCGGGTCCATCGCGATGATGAACAGGTCTTTCGCGGTGCTCATGTACGACTCCCGTCGCAGACATCGACCATGGTGTGCGCCGCCGACTGTCCGACCCGCGTTCCGGACGGGCGCGGTGGCGGCGGCCGTGACGATCAGTATCCCTCCGAGGACGCACGACCGACGGCAGCCGCCCCTGGCCCGCATCAGACCACCGGCGGACAGCTCACCGCGACGGAACCCGCCCTCGGCTCAGCCATGTCGGGCCGAGCCGGCCTGAGCCCCCACGGGCGCGCCGTGGCCGCACTCCGGTCGGCTTCCAGACCCGGGGACCTGGCCAGGAAGGTTGCCGAACGTCGCGGGCCTTGACCGCCGGGGCTGAGCTGCACGTACTGCTTCGGCGGCCCTGGAGGGGAGCGGCGGCGGGGCCTTGCGACGTCGGCGGCGGGCGTGCGGGCG